>DAOUAY010000591.1:0-4928 GCA_034432995.1 Anaerolineae bacterium | reverse complement strand
TTGAAGGTCACCAGATTCTGACGGGCGCGGGCCTCTTCCAATGCCTGCACCGTGTCCTGATTCGGAATCTTGACCTCAAAAGGCAACCCGTTCCAAAATTCGACTTGCTTGAAAAACAGTGTAATCGCCTGCGTGGTCGATAATCCCAATGCCTTGAAGACCTGCTCGACATTCGTTTTCAATTCCGGGTCAACCCGGGCGGATACGACGGCTTCCTTTACCATTGTTTGCCTCCTACTACAGCTTTGTATGGCTATTGTATATTCATTGTAATACAGTTTTCGGTAAATGGAAGCCCCGATCACCCTTTCGACAGAATCATCAACCCGTACTCTACAGCGTCCGCCAGCGCGTACCAACTGGCCTCGATGATGTTCGCCGACGCGCCGACGGTGCTCCAACGCTTCGAGCCGTTCTGCACGTCGATGAGCACGCGCGTCGTCGCCGCCGTGCCTGCGTCGCCGTCGAGAATGTGAACCTTGTAATCGGCCAGATCGAAGTCCGCCAGACGCGGATAAACCGGCACGAGCGCCTTGCGCAGCGCCGCATCCAGCGCGTTGACCGGGCCGTTGCCCTCCGCCGCCGTGTGGAAGATCTGATCGCCCACTCGCACCTTCATCGTCGCCTCGGCGAACAGGCCGCGCCTTTCGCGGTGTTCGACAACCACCATGAAATCGATCATCTCGAACGGCGGTTTGTAGCCTTCGCGCGAGCGGTACAACATCATCTCCACCGACGCATCCGCCCCTTCGAAGGTAAAGCCCTTGTGTTCCAGCGCCTTGATCCGCTGCAAGACGTCCGGCAGATTATGCAATTCTTCAGGGGGGATGCCGGCCTCTTCGGCCTTGCTCAACAGGTTGCCCTTGCCCGCAAGCTCCGAAACGACGACCCGCGACGTGTTACCCACCCAATCGGGATTTACGTGCTGGTAACTGCTCGGATTGCGCCGCAGCGCCGCGACGTGAATGCCGCCCTTGTGCGCGAAGGCGCTCCGTCCCACGTAGGGCGCGTGGCGATACGGCGACTGGTTGGCGATAGAGGCCGCCGCGTGCGCCGTCCGCGTCAGATTCGCCAGATTGCCCTCCGGCAGCGCCCGCAAGCCCATCTTCAACTCGAAATTCGGGATGAGCGTGCACAGATTCGCGTTGCCGCAGCGCTCGCCGTACCCATTGAGCGTCCCCTGCACGTGGACAACACCTGCGCGCACCGCCGCCAATGCGCTGGCGTCCGCCACACCGCCGTCATTGTGCGTATGGATACCTAACGCAACGTCGGGGAAGTGCATGAGGTTGGTCCGCCAACCTACAACCTCCCCGACGATTTCGGCAATCTCCCACGGCATCGCGCCGCCATTCGTGTCGCAAAGGACCAGAACGTCCGCCCCGCCGGCAACAGCAGCGCGTAGCGTATCAAGCGCATAGTCGGCATTGTCCTTGAAGCCATCGAAGAAGTGTTCGGCGTCATAGACGACCTCTTTCCCCTGCGCCTTGAGGTACGCCACACTCTCGCGGATGATGCGCAGATTTTCCTCCGGCGTCGCGCGCAACACATCGGTGACGTGCAACATCCAGCTTTTGCCCACGAGCGCCACGACGGGCGTTCCAGCGTCCATCAGCGCCTGGATGTTCGCGTCATCCTGCGGCTGCGCGCCCACGCGGCACGTGCTGCCGAACGCCGTAATCTTTGCGTGCTGCAAGTCCACATCGCGCACCCGCTCGAAATAAGCCATATCCTTCGGATTCGATCCCGGCCAGCCCCCCTCGATGTAATGCACGCCGAGATCGTCCAACAGCCGCGTGACCTTCAGCTTGTCTTCGACCGAAAGCGAAATCCCCTCAGCCTGCGTGCCGTCGCGCAGCGTCGTATCGTAGAGCCAGATTTGTGATTGCGTCATACTATTCCTCTGTGTACTTCGACGTCAGTCTGTGCTATAATGAAAATCGATAAGGAGCGAAAGAAATGACAACACGTATGGTTCCCGTTATGATTCCCGAACCCCTTTACCGGCGGCTGGAACGCACTTCCGCCAAAATCCGCCGCCCGGTGAACGACGTGGTTGCCTCGACGCTCGCTGCGCTACTGCCGCCGTCGCCGGATTTATCCGATGCTTTGGCCGACGAGCTATCCGGCATGATGTGGTTCAGCGACGAAAAACTCTACGCAGCGACCCAACCCACATTCACACCTGCAATGCAAGCGCGACTCTCGACGTTGAACGAGATCAGCGACGAACGCCCGCTGACGCCAAGCGAAGAGAAAGAACAGATGCGCCTGTTAGCCCAATACGAGCGTTCGATCCTGCGCCGGGCGCAAGCCTACGCCATCCTGGCGCAGCGCGGGCATCCCATTCCCGATTACAACGAACTGCCGCCTGTCTCATGAGCCGTGGCGCAATCCCTCAAGCCTTACGCCGTTGGCTGGAAACGCTTGGCGAGTGGTGCGAATATTGCGGCGCTTCCGAACGAGTCACCGGCATCCCGCTCGAAGCCGACCACATTCAACCCCGCTCGCAGCTTGGCGCGACTGAACAGACGAACTTATGTCGCGCCTGCGCCTCTTGCAACGTCTACAAAGGCGATCAGACTGAGGCTATAGACTCCGAAACCGGCGAAGTCACACCGCTGTTCAATCCCCGCGCGCAGAATTGGGCCGACCATTTCATTTGGAGCGCCGACGGCGTCCAGATTATTGGCCTCACCGCTTGCGGTCGCGCAACGGTTGCCGCGTTGAAAATGAACAATCCCCGTATCATGAACGCGCGGCGCCTTTGGGTCGCTGCCGGTTGGCATCCACCCATCGGAACGCCGCGCCAGGCATTATAACGACGACTTGATTCTTTCTCGTGTGTAAGGAATTAATCCGCCCGCCTCGATAATGTTCATAATGAACGGCGGGAACGGCGAGGTGTGATAAACTTGTCCCGTGCGGGCATTGGTAATCGTCCCCGCCTCCAAATCCACCGTGAGCGCATCCCCCTTCTGCGCGCCGGCGACGGCCTCCGGGCAGGCCAGAATCGGCAGGCCGATGTTGATCGCGTTGCGGTAGAAAATGCGCGCAAAGCTCTCCGCGATGACGCACGACACGCCCGCCCCCTTGATCGCCAGCGGCGCATGCTCCCGCGACGACCCGCACCCGAAGTTCTCCCCTCCAACGATAATATCGCCTTGCTGCACCGCGCCCACGAAGCTCGTGTCGATGTCCTCCATGCAGTGCCGCGCCAGCTCCTCCGCCGTGGACATATTCAAATACCGCGCCGGAATGATCGCGTCGGTGTCCACGTTGTCGCCGTACTTCCAAACCTGACCGCTTAATGCCATAAATAGCTCCTTAATGATGCAGGATGCAAGATGCAGGGTGCAGGATGCAAGATGCAAGATGCAGGATGCAAGATGCAGGATGCAAGATGCAGGATGCAGGATTTCCATTCTTGCCTCTTGCCTCTTGCCTCTTTAGATAACCTCGTCTGGATGCACGATGCTCCCCGCAATCGCCGACGCCGCCGCGACCGCCGGATTGCTCAGATAGACTTCACTGTCGGGATGACCCATGCGACCCCGGAAGTTGCGATTCGTCGTACTGACGGCGCGCTCACCCGCGGCCAGGATGCCCATGTGCCCCCCCAGGCACGGCCCGCACGTCGGCGTGCTCACCACGGCCCCGGCTTCGATGAACGCCTCCACCAGCCCCTCGCGCAGCGCGTCCAGGTAAACCTGCTGCGTGCCGGGGATGACGATGCAGCGCACGTCCGGGTGGACTTTGCGGCCTGTCAAAATCTGCGCCGCCACGCGCAAGTCCTCCAACCGCCCGTTGGTGCAGGAGCCGATCACGGCCTGATCGATTTTCACGCCCTGCGCTTCGCTCACCGGTTTCGCGTTTTCCGGCAGATGCGGGAACGAGACTTGCGGCGCCATATTGCTCACGTCAATCGTAACGACCCGTGTGTAGACCGCGTCCGCATCCGAAGCGTAGACCTGATACTCGCGTTTGGCGCGCCCGGCGACATACTCGCGCGTGGCGTCGTCCACCGCGAACAACCCGGCCTTGCCCCCCGCCTCGATTGCCATATTGGACATCGTGAAGCGGTCGGCCATCGGCAGCGTGTCCACCACCGGCCCGGCGAACTCCATCGCCATGTACAGCGCGCCGCTCACGCCGATCTGCCCAATCGTGTAGAGGATCAAGTCCTTGCCGCCCACCCAGGGTTGCAACGTTCCCGTGTACTCGAAGCGGATCGTCTCCGGCACGCGCATCCAGATGCTGCCGGTCGCCATCGCTACGGCGATGTCCGTCGATCCCATGCCGGTGGCAAAAGCGCCCAGCGCGCCGTAGGTGCAGGTGTGCGAATCCGCCCCCACCACTACGTCGCCCGGCTGCACGAGGCCCTGCTCGTGCAGCAACACGTGTTCGATGCCCATGCGGCCTACGTCGTAGTGATTGACGATCCCCTGCGCGCGGGCGAACTCGCGCATCGCCTTGCACTGCTCGGCGGACTTGATGTCCTTGTTCGGCGCAAAGTGGTCGGCGACGAGCACGACCTTCTCCGGGTCGAAGACGCGCGCCACGCCCAGGCTCTCGAACTCGCGCAGCGAAATCGGCGCGGTGATGTCATTCGCCAGCACCACGTCCACGCTGACCTCGACGAGGTCACCGGGACACACGCCCGCACTGCCGGGCACATGGGACGCGATGAGTTTTTCTGCTAGTGTGTGCCCTCTCAATCCACGCCCCCTAACGGTCCTGAGGCTCGATAGGATACTGCGTGTTGAGCCCGCTGCGCCGCGCCGACTGCTCCAACGCAAAGCCGTCCCAACGCGCGGGCCACCCACACGGCTCCGGGAAGTGTTCCCACAAATGCTCGCTGCGCTGCGCTTCCTCGACGACCATAACCTGCTCTTCCTGCTTGACTGTTTGCGTATCCATTGCACTCC
>DAOUAY010000590.1:0-1529 GCA_034432995.1 Anaerolineae bacterium | reverse complement strand
CAAAGAGGTAAGCTAATGCTGGACCATAATGGGGCAGTGCCTCTGTATTTGCAAGTACGCGATATTCTGCGCGCCGAGATCCTGGAGAAGCCATATCAGGAGGAAAGTGAGTTCTACGGGGAGATGGAGCTCGTTGAGCGATTTCAGGTAGCCCGTGGGACCATACGCCAGGCGTTGGCTGCTTTGGAGCAGGACGGTTTGATCCGTCGGGAGCGCGGACGGGGCACTTTTGTCTGCAAAAGGGAAGTGGCTGTTGACCACACCAACGGCGCTCCTATCGCGTTCATTGTGCCTCATTGCCGCGATGGCTATGTCCCAGCCATGCTCTTGGGTGTCGAAGCAGCCGCGCGCGAGCGGGGGGCGCATGTGCTTTTCCGGCACGTTGAATCGAGCCGCGACCTTCAGAGTGAGGCGCTTCGAGCGGCTCGGAGATACGGTGTGGCCGGGATATTGCTTTTTCCTGTGGATGCCTTGTATCAGGACCCGGCTCTGCTTCAACTCCTCGCCGAGGGTTTCCCCGTGGTCGCTGTCGACCGCTACATCCGAGGGCTGAATCTGAACTATGTGACTTCGGATGGTTACGGCGGCATGCTGATGGCAGTACAGCACCTTCTGCGCTTGGGCCATTCCCGCGTCGGCTTTGTGACCTGGGATGTGGACCATGCCGGGCAGGCAGGACGCCTTCTGGGATATCAGCAAGTGCTCCGAGAATGGGGCATTGAACCTTCGCCCGATCTCGTGTGTCAACTGGAGGAGTACCCCTCCGAGAACCTGACTTCGTTGATGGAGTTCCTTTCCGGGCCCCATCGGCCGACGGCAGTGGTAACGCTCAATGACTACCTGGCTGTCAAGGTCGCGCGAGCTTGCCGGGAGTTGAGCCTGCGCATTCCCCAGCAGCTCGCCCTCGTAGGCTTCGACGATACGGACGTTGCTGCTCAAATGGAGATCCCTTTGACCACCGTCTCCCAGTCCATCCACGAGATAGGCGCCCAAGCCACGCGCATCCTGCTGCGGCGGATCGCCGATCCCAATCAAGAACCTCAGAGACTCATTTTGCCCACGCATCTGGTCATTCGGCAGAGTTGTGGGGCGGCTCTCGACAGGGTGGCCCTGGGTGATACAAAAGAAGGTGCTTAAATAGCAAATACTCGAGCGTCAGATTTGTGGCAAACCGTATGCAGTCAACACTCACATTCTCAGGAGGAGGACATGAAAACACTCAAGGTCACAAGCGTACTGCTGGTGCTAACCGCCTTGTTGGCGGCCTGTGGAGGAGCGCCCTCTGTGGTGGAAGTGACCCGCGTGGTCACTGAGAAACAGACCGTGGTGGTGGAAGGCACGCCGCAGGTCAAAGAAGTGAAAGTGCAAGTGACGAAGGAAGTCGTCAAGGAAGTCGAGGTCACGGCTGTGCCGAAAGCCCCGGTCTACGATGACAACGCGCCTATCACGGTGTGGATCGATGATGTTCGCCAGACGGGTATCGACCTCTTCAAGAAAAACAACCCCGACGTCGCCGATCTGATCCACGA
>DAOUAY010000589.1:0-5900 GCA_034432995.1 Anaerolineae bacterium | reverse complement strand
GCGCGGACGGCTGCGCTCGTGATGGCGTTGATGGCGCTCTTGTCCGGCATCGCGCTGGGCGGATACCTTTGGCCTGCTGTACGGTATCCGCCGCGCGCGACCGTCGCTGACCCGGTGCAGGATGTTCCGACAGTAGAATTCGGTGATGTCGCCCGCGTGTTGGCCGTGGAAACAAGCCCGGCGCAAGTCCGTCCTGGCGAACCGATGTGGGTGCAGGTGACGTGGGAACCGCTGCAACGCACCGCGCGCCCGTATGCCGTCTACATCCACCTGATCGACGAGATCGGCGCCGTCGTGACGCAGCGCGATACCTGGCCGGGCCTGGGGCGCGCTCCGACGACGTCCTGGCGCAGCGGTCGCGCGTTCGTCGATACTTACCGGCTCGATGTGCCTGAATCGACGTACACGCCCAATCGGGCGATGGTGCGTTTGGGTTTGTATGAGCAGGAGTGGGGCCGCTTGCCGCTGCGCGTTGGCGAAGCCATATTTCTAGATCAAGGCCTTGAAGCCGGTGTGGTGGAAATCGCAGCCCTGCCTGGCGAGTGGCCGAACGCGCACTTTGCGAACTTCATCAATGAGATCGCCTTTGTGGGCTACACGCTCGAACCGCGCCGCCTGGCCGGGGGAGAAACGCTCACGGCGACACTCTACTGGCAAGTCCTCGCCGAACCTCGTCACGACTATGCGATCTTCGCCCAGGTTTTGGACGCCGAGTATCGCGTCTGGGGCAGTCACGATGGCGGCGGCGTGGCCTGGACGCCCGGCAGCGTGGTGACGGTTACCCGGCAGATCACCCTGCTCCCGGATACGCCGCCCGGCAGTTACCCGCTGCAGGTGGGGCTGTTTCATTCGGAAACGGGGCGTTTGCCGGTGGTCGCCCCCGACGGGCATTACCTCGACGAGCGGGTGCTCCTCGGCCCGATTGCCGTGCCAGGGCGCTAACGCTTTTACCGGCTGCTGACTTCTACCGTCGCGAGCATCACGGCATCGCCCCGTTCCACTCCATCGACCTGCACCGGCAGGCGGCGGATGGCGGGACGGGCGTACAATCCCAGCGCCAGATCGTACTTTCCGGCTGCCAGATCGTTCCCCAATGTGAGCACGTGCATCTGGATAAAGACCTCGCCGGGCCGCCAATCCCATGCCGGCGCGTCGAGCCGGTCTTCCTGGGCAGCGACTTGCCGGTTCGCGTCGAGCAGTTGGACAAAGATGGCGGCGTCGTAGCCATAATACTCGGGTGGTACCGGTCCGAGCGGCGCCGGATCGATGACGCGCCAGGCCGTCGTTACCGTCAACGTTTGACCGGCGACAATCCTCTCCGGCTCCAGCGTATACCCCAGCAATTCCGCCGCATCGCCGAAATTGACCGGCAGGCTTAGCCCGTCGGCGGTTGCCGTGCTGTGAGCCGGGTACAGCGCATCCAGCGTGGCCGCCGGATTCCAGTCGGAGACGTCGAAGGCGTTGCCGGTTCCCTCGACCGGGATGTGCGCCGTCTGCGCGCCAGCCAACGCCTCCGCAAACTCCGCCGCCAGCGGCGCGCGTGACAACGTCACCAGCCGCGCTGACGCCCCAGATGGCAGCACGAGCGCTCTGCGCCCGTCGACCCAGCGCAGATCGGGTGGGTTTTGGCGCGGCATCACCCAGGCCACGTATGGATCGTGCGGCAGGGTGGGGAAGGCGACCGAGACGATGGTTGGCCGGTCCACAGGATGCGCATCGATATAGGTCAACGCCTGGTACAAATCGCTAAAGTAGGTTCCCCGTGTCTCCGACGCTTGTCCCCAACGGATGAAATACGTTTGATAGGTGAGCGCGCCTCCACCAATGAGCACTACGGCCAGCGCCGCCGGCGGCAGCGCGCGCGCCCAGGTTTGGCGTCGCCGGATGACCCATGCCACCGCTTCGGCCAGCGCCACACCGGGGAAAACGTAAGTCGCGGGCTGGGCCACGATAGCGCGCAGGGTCGCGCTGTGCAGCTCGCTCAACATGGCCGGCGCAGCGCCGATGAGCAACCACAGCAGGCTGAACCCGGCTGCCGGTCGCCGCCAGCGCCACAGGCAGAGCGTAACGCCGATGACAAACAGCGCCCCCGTGAGCGGGTCGAACACGGGCCGTCCGGGGATGTTGTAGGTGATAAAGGGATCGCCGCGCACGACGAACATCCCCAACGCGGCGAGAACGTTTTTCAATAACGGCCCAAACGATCCGCTGCGAGCTGCCTCTAACGGGCCGGTCAAATGGCCGACCCGGTTCCAGGCCATAGGATGCGTCAGCAGCGGCAGCGCCAGCAGACCGGCTGCGATCAGCGCCAATGCCAGTTTCCAGCCGTGACGGCGGAGCAGGCGCGGCTGCGCGATCGCCAGGAGCGTACCAAACGCCGGGTAGACCGCCCAGGTCACGCGCGGCGCTTCGTAGACGTAGATCGATGCCGCCATCGCCAACGTGAAGCCGATCCACCACACTGTATTCCACCACTTCTGCCGGGCGAGGGACGCGCCAGGTAGTTCCATGCCGAGCCAGAAAAAGATCGCCGCGAGGGTGGCGAGGCTGGCCGTCGGTTCGGCGCGGATCGCAAAGCGGCTGGTCGCCACGGCCCAGTAGCCGACGGTCAGGAAAGCCGCTGTGGTTAGCGCGACCGGCGGGCCAAACGTCATGCGCGTCCACGCGAAGACCAATCCCACCAACAGCGTCCCGAATAGCGCCGAGGTCAGCCGCACCGCCAGGTGGTTTGGCCCGGCGAGGGTCATCACCAGGGCGCTGGCATAGTGCATGAACGGCTCCGCTTGATAGCCGACTTTGGCGATGTAGAGCGGGCGCGCGCCGTTGTAAACCGTGACGGCGTCGTAGACGAAATCGGCTTCGTCGTGGGTGAGGCCGGGCGGAATGGCGTCGAGACGATAGAAGCGCAGGAACGCCGCAACGAGCAGGATGACGATCAGCGCGCCCCATTCCCACCGGCTGAGACCGGGAGCAGGCGCGGCGTCGTCTGGGGCATGCACAAGGCCCTCGCGTGGTGCGTTCATCGATCCTGGCGCGGGGTTCGGCGAACCAACGATCTTTTCGCCTCAGCCAGGGTGAGGCTGACGAGAAGGAGCACCGTCAAGCCGCTGATGAGCGCGCCGGCCTTCAGCAGAGGCGGGTCATAGACGAGTGTGACCTCGCGGTCGCCTGCGGGGACGCAGAGCGCGCGCAACACGTAGTCGGCGCGCACCAGGGGGACGGCGTTCCCATCGACGAAGGCGCGCCAGCCTGGATAGTCTACTTCGCTGAAGACGAGCAGCCCGCCGCCGCCCTGCACGCGCGCTGCGATGCGGTTGCCGTCGTCGCGGATGACCTCCGCCTGTCCCGGCTTGCCGCTACTGGCGCACGCTGTCGGGGTCGCCACCAACGCCGTCGTGCGGGGGTCGAAGTCCGCCTCGTGGATGCGGGTGAGGATGCGGGCGTCGTCCAGCACTTCCGTCCGCGTCGTCACCCACGCGCGGGGAAGCGCGGAAGGCCGCTCGTAAATCCACACGCCGGATTCCTCGTGCAGCAAGCGGGGAGATTCGGGCGTGTCCGGGAACGCTTGCTGGGCCGTGGTCACCAGATAACCGGCGTTCAGCAGATCGAACGTGCGCGCGGTGGGATCGTTGCGCGAGTGGATGAAGGTCTGGTAGCGCGCGAGCATCAGCGGGTCGTAGCCGGTGATGCTGCGCAGGCCGTAGGGCATCCCGCCATTCTGGTCGAAGTCGCCCAGGCCCCAGGGCAGCACCCGCGCGGCCTGTGGATCGGGGATCGCTTGCGCCACGATGCGCCAGTAGGCATTCTCCGGCGCGCTTTTCACGTTGGCGATGCTGCCGCCAAACGTCCACAACTCCAGCAACGCCAGCGCAATCGCCGCGCCGGCCAGCAAGGGCTTACCGGGCGAACCGGCGTGACGCAGCCAGGCTATTGCCGGAACGAGAAACAGCGCGAACAACACGACCTGGTTGGCCGTGTGCCACAGTCGTCCCGCAGCCGGGTTGGACTCGCGCCCCCAGGCGAAGGCGGCGAAACCGGCTATTGCCAGCAGCAGCGCCCCACCGACGACCGGCCATACCCACCCCCACTTTAGCGGGCCGAGAAGCCGCGCGCGCTCATCGGCAGTGTGGAGCGTCGTCAATGTCAGGCCGGCCAGAGCGGCGGCGGCCAGCGTAAAGAGGAACCCGGCCCGCGCCGGCGCCCGCATGATGCGGAACAGCGGCACGAAGCGATAGAACAGCGGATGCAGCACGCCGTATTGTCCCAGCGCCAGCAGCAGCGCGCCCAGGCCCAGCGCGACCAGAAACGGCGTCAGGCGGTGGCGCGTCTGCGCGCCCAGCGCCGCCAGCAGCAGCGGCAGCAGTCCAATGTAGAAGATGACCTCGTCGTAAACGCCGTCGCCCCAGTAGCCGGTGCGCGTCGGCTCGCCGAAGAAGTTGGGGATGAGGAGCGTCAGCACGTAGCCCGGCGGCCAAGAGAAACGGGCGGCGAAGGCGTAATCCACCGATTGGCGGTTGGAGTGCAGGGTCAGTTCGGCGAGGGGCAGCAGTTGTACCGCGCCCAATCCCAGGCCGACGACAGTCATCAGGATCAGCGTTGGCAGCAGAATTTTCAGCATCGCCCGCAGGTCGAGCGCGGAACGCCATGCGCAGAACGTCAGGTAGAGCGCCAGCGTCAGTCCAACGTAGATGAAGGTGGCGGTGTGCCCTGCCAGAAACGCCATTCCCACCGGGGCGCCGCCGAGGATCGCCCAGCGCCACGAGCGACGTTCCACTGCGCGCTTCCCCATCCACAAAATCAGCGGCAGCCACGCGCCTGTGTTGAACAACCCCACGTGCCCGGCCTGGATGCGGGCGAACGTGTACCCGCTGAAGGCGAACACGACCGCGCCCAGGAACGCTCCGGTTTCGGAGGCCGCCTCTGACCGCAGCCAGGCGACCATCCCCATACCGGCCAGCCAGACGTGAAATACGAGACTCAATGCCAGCGCGCGTGTGGGCGACATCAACAAGGCCAGCCAGGTGGGAGGATAAAACAGCCCGGGTTGCGGGTTGGCGACGAAGGGCGTGCCGGAAAAGAGGGTGGGATTCCATAGCGGCAATCGCCCTTGTTGCACCGTCGTGACGGCGAAGCGCAGCCAGGGCACGAACATGTTGGTCAAGTCGTTGCCGCCGAGCGCGTAGCCTTCCGGCAGCCACAGCGCATCCCAGAAGAAGGCGGCGCACAGCACTGCCAGCGCCAGGGCGGGGAGTGCATACCGCCGAAGCCGGCGGGCCGGTTTCAGCAGAAAGCGGGATTTTGCTTCGTCGTTCGTCGTCATCACGCCGCCATTCTACTCCGATTTGTGAATTGGGACAAGGTGAAAGGTCCCCCCCCTTAGTCCCCCCCAGAGGGGGGGAGATGTTGGCCTTCGCTGCCCTTAGTATTGCTGGAACTATAGCAAATCCCCTTAGTCCCCCCCAGAGGGGGGGAGATGTTGGCCTGGCATATTGTCTTCCCCCCTCTGGGGGGAATTAAAGGGGGGGATTCTTTGCTTTGATTACCTGATTGTTCTCCTGAACCATATGAAATCGGTTCGAGCGGTTCATCTAGAACGAGACGTTCACGGCGCGCGCACCTCTAGCGGTGCCAATCGGATCAGGTCGCCCACCACAGTCTCGTCGACGCGCACCGGCAGGCGGGTCATATCCGATCGCCGGTATACACCGACGACCAGGTCGAGCGTTCCCGGCGTCGCATCCTGTGACAGCGCAAAGCGGTGAATCTGCGCCACCATGTCCCCGGTCTGCCAGCTCCAGGCCGGGCCGTCCAGCCGGTCATCCTGTCCGGCGATCATCCCCGCCGCATCGAGGGCGTGCGTGAAAAACACCAGTTCCTGCTCGGCGTTCGACAAATCCTGA
>DAOUAY010000588.1:0-5672 GCA_034432995.1 Anaerolineae bacterium | reverse complement strand
CTCATCGTGTGGGTTTCGGCATTCCTCCGCTCGCTGATTCTGCTGGCGGCGCTCGCGCCGTTGTTCTTTACCGGGTATACCGCCGTCTACATCGTCATCGGGCTTTTCGCCTTGCGCGCGGGATTGGGCAACCTGCTCCATCCGGCCTGGGTGTCGATGACCGGCGAGGTTGTGCCCCTCCAACATCGCGGGCGCTACTTCTCGACGCGCAACATGGCCATGGCCCTCGCCTCGATGCTGCTCGTGCCGCTGGCCGGGCAGTTGATCGACGGCATCGGCGGCATCCCCGGCTACCAGGTCAGCCTCGCGCTGGCCTTCGTCGTCGGCCTGACCTCTTCGTATGCCTATTCGCGCATCCCGGAGCAGCCGCTCGCCACAGATGCGCACCAACAGCGCGCCTCCTTCTGGAGAGCTTTGCGCGGTAACCGCACCTTCTTGTACTTCACCATCATCATGATGTTCTGGACTTTCGGCGTGCAGGTCGCCGGGACGTACTTCACCGTCTATCAAAAGGAAGTGCTGCAATCGACGACGCGCCTCATCGGCCTGCTGACCACCGTGACCTCGCTCACCAGCCTGATCGGCCAGCGTGTGTGGGGACGGCTGATCGATCAACGCGGCTCGCGCTGGGTAATGACACTGTGCGGGTTGATCATTCCCAACATGCCATTCGTGTGGATGCTCGTCACCGAGCCGTGGCACGTCGTCTTCATCTCGCTGCAAAGCGGCTTCTTGTGGGCCGGTTTCAATGTCGCCAGCTTCAACCTGCTGTTGGAATTGCCCGATCAAAAGCTGCGTACGCAAGCCTCGGCCAGCTACGCCACCCTCACCAACATCGCCAGCATCGTCGCCCCACTCGCCGGCGGCCTGGTCATCGACACCCTCGGCTACCACTGGACTTTTGGCCTGTCGGGCGTGTTGCGCCTGTCCGCGGCCATCGCCTTTTTGCTCTTGCTCAAACCATTCAAGAAGCAAGGGGCAGGAAGCAAGAAGCAAGAATCGGCGAATGTAGAATCAGCGAATGTAGAATCAGCGAATGAAGTCAGGACTGACGACTACAAGACTATAGACTATAGGACTAAGGACGATACGACGATGACAACTTTCTGGACTTTGAACGAAAAACAGTATTACGAAGCGCCCGGCCTGGCGGCGACGGTCTTCCACGACTTTTATCCCGAAGGCAAACAGGGCGGACTCACACTCATCCAACACGGCGAGCGCGTGGCGGCCTGCGGCGACGTGCGCCTGGAACCCACACCCGGTCAATGGCGACCGCTGCCCAAAGTGAGCGAGCGCCAGATAGAAGGGCAATGCGTCACCATCCCAGCGCAGTTCGAGGAAGCGGGCATCCGGTATAGCGTGCATATCTGGCCGGAAGGCGAAAGCCTGCGCGTCGCCGTGGATTTGGCCGAACCGCTGCCGCCCGCCTGGGAAGGCAAAGTCGGCTTCAACTTGGAACTGTATCCCGGCGCGCTGTTCGGCAAGACGTTCCACCTGGGGGCGACGGCGCGCGTCTTCCCACAGCAGGCCAACGGCCCGCTGCAGCGCATCGGCGACTGTCCACACTGCCCGGTTCCGCTGGCGAACGGCCCCACCCTCACCGTTGCGCCGGAAGATCCACTGCGCCGTCTGGTCATCGAATCGCTAGGCGGCGAAATCCACCTCTACGACGGGCGCGACACCGACGCTAACGGCTGGTTCGTCGCCCGCGAAATTGCACGCCCCGGCGCAACCGAGAACGCGCTCCAATGGCGCATCACACCACACAGCATCCCGGAGTGGCGGCGCGATCCCGTCATCTGCATCTCGCAGGTCGGCTACCATCCCGACCAGGTGAAACAGGCCATCCTCGAACTCGATCCGCGCACCGAAGTGCTCGATACCGCCGTCCTCAAACGCCTGGACGCCGACGGCCTCACCACCAGTTGGGCTAACCTGCCGACACGCTGGGGACGCTGGCTGGCCTACGAGTACGCGATCTTCGACTTCAGCGCCGTGCGCGAGCCGGGCATGTACGTCGTCCAGTACGGCGAACAGCGCACCCCACCCTTCGCCATCCACCCGGAGGTCTACCAACACAACGTCTGGCAACCAACGCTGGAAACCTACTTCCCGGTACAGATGTGCCACGTGGAGGTGCGCGACGGGTCGCGCGTCTGGCACGGCGCGTGTCACCTGGATGACGCGCTGCAAGCGCCCGCGCCGCACGTCCACTTCGACGGCTATCACCAATACGACGCCACCGACACGCCCTATGCGCCCGGCGAGCACATCCCCCACCTGGACATGGGCGGCTGGCACGACGCCGGCGACTATGACCTGGCGGCGGGATCGCAGGCGCGCACGACACAAGCGCTCTGCCTCATCCGCGAACTGTTCGGCGTGGACACCGACCAGACGACCGTGAAGCAAGCCGAGCGGCTGGTGCTGCTCCACACGCCCAACGGCGTCCCGGACATTGTCGAACAAGTGGCGCACGGCGCGCTGAGCCTACTCTCCGGCTACCACGCCACCGCCGGTACCGCGCACCCGCACAGCTTCCACGGCATCATCGAGGCCACGCTGGCGCAATACACCCACCTCGGCGACGCCGCCACGATGACGGACAACCGCATCCACGACCCAAGCCTCGCCCCCGGCCAAATCCGCTGCGATGCGGAGGGCCATATCTACACGAGCCGCAACGACGACCGCTGGGCTTTCACCAACCACGACAGCGCGCTCGAATACATGGTCGCGGCGGCGCTGGCGGCGTCCAGTCGCGTGCTGCGCGGCTACGCGGACGATCTTGCTGACGAGTGTTTGCGCACGGCCGTCCAGGTGTGGGAATACGAACAGACGCACGCGCCGGTCGAACAGCGCGCGGCCTACGTCCCGCGCGGCGTAGAGACGCAGGAGATCGTCGCGGCGGTGGAGCTGCTTCTCACAACTGGCGAGGCACGCTATCGCGCGCGCCTGCTGGAGATGCAACCACTCCTGGAGAAGGTTGGCCGGTGGGTCGGCGGCGCACTTGCCCGCGCGCTACCTGTCATCGACAATGCTGAATTTACTGCTGCCTTCCGCGCCGTCCTGGAAGCAAGCAACGCCGAATTCGCGGCGGAACTGGCAACCAATCCCTTCGGCGTCAACTGGCATCCGCACGTCTGGGGCGAGGGCTGGAAGATTCAGCAGTACGCCGTCGAACTATACCAAATCTGGCGCGTCTTTCCCGACCTGATCGACCGGGAGATCATCCTGCGTGCGGTGAATTATGTTCTGGGGTGCCACCCAGTGTCGAACGTCTCGCTCACGTCGGGTGTGGGCGCGAAGTCAATCCTGGCGGCTTATGGCGTCAATCGCGCGGAGTGGTCGCACATTCCCGGCGGCATGGTCTCCGGCGTCGCCCTCATCCGCCCGGACTTCCCCGAACTCAAAGACCCGTGGCCGCATCTCTGGCAGCAAACGGAGTACGTCATGCCCGGCGCGGCGAACTACATCTTCTGCGTGCTGGCGGCGGACAGAATCATGAATCATGATTCATGATTCATGAGACTTTACTGCAAAAAGGAAAATTCACCACAGAGGCACGGAGAACACAGAGGAATCTTTATTTTTATCTTGAATGAAATTGATTTTCTGGTTAGCAATATCAATTTTATCAAAATACAGTTAAATAAAACTCCGTGACCTCTGTGTCTCCATGGTGAAAATCTTAGTTTTTTCAGTGGAGTCATTCATGATTCATGATTCTGGCATCCTCAGTACACGTTACAGTCGTCCAGACCAAGCGCGAAATGTAGCGCCTGTTTGACGAGCCGCAGCTTTTCAGGGGAAAGTGTGGCGATCAATGCGCCGAGTTTGGCCTTCTGGATCGTCTGGATGTTGTCCAGGTTGACCGCGCAATCGTTCGCCAAGCCATCCTGAAGGCCAAGCGCAACTTCGGTCGGGATGCCGCGAATCGTCGTCGTGATTGGGGCGACGGTGACAGAGGTGAGGAAACGCAGCGCAGACGTGCGCGTGAGAATGAGCACCGGGCGGCGCTTGTCAGGCGCAGCGAAAGGATACCAGTAAATTTCGCCCTGCTTCATTGATCGCCCCAGGCTTGCTCGGATTCCCATTCGGCAATGTCGGTCGCGGTCTCAGGACAACGCGCGTATCCTTCCGCGTGCTGCTGCTCCAACAAGCCGATGCGATATTGGCGCAACGCCAGGTGTAAAGCGTCGCGGATAAACGCCGATCTCGTTGTGTCGAGTGATTGGATGACTTGATCAACTTCAGTCAGTAATGATTCGTCAATGGTCATTTGCACGGTTTTCATCAGCGTCCCCTTTCCTAATGTGGATTCTAATGTATATTATACTCCACATTACGACAAAAGAGAAGCACGATTTCAGGAGGACTTCAAATGAAGAAACTGCCTTATGAAGCACAATCGCACGCGAAGGCGTTCATCAAACATCACAGGCCGCCAGTGGTTGCAGCTTTGACGGTCGTGGCGCTGTTGGGCTGCCTATTGAGCAGCGGCTGCCGCCCGCGCCTCACGGTCTCGACAGGGCAAGCGTCGCCTTCCGTCGAGGCAGGGTTGCGGGCGACAGCTTCCCCTACGCTGCAGCTATCGGTCACACCATCCCCCACCCCACAACCGATGCCCTTGCTGACGCTGGAACCGACGCCGAGATCCACGCTCGATGCGCGAGCGTTGCAGGCGTACGGCGCCTTATTCTACCTCGACGGGCGCTCTGTATGGGAGGGGTGGGGGCTAGTGAGTGATCGCCTGATCGCCGAATTGCCCTTTGAGGAGATCGCTGCGGCGCAGTTGACAGGCAACCGTCTGTGGGTGTTAGCCGACGGCCGCCTCACCGTGGTTGACCTGGCCTCCGGCGCAATCGAGGCGCTGGCCGAACTCGAACCCTTAACGGGCAGGAGGGAAGGGCGACTGCTGGTACTGTCGGACGGTCGCGTCGTCTACTCGGTGCTCGTGGATGAGTAGGGAGGTGGGCCGGTTATGCCACCACCGTATGGCTCTACGATCCTCAGACGGGACAAGCGCGGATACTGACGAAGCGGGACGCCGGGCTGGCCGTGCTGGCGCCTACGCTCAAGGGGGATGCCCTCTACGCGGCGCCGATTGGCGGGGACGGCGCTCTCACCGCAATCGTGACCATCGACCTCGAAGACGGAGCTATTGCCAGCGCAGTGGAGTTCCAGAGAGTTGGAATGGGAGGGTTGGCTTTGTCACCCGAGAAACGCCGGGTGGCCGTCAGCGACGCACAGAACTGGAGCCAAGCCGATGTGCGGGGTTGCATCACCATTTACGATCTCACAGAACCGAGGGCTGCGCCTGTGACTATCGTTCTCCCCAAACAACCCAGTTACGCCTTCAGCCTCACCTGGGCGCCGGACGGCCGGTATCTGTACTTCGCGCTAGAGGCCAATCCCGGGGTAGCGGATGCATCCGGCCAGCCCCTGGAACAAGCCTATGGCCTGTGGCGAGCGGATGCCCGTAGCGGCGAGTTACGGGAGATCGCTCCTGCCCATTCAGACCAGTTTACCAGGCCCGTTATGATATCACCGGATGGTCAAGCTCTTTTGATGAGCAGCATTCCGTACGTCCTGGTCGACGCCCAGACAGGGGAACGATTCTCCACCACGCTACCGCCTCTCGCTCTCATCTTGGATTGGTATATGCC
>DAOUAY010000587.1:0-2098 GCA_034432995.1 Anaerolineae bacterium | reverse complement strand
CCCTTCCCCCTCCCGTCTACCGCCTACCGTCTACTGTCTACTCTGGCTCGTCTTCTTCCTGCTCTACGCCGCCACCACCGCCCGCGATGTGCTCCCCGCCGACAGCGGCGAATTCCAACTCACGGCGGCGACGTGGGGCATCGCGCACCCGCCGGGCTACCCGCTCTACACCGTCGCCAGCGCGCTGTGGATGCGGCTGGTTCCCATCGGCGCGGCGGTGTTTCGCGTCAACCTGTTCAGCGCGGCGCTGGCGGCGACGACGCTTGTGCTGATTGCAACGGCTGTGCGCGCGTGGGCCACGGTCTGGGGATTCACATCGCGCGCGGCACAGGCCGGGGGGCTGGCAGCGGCGCTGCTGTTTGGCAGCGCCTCCACGTTTTGGGCGCAGGCGACGATTGCCAACATCCGTATGCCGACGATGCTCTTCACGGCCTGGGGCTTTCTCGCGCTGGCGCGTTACGCGATTTGGAAGTCGCGGCTACGTGACGACGAAACCACGCTTACGTTAAACGCTTGCGGCGGATCACCCGCCGCTCCCGTGGGCGCGGATTGTGATCCGCGCAAAGCAAGTAACGGAGGAATTACGCCGCTGATCGAACTGGCGCTGGCGTTGGGATTGGGCGTGGGACATCACCCTTCGCTCATCTTCGTCGCCGTCGGATGGGCGCTTTACCTGGTGCTGGTCGATCCGCGTTTGTTCATCCAGCCGCGCCGCTGGTGGAAAGCGGCACTCGTCGGCGCGCTGGCGTGGTTGATCCCACAACTGTATTTACCCTTGCGCGGCAGCATGGCCAACGTCCCCCTAGCGCCGGGCGACCTGGCGACGTGGTCGGGCTTCTGGAATCACGTGCTGGCGCGCGGCTTCGAGGGCGACATGTTCGCCTTCGCCACTACCGCCGATCTGGCCCTGCGATTGCCGCTGCTCCCCACCCTCTTCCGGCTGCAATTCCCGCCGGTCTTCCTGGTCGCCATCGGTCTTAGTTGGCTGTGGCTGCTCCGCCGCGACAGCAAACTGGCGGCGGCGTTCCTGCTCGCGTGGGCGCTGCACACCTTCGTGACGATCACCTACCGCGCCCCACAGACCATCGAATATCTGATGCCGGCCTACGCGCCGATGGCGCTCGCGTTTGGGTTGGGTGTGAGTGGAATGGCGAATTACGAATTACGCATTACGAATCAACGAATCGGCGGATCGGCGAATCGGCGAATCAGCGAATCGGTGAATCGGCGAATCATGAATCAAGAATCAAGAATCAAGAATCACGCCTTACTTCGTACTCCGTACTCTGTACTCCTTACTCCGTACTTCGTACTCCTTCTCATTCTGTTCCTCCGTCTTGTCGTGCTCGTGCCCGATTTCGCGGTTCTCGCTGCTGATACGTCTATCCGTGACAGAACAGTGCCGTTGTTGGAAGCTGCAGAGCCGGAGGCGCTGATCCTCGCCGATTGGCATTGGGCGACGCCGTTGTGGGTGCTGCAACAGGTGAAAGGGCGCAATCCGCAGGTGGAGGTGGCTTACGTTTATCCAATCGCCGGGCAGGAATACGAAGACGTGTGGCGCGCGCGGGCTGAAGCGGCTGGTGAGCGTCCGCTCTTTACGACACACAGCTACACCTGGGACGGTTGGACATTCACACCGGTGGGCGGCGGGTTCCGCTTCTACCGGCGACCGCTCACGGCGCTGCCGGACGATGCGAACTTCATCCCGCTGGATGCCGACCTGGGCGCAGTGCGGATGTTGGGCTACCGCCTTGTTGGGGAGGTCAAGCCGGGCCGCAATGTGGAATTGCATCTGGCGTGGCAGGCGAGTGGATCACACGCTAACGCGCCGTCGTTCACCGCCCGTCTTTGGGATGCTGATGGCGCGTTGCTGGCGCAGACCGACCGGTTCCTTGGCAGCGACACCGCCGTGGGCGAGGTGCGCTTCACGCACCTCGTCTTGCACCTGCCGGTGGATCGCTGCACGGGCGTGATCTACCCGACGCTCGGCGCGTATACGGTTACGGATGGCGCGTTTCAGGATTTGGGGAGCGTCTCGTTGCCGGAATTGACGTCTGCGTGCGACTTCCCCACCCTGCCGATGACGCGCTTCTGGCCC
>DAOUAY010000586.1:0-3220 GCA_034432995.1 Anaerolineae bacterium | reverse complement strand
GGGCAAAACTTTGAATGCGAGGTCGCTTGCGCCGACCAACGCGCCAAAGTTTGCCAACCCCTGCGCAAAGAGGACTCGCCCCAGGCGCAGTTGCAGCCCACGTCCGCCGCGTGGACCGTACATCTCTTCCAGGGCTTTGTTCAGCGCCGAGATATAGGCGAAGTCAAAACCCTTGTCCATCACATCGGCGGGAGGATTGTCGATGAATTGCGCCAGGCCCGCCATATTGAGAATGGCGTTCAGCCCGTTGCGGCCCATAATCTCTTCCAGGGCGTCGAACAAAATGAGACCAAAGCGATTTGGGTAGAAGTAACCACTGGGTTCAGGGATATTAGCCACTGTATCAACCTCCTCCGTGCTACAAAATCGTTGAAAGTTCTTCAGCCGCTCGACGCATATCCAGGAAGAGCAGCCCCAACTTGGCTTGTTGCCGGGCTAAAACGGTCAGTACCGCTTCTTCGCCAACGGCGCGAAGGATGACGTACCCCCTCTCGCCTCTGACGTACACTTCATCTAACATACCCCGCTTCAATTCTCCCGCAATGCGCTCGCCCAGAGAAAGCATCGCGGCCGACATCGCTGATACGCGGTCTTCTTCCACACTTTGCGGAAGCGAAGAAGCTATAGGAAGCCCATCCACACTGATAATTGCGGCTGCCTCAATATCGGGGCTGCTGGTTTGGAGTTCACGCAGTCGCTCAACCATCCTCTCATTTCGAGACCTGTTTGCCATGCTTTCAGCCCTCCGCTATGGAATTGTTTCCGATCATAAAGAAAGGTTATTTACGCCTTTGAGGATAGACCAACTATTGAAAGGTTACCATAGGAACAGTACATTGTCAAGGCGCGTCCAGGGAGCGCCAATCGCGTTCGTTGTTCCTGCCACTTTGTCCCGGTGAACCCGATTCCCCTTTCGCGCGCTATCCTGTTTACATCAGACTATTGGTTATATTTTAACCTGATTTCTCAGAATGGCAAAATGGGAAATGCATCCACTCGACATGTCCTTTGACCTTACCTGTAGTTGTGGTATGATGAGTTTAGCTCGATAGGAGAGATGGAGATGTACAAGGATCAGGTTTCTTCTCCGGTGATGATGATGTGCAGCGCCATGGCGGTCAGCCATGGCGATCTGGCATTGGGGAGAAACCGGGTTTCATAGTGCGCGATGGGATCAGTGAAAAAGAGCCTCCTCAATGGAGGCTCTTTTCTTTATCGCCGACTCGATTGCTATTCTATGGAGGTGTTGTGATGAGCGCGCCTTTTTATGTGACCACTCCGATTTACTATGTGAACGATGTCCCGCATATCGGTCATGCCTATACCACCATCCTGGCCGACGTGCTGGCGCGTTATGCGCGCCTGCGGGGCTGGGATACCTTTTTCCTCACCGGCACCGATGAGCACGGTCAGAAGGTTCAGGATGCGGCGCAGAAGCGCGGCGTGTCTCCGCAACTCCACGCCGACGAAACGATGCTGCGCTTCCAACGGGCCTGGGAATATTTGCACATCTCCAACGATGATTTCATCCGCACCACGCAGCCGCGTCACACCCGTGTGGTGACGACAGTGCTGCAACAGTTGTGGGACAAGGGCGATATCTACCTCGGAAGCTATGAGGGCTGGTATTGCGTCCATGAAGAACGGTTTTGGACCGAGAAGGACCTGGTGGATGGCAACTGTCCAGACTGCGGTCGCCCGGTCGAGCGGCTCGAGGAGCCGAACTATTTCTTCAAGATGAGCGCATATCAAGATTGGCTGATCGACTACATCAACACGCATCCTGGTTTTATCCTGCCCGAGACGCGCCGTAACGAAGTGTTGGGCTTCTTGCGCCAGCCGTTGGGCGATCTGTGCATCTCACGTTCGGTGGAGCGCCTGAGTTGGGGCATCCCGTTTCCCTTTGATCCCAACTACGTGACCTACGTGTGGTTCGACGCCTTGATCAACTACGTCACGGCTGTCGGGTATCTGTCCGACGAAGCGCGTTTTGCGCGTTGGTGGCCGCAGGTGATGCACTTGATCGGCAAGGACATCCTCATCACCCACACCGTCTATTGGCCGACGATGCTCCGAGCGATGGGCCTCCCACAGCCGAAAACGATCCTCGCCCACGGGTGGTGGATCTCGGGCGGCGCCAAGATGAGCAAATCGCTGGGTAACGTCGTCGATCCGCTTGCCATGGCCGAAGTCTATGGCGTGGATGCATTCCGCTATTTTCTCATCCGCGATATGGTGCTGGGGCGCGACGCCGACTTCGACGAGCAGAGCCTGCGCAGCCGCTATCAGGCAGACCTGGCGAACGATCTGGGCAATCTGCTCCATCGTGTCGTTAACATGATCGGGCGATACTGTGCCGGACGCGTGCCTGCGTGCGGCACATCCACCGCCGAGGATGAAACCTTGCGTGAGCGTTGCCGGTCGGCTTTGGCGCGTGTCTTCGAGCTGGTCGAAGCGTTGGCGCTCAACGAGGCGCTGGCACACACCATGGATCTCATCGGTGAGATCAACCGCTATCTGGAACGGATGGCGCCCTGGATACAGGCGAAACAAGGCCACGCTGACCGGGTCGCAACCATCCTCTATACGGCAGCCGAAGCCTTGCGCCTGGCCTCATTGTTGTTGCAGCCCGTGATGCCCGAGCGCATGGCCGAAGTGTGGCGGCGTCTCGGGTGGCAGTCGCCGGAACCCTTGCGCGAAGGATTGTCATGGGGGCTTTTGCCGCCGGGTAGTGTGGTCATCGCCGGTCCGCCGCTCTTCCCCAGAGAAATCGGATGAACGCTGCGTTGTCGAATTTGTCTGCATTGTTATTTGTGGAGAAGTATGTTATACTAACATCAATCAAGACTCGCTAGGCCGTTACTGCGTTCAGTTCCGGGCTGCAGAGCCATATCACTTAAGTTCATGAGGAGTAGGAGAGTATGTCAAAGTCATTGTATGTTGGTAATTTGTCATGGGGCGTTACCGAAGACAAAGTCCGCGAACTGTTCGAGCAGTACGGTTCCGTCGCATCGATTCGGTGGATCACCGACCGCGACACCGGGCGTTTTCGAGGCTTTTGTTTCGTCGAGATGGAGAACGCAGCCGCAGATAAAGCTGTTTCCGCCCTCAACAATTTCGAGCTTGACGGCCGCGCGTTACGGGTGAACGAGGCCCAGGAGCGCGAGGACCGGCGTGGCGGCGGCGCCGCCGCTGGTGGCGCTGGCGGCGGTCGACGTCG
>DAOUAY010000585.1:0-3046 GCA_034432995.1 Anaerolineae bacterium | reverse complement strand
CTGAGCCATTGGCTTCTTCACCATCCTCGACAACGGCGCCGTCGGCAACGGCAACGCTGGCGTTCGACGAAGACGCGCTGGCGGAGGAACGATTGTTGATGGTCGAACAAACCATCGAAGATCGCGGTGTGACCGCCCCCGACGTGCTGCGCGCGATGCGCACGGTGGCGCGTCACCGGTTCGTTCCAACGGACTATGTGGATCAGGCGTATGCCGATCATCCCCTGCCCATCGGTTACGGGCAAACGATCTCGCAGCCCTACATCGTCGCCTGGATGACGGAATTGCTGGCTCTGCAACCGGGGGAGAAGGTGCTGGAAATCGGTACGGGGTCCGGTTACCAGGCGGCGGTGCTGGCGGAACTGGATGACATCGATGTGTACAGCATCGAGATCGTGCCGGAATTGGCCGAACAGGCCGCGAACCGGCTGCGCGATCTGGGGTATACCGACGTCCATGTCAAACAAGGGGATGGCTACTACGGCTGGGAGGAGTACGCGCCGTTCGATGCGATCATCGTCACCGCAGCGCCGGATCACTTGCCCGCGCCGTTGGCGCAGCAGCTCAAGGACGGCGGGCGGCTGGTCATCCCCATCGGACCGCCGGGCGGCTACCAGAGCCTCTGGCAGTTCGTCAAAGATGGCGAGGAGTTGCGCGCTTACAACATGGGCGGCGTCATCTTTGTGCCGTTTACCGGCGCAGGGGTAGGCGGCGACGGGAGCACGCCGGTGATTCCCTGACCGGCTGCCAACCACGCGCCGGCGTAGCACAACGCGCCACAGAGCAGCGCCCCATCGAAGCCGAATGAAAGCGCCAGCAGCGCCGCCAACACTGACGCGACGACCGACAGCGCGCCGTTGATCCCCCACGCCCACGGCAATAGCATTTCAGGATGAGCTGCCGACACCGCTAACCGGCGCAATCCCTGCGGGAACGGCATCCCCATCAACAGGCCGGCCGGCGCGAGCGTGAGTGCTGCAACGAACATTCGCGCGCCCAACGGCAATGCGAGCGTCCAGGCGAAAAGCCTCGGCAAACCTACCGCGTACACACCGATCAGCCCCACGAGAAGCGCCAATGCCAGGCGCGTCGATATGCGGTGCGAGAGCGCGCTGCCAATCCCGGAAAAAAGGAGGATGGCGAACAGCACAGTCGTCAGCGCGTAGGCGGGATGGCCGAGAAAGAGGATGAAGCGCTGCAGCAAGGGGATTTCCACGAGCATAAAACCCAGACCCAACAAGCCGAAGTAAGCCAATCCGGCGTGATGTCCCACGCCTCCACCCCGCCGCAGCGCCGCCACCGGCAACAGGATCACCACCGTCGCCGCGCCGACCGCCAGGAGCAACAGCGCCGCCAGCACGAAGTAGCCCGCGCCGCCAAACGGCTGCCAGGTCTTGCCCAACTCCGCCCACACCTGCCGCGCCTGCGCCCATTTGAAGAAATGACCGAAAAACGGGTGAGCGTCGGTGGGCGGCGTCACATCGAACGGATAGGCCGCGTACCACGCTATGCGATCCTCCGCCGCCAACAGGCCGGTGAAAGTCTGGTAATACGTCGGCTCGGCCAGGACGTTGAAGCGGTTGACTTCATCGAGACGAATATCCGGCGCGTAGACCATATCGAAGGCGCGCCCGGCAGCAAAAGCGCGGATGGTGTCCAGTTCAGTGGGGGTGAACGGGGCGGTCTTGACGAGTAACGTCAGTGTAGCATAGCCCCGGAAAGCGACGATTTGTCGCGCAGGATCGCCGCCGGCCTGTTCGACGGCGGTGATGGCAAGGGCAAAGGCGCGCAGCGACTCACTCGGCGGCGTTTGCAGCCAGCGGGTGACCACGAGCAGGCCGCCAGGCGCGAGCGTGCGCAGATAATCGCGGAAAGCCTCGACGGTGTAGCGGTAGTCTTCGGAGAGACTGTACGCGCCAGAGCGAATGGGACGATAGGGCGTCGTCAACGGCAGCGTGACGACGTCGTAGCGCGACGGTGTGCGGCGGACGAAACTGCGCGGGTCTTCGAGCACTGCGGTGACACGCGGCGTAGCATAGATGTCCCCGGCAGCGGCGACGATGAGCGGGTTGGCTTCCACAGCGGTGACGTGCGCCGCACCCTGGGCCAGCGCGACCCACATTTCCAGCCCGCCGCGCGGTTCCAACACCCAGACGCGCGCGTCTGGTCGCAGTTGGTAGGCGATGGCGGTGGGCAGATAACCGGTGAACGCGAGGTCGTCCGGCGACGCTTGTTCAGGTGAAAATGCCAGGATGGGATTCAGGTCATCACCGTCCACGAGCAGGCCGCGCTGGGGCGGGGGAGCGGCCATATAGCGATAGCTCAAACCCGGCAGCGAGCGGATGCCACCACTTTCGACGACATCCACACGCGAGAAGCTGTTCCACTGTTGCAAGATGATCCGCGCGCCCGGATATTGCAGGGCATAGCTGAGGCTCTTGTAGGGCGAGAGGCGCACGTCCAGTCTGGCGGGTGACGCCAACAAGAGTATGATACCGCATATCGTCACTAGCGCCGCGAGTAAAGCGACGACACGGTCGGGGACCTCAAATGAGATCAGCTTGCGGCCCTGGGACCAGACAAAACCCAGTGCGGCGACACCGCCCATCGCCATACTGAGCCAGACAATGCCCGCGCCGCCCACCCACGCGGGCGCGAGGAGGGCCAGCACGCATCCCAGCGCCGATCCCGCCAGGTTGACCGCGTAGAGCCGCCCCACCCCCTGCGGGTAGACGCTGAAAAGCAATCCCAGCGCCGCGCCACTGCACAGAAACGGCAATGACAGCACAATGTACTGTACCACCAAGATCACGGCCTGGCGACGATCCCAGGCGATGCTGAAGGAGTCAAACGGCAGCCAGTTGAGCGCGAGATAAGCGCCGAGGCTGGTGAGAGCATAGCCGCAGGCCAACCACGCCAGCGCGCGGCGCGGGTGACGGCGTCCCAGGCGCGGGAAGAGCGCCAGCCACGCGCCGCTGGCCCCAAAGCCGAGCATCGCCAGGCTGATGATCATGAAGGCGAAGTGGTAGAATTGGGCAACGGAGTA
>DAOUAY010000584.1:0-6868 GCA_034432995.1 Anaerolineae bacterium | reverse complement strand
TGACTTTCATCGCTGAGTGCCGGCGCCTGGACGACGCTCCACGCGGCCGGGTCGTCGCCTTCCGCCTCATAAAAGGCCACGGCCGCATGGCGGATGCCGATCGCCGGGAGTGTCTCCGGCAAGATTGCAAATATCTCTGCTTCGTCTTGCGCGGCTAAAAAGCGAGCGGTCATCCGTCCAATCTGGTCGGCGATGTCGATCTGTCGCAGCAGATGGCGGGTGTTCTGTTCGTGGGCCACTTCGCCGATCACCAGCCGCGCCCGGTCAAGGATATCGTCGGCATATCGCCGGGTGTTGGGATCGGCAGTCGTTCCGATCAGCAGGGCGACATTGTCCCGCAGAAGCGAAATGGCTGCCTGCCAGGCGTTAAGGTTGCCGCCTAAAGCGATGACCTGTTGCAGGACTTGCCGTAAGGTGAGATGTAAAGCCAGGCCATCGCGTTGTTGCATGTTCAACATAAAGGCTTTCACCAGTTGTTGGCAGAAGTGCTGCACCTGCTCCAGGTCCAGTCGCTGCATATGAATGCCCATGGTTGACGTCATCAGCCCCGTGATGCGCGCCATCGCGATCTTGTGGTCCGCTGCGCGTGTTGGGTCCAGGACAATGATGGTTGAAGCGCTGACCAAACAGCCGCACGACTCGCGGACGATCAATTGTGTAGGAACCTCAACGACTTTGGCGCTCTTTGTCTGCCCTTCGATGTACTCCAGCACCAACTTCACGCCCTGGTAGCCTTCTTCGAAGGCCGGGTAGCGAACGGTAGTCAGAGGCGGCACGTGCGCGGTGGCTTCGAGCCGGTCGTCGAAGCCGATGACGGCGACGTCGCGCGGCACGTGCAGGCCGTTCCGGTCGAGCACCTGCATTGCGCCGAGCGCGGAGAGGTCGTTGCTGGCGACCAACGCGGTGAAGGGAACGCCGGACGCCAAAATCTGCTCCATCGCCAGCCGTCCGCCGCTGGTGCTGTGACGGCCATAAGCAATCAGGCGCGGGTCAATTTCCAGGCCGTGTTCTTGCACGGCGACGTGATAGGCATTGATACGGCGCGCGCTGTCGCCATCGGTATCGCGCTGGTAGCCGGCGATAAAGGCGATGCGCCGGTGGCCGTGCGAAACCAGGTGCGCCATCGCCTGCCGGATGCCGCCCTCGTTGTCGGCCATGACCGTCGGCCCTTTCTCCCCCGCGCCGACGAATACAATCGGGTATCCCTCGTCGACGAGCCGCTGCAAATAGCTCGCCGTGGGTTCCGAGGAAAACCGTCCCACGATGAGCAGCCCATCCACATTCCAGGGGCCAACCGGGATGAAATCCACGTCGGGCATGGGCACGGCCCAGGCCGGACGTGGCGTCCCCAGGCTAACATCCACACTGCACGAAAGCAGGAGGTTGCACCCCTGATCGCGCGCGGCGGCCCGCGTCCCCTGATAGACCGGGCCGAGGAACGTGTCGAGCGTCCCGGTATACACGCGCCAGCCTGCTAACACCCCAATCGTGGGGCGGTTGTGCTTGTATGGTTGTCTCCCTTTCGTCTCGTGCATCGTCGGCGTTCCTTCATCTTCAAGACTATCACTATCGGGGTGATTTGGCAAGTCGAGGCTTTATGCCTCTGGTGTGACATTTCGCACCGCTGCATCCATATTTTCCCGTTCTTCGAAGTAGGGTACAATTATCTATCAGCGTGTGAGTAAATTGAGGGGTCTTTGGTGCGAAGTTTTTTTCGTCGGCTATTCCGTCATGAAAAGGTCTTCCTCATCGCCAATACGGCTTTCTGGCTGGGATTGGCGGCCTTGCTGCTGACCGATCCCCTGCGCCTGGCCGTGGGCGGCTCGCTGCTGGCGCTGGCGCTCGGCGGGTACCTGCTCTATGGTGGGCTTTCTCCCAAAATCACGCGCGGGATGGCGCAACCTGTGTCTG
Source organism: Anaerolineae bacterium (assembly GCA_034432995.1). GTDB lineage: Bacteria > Chloroflexota > Anaerolineae > B4-G1 > SLSP01 > DSWT01. The sequence continues at coordinate 4,957 of DAOUAY010000584.1, read as the reverse complement.
CCCGCATCCTGGCCGCGTTCTTTGGATTGGCGGCGATTGTGTTTGCGGTGCTGACGTTGATCCACGTGTTCAGCGGTGGCGTCGAGAGCCGGGCGCAATCCCGGCGGCGGGCCGTAGAGCGAGAATTGGCCCAGGCTTCCAGAGGCGGCACGTGGCTTCACCTCTCCGACATGGGACTGCGCGAAATTCCGCCACAGGTGTGGGAATTCGCGCATCTGACCCAACTCGATCTGAACGACAATCGCATCGAAGTGTTGCCGCCCGACATTGCCCGGCTGACGAACCTGGAACGGCTCTCCCTCGACGGTAACCGCCTGGAAGCTTTACCGCCGGAAATCGGCCAACTCTCGCATCTGCAATGGCTCGATCTCGACAACAATCGCCTGACAAGCCTCCCGCCCGAATTCGCGCGCCTGCAAGCCCTCACCCACCTGCAAATCCAGTACAACCGCTGGGAAACCTTCCCTCCGGAGATTCTGGAACTGCCCAACCTGGACTTACTCTTCCTGGCGGGCAACCGGCTTGGCGATTTGCCGCCGTCCATCATACAACGCGCGGAGGCCGGCGAACTCGAGCTGTGGTACAAGCCGAACGCCTCGCGCATTGATTGGTCTTCGATTATCGTCATCGGATTCGGATTTGTGCTGCCCGTGGTGCTGAGCATGGTCGTGAATCGGTGGTGGACGCGCCGCGAGCAGGCGCAGCAACAAGCGATGCAGCAAACCGGCGAAGTCTTTGCCATCCCGCCGCTTTTGCGCAGCCAGGCGCTCTTTGCGGTGTTTGGCCTGTCCGCGGTCAGTCTGTTTGTGGCAATTGCCGCGCTCAATGGTCCGCAAACCGGCATCTCGGCTGAGGCCGGGGTGGGGATCCCCTTGCTCTTTTCGCCTCTGATCGTCGGCGGGCTGATTTTCCTCCTCCACAACACCGGCATGGTGACGCTGACCGCCGAGGGCGTGACTATCCGCCGATCCGGGCGCGCGCGCTCCCTGCGCTACGACGAAATCGTAGCGGTGATCTCGCAGGCGCGTATCTTTTCTCCCGGCATCCTGGTTCGCGGTCAGGGGCGCGTGCTGCGTATCCCGCGCACGCTGGAAAACCTTCCGCGTTGCTACGCCTTGCTGCTCCGGCGGGTTTCGCCTGCTGTGCGGGATGCGGCGCTGGGGAAGACTATTCCGTCCTCAGCCGCCACGGTTCCTGCTGTCTCTTCCGAAAATAGTTCTACTTCAACGCTTAAGGCAGATCACAATCCGCCGTCCCCGCAGCGCCGGATTATGATCCGGCGCAAACATTTTCGTAATCGTTGGTGTGGTGTGCTACATGGAGACTCCACAGCGGACGGCGGCCCGGTGTACGCGTTCGCCATCAGCCGCCGCGTGTGGACGCTCTACATTGCCGGCGTCGTGCTTTTCATCCTGTTTTACCTGGGCGTCGGGCTGTTGGGGATATGGAGCGGGTTGGCGCGCGGCGAAATACCGCCCTTCGATACAGTATGGGTGCGCAACTCGCTCATCTTCTTTGTGATGATCAGCGTCGTCTTCCTGCCCGCACTGATCATTGTGATCCGCGGTTTGACGACGAAGTACGGTCCGTTCAAAATGGAGCAGCCTGTCGCCTGGGCATTTCACCGGGAGCGCATCCGCTACCGCTTCCCGCGCGGCGGTTGGCAGGAGCAATCGGCGCGTAAATTGCAGCGTGTGACCCTGCGCCCGCGAACCGTCACAGTGCGCGGCGGGCGCGGCATCGAACAAGAAGTGACGCTTTACATGCTCGTCCTGGAGTTTGCCGATGCGACCCCATTAGTCATCGATCAGGAACGGGCCGTGCAATTCGGCCAGACGCCGGAGCGGCTGCACGCGCTGTTGACACAGTTGTACGGGAAATAGGAGGTAGACTGATGAAAACGAGGCGTATCGCCATGCTTGTCGCGCTGTTGTGCCTGCCCGCTCTTGCTCCCGCTGCTGCGACCGCTACTGCGCCCGCTACTGCGCCCGCTACTGCGCCCGCTACTGCGCCCGCTACTGCGCCCGCTTCTCCACCGCCGCCTGCTTTTGTCGAAATCGCGCGAACGGCGACGGAGTGCGCGCCGCTGCCGCCGCCCCCGGCAGGGGATACCATCGTCAATGTCTCGACCGAGGCGCAGTTGTGGAACGCCGTCAACGCGGCGCAGCCACACACGACCATCCTGCTGGCGGACGGGACGTACAACCTCGGCGCGAACGGGCACTACGTCTGGATCGACACGCCCTACGTCACGATCCGTTCGGCGGGTGGTGGTCGTGAGGCGGTCATCCTCGATGACAACTACAGCGGTACGGAGATCATCACCATCGCCGCCTCTAACGTCACCATAGCCGGCATCACCATCAAACGCGCCGGTACGCATCCCATCCACGTGGTCAGCACTGAGACGGCGGACACGCTCAACACGCTGATCTACAACGTGCGCATCACCGATCCGGGCCAGCAGGCGATCAAGGTCAATCCTGCGGTCGCGGGCTACTATCCCGACAACGGCGTGATTGCCTGTTCGACCATCGAACTAACCGACGCCGGACGTCCGCACGTCAGCGGTTGTTACACCGGCGGCATCGACATGCACCAGGCGCGCGATTGGGTGGTCCGCGATAACCGGATCGAAGGCTTTTGGTGCAGCGTCGGCCTCTCCGAGCACGGCATCCACTTCTGGCGCGGCTGCCGCGATCCCATTGTGGCGCGCAACGTGCTGCGCAACAACGCGCGCGGCATCGGCTTCGGCATGGCGACGAGCGGGACGGCGCGCACCTACGCCGACAATCCCTGCCCCGCCGCCAGCGGCTACATCGACCACTACGGCGGCGTCATCCGCAACAACTTTATCTTCGCCAACCGCGCGGAACTGTTCGCCTCTGCGGACGGCTATGACAACGGCATCAGCCTGTGGAACGCCTGTGAGGTGCAGACCTACCACAACTCGGTGATCTCCACGCAAGCGCCGTTCTCGTCCATCGAGTGGCGCTATCCCAACACCACGGTGCATCTGGTGAACAACCTGGTCAGCCACAACCTGCGCGCCCGCGACGGCGCCACGGCGATCCAGGCCGGCAACCTGACGAACGCGCCGCTGACCCTGTTCGTGGACGGCTCCGGCGGCGATTTGCACCTTTTGCCAAGTGCCGCTGCCGCCATCGATCAAGGCGCAGCCCTGTCCGCCGGGCTGTGCGACGACGACATCGACGGCGATCCCCGGCCCATCGGCCCGGCGCGCGACATCGGCGCGGACGAGCACGGCATCCCCGCGCCCGCCGCCGTGCGCGACCTGCGCGTGACGCAGGCGGTGCTCGCCGGCAGCGATCTCACGATCACACTGCACTGGACGCCACCCGCCGGTGCATTGACCTCGACGGTGCGCTACGCCGCTCAGCCCATCACCGCTGCGAATTGGGGCGCTGCGCTGGATTTTGTCGCGGGCAGCGTGCTCGATACGGCGACGAACACCATCGCATACGACAGCGGGACGCGTTATTTTGCGGTCAAAACGCACAATGAGGGTGGCTGGTCGGCGCTTTCCAATCTGGCGTTTTGGCCGCATTACGACGTTTATTTGCCGTTGGTGTTGCGTCGGTAGGGGCGAGGCATCCCTACGGTGGTTTTGGGCTGACAAGGGGCCTTGTGGGGATGCCTCGCCCCTACGATGTACGGCATCCCTGCGGTGGTTTTGGTCTGACAAGGTACTTTGTGGGGATGCCTCGCTCTAAAGCCCGGCCTTGAACGCCGCCGTCCCCGCCGCCAGCAGCCGGGGGATGTGCGTGTACACGTAGCGGCAGCCGTGTTTGAGATAATCCGCGATGTCGGCGTCGGAGCCGGTGGAGCCGGGGACTTTGCCCGCCGCGACGATGGCATCGAGCGTCGCGCGGATCATCTGCTGCACGATTGGAGTGTCGCTGCGGCCCGGAAACCCCATCGATTGCGCCAGGTCCGATGGCCCGACGAAGAACACGTCGATGCCCTCCACTTTGAGAATCTCGTTGATATTGCGCAGCGCCTCGCCTTCCTCCAACTGGACACAGACGAGCGTCTCGCGGTTCACCTGCGCCACGTACTCCGTCGCCGTCAGCCCGATACCGTAGTTGCCCGCTCGCGTGCTTGCCGCCAGGCCGCGCTTGCCTAACGGGTGGTACTTCACCGCTTCGACGACCGCGCGGGCGTCTTCGGCGGTGTTCACGTGCGGAACCTGCACGCCCATCGCGCCGCGGTCCAGCACGCGCAGGATGTCCACCGGGTCCCGGCTCGGCGGGCGCACGATCGGCGTGATCCCGCTCACTTCCGCCGCCATCACCAGCCGTTCCACGCTCTCCACATCGATTGTGCCGTGCTCGCAGTCGATCAACACCCAATCGAAGCCCAGCGCCCCGATCATCTCCACGATCTGCGGCGAGGGGAACATCACCGACACGCCGAGCGCCGGTTGTCCCGCTTGGATTTTCGCTTTCATTAAATTCGTTTTCATTGTCGCGTGCCTCCTTACTCCTTACTTCCTAGGAAGTGTACGCGGTCTGGCGTAATAGGCAAGTGCGTACGTCAAGAGCGGCGCGCCCGTGTGCTTGCCTTGTTGACCATAGTAGGAGTTGTGCCATAATTTCATTGAAGCGGTCAGCTATCAGCCGTCAGCGATCAAGAATCGAGTATCCAGTATCGAGTATCGCAAAACGTTCAAGGAGCGAAGACTATGTCAGACGAAAAACAACCCTCGATTTTGGAACTACAGGCCCGGTGGGATAAGATCCGCGTGGCGAATCTGTACGACGCGATGGACCATATGGGCTACGGCGATCAGTGCATCGACCTGAGCATCCGCCCGTTGTTTCCCAAGCAGCATCTGGCGGGGATGGCGGTAACGGTGCGGGGCAGCCGCGATCCGACCTCGTGGGAAGAGAAGAAGGCGGCGCACGAGAAGGCCGAGGCGGAAGGCAAGCCGGTG
>DAOUAY010000583.1:0-6033 GCA_034432995.1 Anaerolineae bacterium | reverse complement strand
TGTTGAGCATCGTGCTGCACCCGTACATTATCGAGGAGTTCGGGCGCCCGCGTCCGATGATCGACGGCGATCCTACGCCCGCCGCCGACCGGAGCCGGTTCTTGCAAATGATCTTCAACCTGCGCTGGTGATTGGGGATTGGTGATTAGAAACCAAGTGTTTCCTGATTACGTATTACGAATTACGAATTACGAATTACGAATTACGAATCCTCACTTTTGGAGGTAACGACATGGTTTTGAATACGATTATCAGTGTACTGAATGCGATCTTTGGCCTGTTGGGCCTGCTCCTGATCGTGCGCATTGTGCTGCACCTGTTCCGGGTCTCATCGCAGAATCCGGTGCTGCGCTTTCTCACGCTCGTTACCGACCCCGTGATCGATCTGGCATACAAAATCCTGGGCATCCCTGAACACCGCCGCTATGATATCTCCACGTTTGCGTCGCTGGCCATGGCGCTGATCGTCATCTGGGTGGGGCGGACGTTGATTGTGTGGGTGTTCGAATTGGCGCGCTACGTACCGGCATGGGTCCTCAATCCCCTCGACAACATCGGCACGATGCTGGTCTTCGTCCTGCGGCTTGTCTTCGACTTGTACAGTATGGCGCTGCTCGCGCGTGTGCTGTTCGAGTGGATCCGCGTCCCCTACTCCAGCCGCGTGATGCGCTTTTTGTGGGACATCACCGAACCCTTGCTCGCCCAGATCCGCCGCGTGGTGCCGGTGTTTGGCGGGTTGGATTTTTCCCCGCTGATCGCCTTCTTCCTGCTGAACTTCGCGCAGCGTTTGGTGTTTATGATGCTGGGGTGGATTTTTTAAGAATTGAGAATCGATGAGCAAATTTGTGCTTTGTATTGATAACAAAAGCAACCCGGCAAGCCTGATCCTGGGTAAAGTCTATCGCACGCTGCCTGATACAGATGCGGAGTTACATAACATGCTTCGCGTCATTGATGAGGACAAGTCAGAACCTGACGGTTATCTTTACCCGGCATCCATATTTGTCCCTATTGATTTGCCTGAAATTGCGGAACGTGTGCTGATGACAGCAGGCAGGGAATGGCGCGTGCCCTCCCCTAGCTTTGGATAACGCACTAACCGATTGCATCTTCGCCAACCAATGACCACGGCCCCGTCCAGGTGATCTGCACCTGCGCCAGCCGCCCGCGCCAGTCGCCCTCCGCCGGGAAGAAGACCAGCCGGTCGGTGCGCGTGCGCCCCACCCAACGGTCTGCCTTCGCGTTGCGCCCTTCGACGAGCACCTCTACTGTCTGTCCGAGGTAATGGGCATTCAGTTCCTCTAGCACAGTGGCTTGCAAGTCATCCAGCGCCTTGCGACGGCGCTCCTTCTCCGCGCGGGGCAGGTCGTCGCTCATCGTGCGCGTGGCGACGGTGAGCGGGCGCGCCGAATAGCGCGCGATGTGCGCTTTGTCCAGCTTCAATTCCGCCAGCAGATCGTAGGTGCGCTGGAACTGCGCCTCGGTCTCGCCGGGAAACCCCACGATGATGTCGGTGGCGATGGAGACGCCGGGGATCGTCTCCCGCAGGCGCGCCACGAGCCGCCGGTACTCGTCCACCGTGTAGCCGCGCCGCATCTGGCGCAGCACGTCGTCGTCGCCGGATTGGATGGGCACTTCGATGTGTTCGCACACTTTGGGCAATTCGGCCACGGCCCGCAGCAGATCGTCCTTCATCCAGTTGGGATGGCTGGTGAGGAAGCGCAGCCGTTCCAGCCCCTCGATCTCGTGAACCTGCTTCAACAGGGTGACGAGCGGGGTTTCTGTGGCCTTCGCAAATTCGGGCAGGTCGTAGCCATAGCGATCCACGATCTGGCCGAGCAACGTGATCTCCTTGACACCCTGGGCCACCATCTGCCGCGCCTCGGCCAGAATCGCTTCCGGCGGGCGGCTGCGTTCTGCGCCGCGCCGGTAAGGGATGACGCAATACGTGCAGGCGTGCGAACAGCCGAGCACGATGGGCAAGTGCGCGCTGACGATGTGTTCCTGCGCCGAGGGCGGGAGGATCGTGTCGGCGCGGCCCAACGCCAGCCGGCGCGCCTCGGCATCCGCGATGAGCGTCTGGGCTTCGTCCAGATGGCCGCGTCCGGCGAGCAGCGTCCACAACTCGGTGGGATCGGAGGGCGGCAGGAAGGCATCCACCCAGGGGAAGCGCGCTTGCAGCGCCATAGGTTGGTCTGCCAACCCTGTTTCTTTCACGCCGACCATACAACCCATCAACGCGAGAACCCGCTCCGGATGGCGCTCTTTGACGCGCCGCAGTTGATTCAGACGGCCCACGGCCTTGTCCTCCGGCTGCTGGCGCACCACGCACGTATTGAGGATTATCACGTCCGCGTCTTCCGCGCGTTCGGCGGGCGTGTAGCCGAGCCGTTCCAGCCCGGCAGCGACCCGCTGCGAGTCGGCGATGTTCATCTGGCAACCGATCGTCCAAATATGATAGTGCATGTTAGTAGGTTCCTATTTCTTGTCGCGTCGTCAAAAAGGCGGCGGATGTAATCATCCGCCGCCGACATACTATACCACAATTCGTGCGAAATTAGCGGCGCTCCCACTCCTTCGTCGCAGCGCGGATCAATGCCTGGATGTCAGCGTCGGGGATTTCGTTCACATTCGGGTAGACGATGCCGTCGATGGCAAAGTGCATGCCGCCACTCGGCGCATTTTGCAATTTGATGGAACGTTGGGCCAGCGAAGGGATGCGCGCCTGCATCTCCGCCACGATCTCGCCGATCTCGCGCACCAGGTCGAGGGCCGGCATAAACGCAGGCGCGGCATCGGAACGCCTCAGCGTCGGCTCATCTTTGAGGAAGACACGCAGCCTGTTTGTAGGGGGCGGTGCCACCGGAGGCGCAGGCGGCGTCACCGGTTTTTCCGTTGGGGAGATACGGCTCTCTGGCAAGGTTGGCGCAGATGCCAGCGGCGTGGAGGTGACAGCCGCCCGGACGGCAGGTCCGGGCGCTGGCTGTGGCGGCGCAGGTGGTTTCCTGGTTGCCTGCTCTTTCTGGACGTAGCCGCGGGCAAAGGCCACCACTTCTTTCAACCCGGCGACGACATCCTGGCGCACAGCGTCATCGGGGACGGCTTCCAGATTGGGGTAGTGTTCGCCGTTGACGGCGATCTCCCACGCGCCATCGGACGCCCGATCGACCGCCAGCAGGTATACTTCGCGTGGAGCCACGCTGAAGGCCGGTACGTTACTCTCCGCTGCTTTGTCTGGCTTGAGCTGCTTCTTGTAGCGCGCCTTGAAAATGACCCACGCGATCCAGGACGTGATCCCAATGATGCCGATCAGCAGGAAAATGAGCATCGGCAGGAGGAAATCCATAAGTTCCGGCATTTTCTACCTCCTCTGAAAATGGCAAATGGCAAATGGCAAATGGCAAATGGCGAATGGCGAATGGCGAATGGCGAAAAATCTGTTGAGAGTTTTCGTCACTCGTTGGTGTGAAATCTCACATGGAGACTCCTTGAGAAAATCACTCTATAGTTTTACGTATTCACCGACGAGATGGACGCGCCAGGTCGCCGGGAGCAACATCTCCAGGCAGACGGACAGAGCAAAGACGGCGTCCGCCAGCACGAAGTAGGAGGGATCATCCACCCACTCCAGTTGAACGAGTCGCAACCCGGTCTGCACCGCCAGGCGTTCCAGCGTCTGGAATGTATTGGCCCGATAATGTACCGGAAACGTGTCCGCTACCGCGCGCCCATAAATGGCGTTCACGAGCGGCGCTTGCAGCGCCCTGAGCCGCGCCAGCCACGCGCTCGCGCGCGGGATAGGATGGCAGCGATTGGGCGTCAGAAAGAAGAACCGTCCGCCCGGCCGCAGCACGCGCGCGATCTCTCGCCAGGTCGTCGGTGGGTGGGGCAGATGTTCCAGCACCCACGACGCAATCACTATGTCGAACACGGCGTCGGCAAAGGGCAGCCGCTCGGAAAGCACCTGGCTGCGCGGCAATTCCGCGGCGCGATGTTCTTCAAGCGAGCACCGGTCGGGATCGCAGCCGCACCATCGCCCCACGGTGCCGAGCCGTTCGACGACGCCCCCCCGCCCGCATCCCAGGTCCAGCACGCGGCTGTCGGGCGTGAGCCGCGCATCGATCCACCGTTGGAAGCGCGCCGTCGCGTGTTCCCATCCTGGCTTCAGAGCCGCGTAACGACGACGGCAATACTCCAATCGGTCTTCCGCAACCATAATTTTATTCTATGCTGATTGGGGAAAAGTTCAATTTTCTTGTTCCAACCGTGCCAGCAGCGGCGGTAGAAGCACGTCCCAATCGTAGGCGTGGGCGTAAGCGCGGGCGCGCGCTTCCCACTGCGCGCGCGCGGCGGTATCCCGCGCCAGGCGGACGCACGCCTCGGCGAACGCCGCCGGGTCGTCGGCCAGCAGCATCGCGTCCTCCGGGCAGACGAACCCTTCCGCGCCGAGCGTGGTGGAGACGATGGCCTTGCCCATCGAGGTGGCTTCCAGCAGCTTGAGCCGCGTGCCGCCGCCGACCAACAGCGGGACGACGTAAACGGCGGCTGCGTTGATGTAGGGCCGCGTATCGGGCACAGAGCCGGTGACGACGATGCCGGGCTGTTCGCGCAGCGCGTCGAGCCGGCGATGGGGCTGGCGGCCCACGAAGTAGACATGCGCTTCCGACAGGGCGGCGCGAATGCGGGGCCACACCTCGGCGGCGAACCACAGCGTGCCATCGACGTTGGGGCGGAAGTCCATCGTGCCGGTGAAGACGAAGGCCGGCTGGCGCAGGTCGGCCTTGTCGGCAAAAGAAGCGTATTCGGCTACCGTAATGCCATTGGGGACCACGAGCGGGTCGAGCGTGGGGACGACGCGCCGCAGCGCCTGCGCATCCGCCTCAGACACCGCGATCACCAGATCGGCGCGGCGGCAGACGGCGGCCTCGTAACGGCGCAGCCGTCGCCACTGGATGGCGGAATAGAGCGCGGCAGGCCACCGTCGCGGGCGGCGCAGGTCGGCGGAACCGGCGCGTTTTTGCAGGAGGTATTCGCAGTTGTGGGCGTCGAAGACAAGGGAGGGTAGACGGTAGACGGTAGACGGTAGACAGGGGGCGGGATCGTGAGTTGGGAGAAGATCAAGGTAGGGGGCCATTTCTAAGCCTTCGATTTGGAGCCAGTCGAAGGGATAGGTGTCGAGCCAGGTTTGTAGTTGCTGGCGGAAGGCAGTGCTTTCGAGGCGCAGGGTGAGATCGGGGTGACGGGTGGTGAGCAGGTCGCGCAGGCGGTCGCGGGTGGTGCGGGTGGGTTGCGGGATGATGGCGACGCGCTCGACGATGTCGGCAAGCGGCGGCGGGGGCGTCGTCTCCTGGTCGGGAGCGGCGAAGGTGAGCAATGACACGCGATGGTGGGCCGCCAATCCGCGCAGGATGCCCCAGTTGCGGAGGGCCGTCCCCTGGCGCGGTGGGTAGGGAACCTGGGGGGTGAGCAATAGGATGTGGGCCATGGTTGTGGTTAGCGCAGACGCATCCGCAGCATGATCGCGCCGATGACGAGCGGCAGGTGGATCAACGCGAAGAAGACGCTCAGGATGCCCCAGGCGTTGCCGCTCATAAAGACGCCGATGCCGCCGAAGGCATAATTCAGCAGCGTCGGCAAGCTACTGATCACCACGCCGCCCACGACGACCTTCCACAAGTGACGGCTCTGCCGGCGGCGAGTCAAGCGCGAGACGGCTTCGGCGATGATCGTACCTGCCAATGGCGAGACGAAGAAGATGTACCAGCCCGCAAACGGGAGGAGCGGGATGTAGCTGGCTATCGCGCCGAGAACCAGAGAGACCACGGCGGCGATGCCGTAATCGTAGAAACGGATGCTGTCGAAGCGTTTGGCATGTCCTTTGCGGCAGTCAGGACAGATGTAGCCGATGGGCGTGCGCCGCGCGCACTTGCTGCAAATCACCGCGCCGCACTGGTAACAGCGTAGCGCCGTCTCCACTTTGGGATGCCATCGACAGTACCGCACCTCATCGAGTGATTCTTCTACCATATCTTC
>DAOUAY010000582.1:0-1887 GCA_034432995.1 Anaerolineae bacterium | reverse complement strand
TGGCGGCAATGGGCGCAGAAATTGCGCTGACGAATGAAGGTGAACAGGGTGGGGAACCGGTGGCGGATCTGGTTGTGCGGAGCGCAGCGTTGAGCGGAACGGAAATCGGCGGCGATACCGTGGTGCGGATGATCGACGAGTTTCCCGTTCTGGCCGTCGCAGCAAGCCAAGCGCGCGGGACGACGGTGGTGCGCGACGCGCGCGAGTTGCGCGTCAAGGAGACGGACCGCATCGCCACGGTCGTCGCCGAATTGCGCAAGCTCGGCGCGCAGATCGAGCCGCAAGACGACGGTTTCATCGTCACGGGGCCGGCGCGGTTGCGTGGCGCGACGGTGGACAGTCACGGCGATCACCGCCTGGGGATGGCGCTCGCCGTGGCGGGGCTGGCGGCAGAAGGTGAGACGATCATCGAAAACGCGGAGCGCATCGCGGACTCGTTCCCTGGTTTTGTGGGTATAATGCAAGGATTAGGCGGCGACTTTACATTTTAGGAGGCCCAATGGTTTTATCGGGAATCAACGGACACACCACCCTGGTCGGTCTGATCGCGTGGCCGGTGGGCCACAGCGTCTCCCCGCCGATGCACAATGCGGCGTTCGAGACGCTAGGCTTGAATTGGCGTTACGTGCCGCTGCCGGTTGCGCCGCCGCAGGTAGAAAACGCGGTACGCGGAGTGGCGGCGCTTGGATTCCGGGGCGTCAACGTGACCGTGCCGCACAAACAGGCGGTGCTCCCGGCGTTGGACGTGGTCGCGCCGGATGCGGCGCAGTTCGGCGCGGTGAACACGATCGTCATCGACCGCGATGCAGCCGGCCGGCCGACGATCACCGGGCACAACACGGATTACCAGGGTTTCCTCGGTTCGCTGCGACAGGGCGGCTTCGAGCCGGCTGGCAAGTCTGCGGTCGTCGTCGGGGCCGGCGGGGCAGGACGCGCCGTGGTTTTTGGATTGCTGCGGGCGAACGCGCGCGACGTGTTGGTGCTGGATACCCAGCCGCAGCAGGTACAGTCGTTGCTGGCCGACCTGGGCGGCGATGGCGCGCCGCTGCGCACCGCGCCGCTATCCACCGAGGCCCTGGTGGAATCGGCGCGCGCAGCCGAGTTGTTGGTCAATGCGACGCCGGTGGGGATGTCGCCCCAGATCGCTGCCTCTATCTGGCCGGACGATGTGCCCTTCCCGCCGCACCTGGCCGTCTTCGATCTGGTCTACAATCCGCAAGAAACGCAGCTTTTGCGGCAGGCGCGCGCGGCCGGGGCGGCGGCTATCGATGGGCTGGATATGCTCGTGCGGCAAGGAGCGATTGCCTTCGAGTTGTGGACCGGTCAGCCAGCCCCGTTCGACGTGATGCGCGATGCCTGTGAACGCGCATTGGGCTAGGGCTTTGTCATTCTCGTTAAACGTCCCATTGTGCGCTGCGAGTGGTTCGCCAGAACCACGTCCGACACCACCGCGTGGCTTAAAGCGGGGAACTGGCGTTCCCCGCGCAGCGCGAATGATAAGACCCTAGCATTGGGACAGAGGCAGGTTGCCAATGAGCGTTTTTGAGGTTATGATGTTAGTCTGCTTCGGCCTCAGTTGGCCGATTTCGATTACAAAGGCGCTACGCACCAAGCGCGTGGAAGGCAAAAGCCCGCTGTTCATGGCGGTGATTTGCGTGGGCTACCTGAGCGGCATTTTGCACAAGTTGCTGTTTTCGTTGGATTGGGTCATTGCGCTGTACGCCCTCAACCTGCTGATGGTGGCAACGGATTTATTCTTGTACTATCGCTATTTGCCTAAGGAAGTAATGAGTAACTGGTAACAAGTAATCGGTAACTGGTTATGAGTGAGGATATTCATGACCTGTTCTGATTCCTGTTACCAATTACCAATCACCAATCACCAAT
>DAOUAY010000581.1:0-13942 GCA_034432995.1 Anaerolineae bacterium | reverse complement strand
CCCAACCCCCACCTATATCTCTCCCCCTTTCCGCCAGCAAGAAGAGGGGTCGGGAAGGTCGGGCTGAGTGGTTACTTTTGCTTGACAAAATAGAACATTTGTGCTATAGTGATGAGTAGAACACTTGTTCTATCACCCAGAACGGGAGGCTGTAATGAGCGGCAACGGACGAGAAAAGGCATTGGACGTGGCGCTGGCGAGCCTGACGAAGCGTTTTGGCGAGGGCACGGTGATGCGGTTGGGCGAGGCCACTCATCTGGCGGTCGAGGCCATTCCCACCGGCAGCCTGGCGCTCGACTGGGCCATCGGCGTCGGCGGCGTGCCGCGTGGGCGGGTCACCGAAATCTACGGTCCCGACGGCGCCGGCAAGACCACGCTGGCGCAGCACATCGTCGCCGAGGCGCAAAAGCGGGGTGGGGTGGCGGCGTACATTGATATGGAGCATGCGCTCGATCCGGCCTACGCGGCCAAGTGCGGGGTGGACGTGGAGAATCTGCTGATCTCGCAGCCGGACACTGGGGAGCAGGCGTTGGAGATTGCGGAGACGCTGATTCGTTCGGGTGCGGTGGACGTGGTGGTGGTGGATTCGGTGGCGGCGCTGGTGCCGCGTGCGGAGATCGAGGGGGAGATGGGGGATTCGCATCCGGGCTTGCAGGCGCGCTTGATGAGCCAGGCGTTGCGCAAGTTGAGTGGGGCGATCAAGCAGTCGAACACAGCGCTGGTGTTCACCAACCAGTTGCGGGAGAAGATCGGGGTGATGTTCGGCAATCCGGAGACGACCTCTGGGGGGCGGGCGCTCAAGTTCTATGCGAGCGTGCGTTTGGACATCCGGCGGGTGAACGCGATCAAGGAGAAGGGGGAGGTGGTGGGGAGTCGGACGCGGGTGCGGGTGACGAAGAACAAGGTGGCGCCGCCGTTTCGGGTGGCGGAGTTCGACATCATGTACGACGAAGGGATCAGCAAGGTGGGGGACTTGCTGGACATGGCGACGGAGATGGGGGTGGTGGAGAAGAAGGGGTCGTACTACTATCGTGGGGGGGAGAGTCTGGCGCAGGGGCGGGAGAACGCCAAGCACTATCTGCGCGAGCACCCCCAAGTCGCCGCCGAGATCGAAGCGGCCCTGCGCGAGCAGTTGGCGTCGGAGGGTGTGCCGTTGTCCATAGCCGATGTGGACGAGCAAAGCGTGGCGGAGGAGGATTTCGAGCCCGCGCTGGCCGAGGTATTCTGAGCGGTCGCAGTGGGAGGTGGAAGCAGTACGCGGGGCAGAAGCCGATAGACGATAGAGATGGGGTTACCCTACCAGGAGGTACAGGCCGGAGCAATTCACTCCGGCCTTTTTGGTTGCTGTGAATTGCTTGACAATTGCATATTTTGGTGTATAATTGTTTATACAATACAGGAGATTTATAAACATGTTTGATCCTCTTTCGCCCCGTCCTCTATACTTACAACTCGCGGATTACCTTAGAAAACAGATTGAAGGTGGGACACTCAAGCCGGGCGAACGGCTGATGCCAGAGCTGGAGATCGCAGAGAAATATGGTCTGTCTCGGGGCACGGTGCGTCAGGCTTTGGCGCTGCTGGCGAATCAGGGGTTGCTTCAACGCACGCGACGCAAGGGCACTTTTGTCGCAGATACAGGAGCGTCTTCACGCTCTTCTCTGATTGGTATTATTATACCCTATCTACGCGACTCGCTAACCGTTGATATTATGCGCGGCGCCGAGAGCGTCTTGCGCTTGAATGGCTACAGTCTCATCTTTGGGCCTTCTGATTCGAGTCTGGATGTGGAGTGCGAGCAGCTCAGGCGCTTGCAGCGTGATAATATCAGTGGCCTGATCCTGTTTCCGGTTTCTATAGCAGGCGAGGCGCTCATGCTTGCCCAGACGTTGCGGCCCAATTTTCCCCTTGTGCTGATTGACCGCAAGATTCCAGAGTTTACTGCTAGCAGCGTTTTTGTTGACAACCGTGGGGGTGCCTACCAGGCTGTCGAGCATCTGATCGCTCTGGGACACCGACGCATCGCTTGTATTACCCACAATGGGTATATCAGCAGCGTGGAGGAGCGGATTCGAGGTTACGAGCAGGCTATGCGCGCAGCCGGCTTGATGCCCTTTGCTGCCGTTTCGATAGTCAGGCGTTCACCCACGCCAGACGGGCAGCCACCGACTTATAGCGACGAAGATATGACACCGGTTGATCAACTTTTGCGTTCTCAAGACCGACCTACCGCACTTTTTTGCATCAACGACTTTATTGCTTTGGGCGTGATGCGTCATATCCTGCGCCGTGGCCTGCGTATTCCACAAGACGTTGCCATTGTTGGTTTTGATGATATTCCCCTTGCGCCATTTATGCCCGTTCCCTTAACCACGGTCGCACAACCAAGATTTGAGATCGGCGTTCAGGCAGCATTACTGCTTCTCGACAAGATGTCCGGCAAGGAGCTCGCTACGCGCACGGTTGTGTTGCCTACAGCCCTGGTAGTACGTTCGTCTACCGATCAGAGTTAGGTGGTGGGGGGAATTGACCGCCTGAACAATGGCTTACGCTGTCGGACAGAGCGCCTGGTTCGCGGTACAGAACCAGGCTGGAGACCCGGCTTCAGCCGGGAAAACCCCGATCAATCGGGGCGCCCATCACGTTTTGTACCGGAAACCAGTCTACGAGGAGGTGGGTATGCATAGATATCGCTAATCCGTGTTCCAAACTGTTTGTACGACCATCAAGATATATACTTATTAAGGAGGAAAAAAATGGCAACCCAAAGACTGAGCCGGCGCGATTTTCTGCGCATGGGCACTCTGACTGTGGCAGGGGCGGCCCTTGCCGGATGTGCGCCTACGGTCGTCGAGCGCACCGTCGAGGTTCCGGTCGAGCGCACCGTCGAGGTTCCGGTTGAAGTTGAGGTCACTGCTGAGGCCCCGCCGGCGGGACCTGTAACGTTGGTGGTTTGGGGCGACGGTGCTGCTCTCGGTCAGATGGAGACCGACCCCGAAGGCAAGGGGGCGTATGCTGTCTATCTCAAGAGGAAATTCGAAGAAGAGCACCCTGGTGTAACCGTATCGCTGGAGGATCACGGGTGGGACGAGGCGCTGCGCCAGAACCTGGTAAACGCGCTGCTGGCGGGGACTGCTCCTGACGTGATCGTAGGCGAGGGTTTCTTCAAGAACTATGCCGCCTTGGACGCGATGATACCGATCGACATCAGCGACATGGAAGACAACCTGATCCCGGGAACCTACATGGGCGCGTTTTACAATGGCAAGGTCTATGGCTTGTCGGGGTACACGGCTGTCTTCGGGTTCGAGCGCAACTGCGCTGTGATCACGGATGCCGGCCTGGATTGCGACAGCCCGCCGACGACCTGGGATGAGCTGATTCAGCAAGCCAAAGACATCACCGAGGCGGGCGACGGTGAGTATTACGGCTATACCATACAAGGCCCTGGGGATTTCGCGCTCGGCGCGGCCTTCCGCATCTCTCTCTTACTGAAGCAGATTGATAGCGGCCTGAGCGTACCTGGCCCCACTGGCGCCGACTACCCCAATTTCGACGACCCCAAGGCCGTCCGGGCCTACCAGTTCCTGCGCGACATCTACCCGTACACTCCGCCCGGCCTGGCCTTCGAGCCGGATGAGGGCGTAGTGTATTCCCAGTTGCACGCCGGCAGGTCCGCCTACCAGATCGCCGGGGCCTGGCACGTGACCTGGGCCAGAGAGAATGGCTGCCAGGACTGCCGCTACTCGAGCATGCCAGTCGCGGCCGGCGGCAGCCCGGCGAGCATGGTGGTCGGA
Organism: Anaerolineae bacterium; assembly: GCA_034432995.1. Taxonomy (GTDB): domain Bacteria; phylum Chloroflexota; class Anaerolineae; order B4-G1; family SLSP01; genus DSWT01. The sequence continues at coordinate 10,145 of DAOUAY010000581.1, read as the reverse complement.
AATGTGATCTACGGCGCGCTCAAGAGCAGCAAGCACCCTGACTTGGCGGTAGCGTTCGTCAGGTTCACCCAGCGTGACGATGTGCAAGCCCTGGTCTTCCAAGGGATGGGGCGTCTGCCGGCCACCCGCAGCGCATGTGAAGCCTTCCTCCTGAAAGCGAAGGAAGTGGAGCCGGCTATGGCGGATTTCGCTACCGTCCTCCTGACCAGCGAGAAGCTGGACGCTATGCCGCAGTGGGAGAAGAACACCCAGATCATCTGGTCGGAGTACGCCGACTTCCTGATCAAGGTGTTGACAACCGGCGATGATCTCCAGACGTTGATGGACGAGATGCAGGCAGTGGCTGTAGCGGCCATAGAGGGGTAGGATAAAGCCGGACATGGGGCAATTGGCAACGAACCAGGCACATTTGCCCCAGGCAAAGGAGGGGCGGGGCGCCCGGCGCGATCAGCCGGCGCCTCGCTCCTCACGTAACCCATAGGGTAACTATTCAGGCTGGGAGGCTGACTTAAACAACGCCCAAAGATGTCATTGCGAGCCGCCGTCCCCGACATTGTGCTCCGGTATGTCGGGCAAGAGGCGGCGAAGCAATTTCCCGCTCGTGGCAAGGAGATTGCTTCGTCGGCCTGCGGCCTCCTCGCAATGACAGCGGCTGAATAGTTACCCCATAGGTTGTTGTTGTCAAGGAGGTGCGATGTGAGCATGTCTTTATCTTTTCAAGCGGCGCGGCCGATGCCTGCGACAATGCTGTCCAGGCGGGGGCGCTATTCGCTGCATCGCCGGCATGCGATCGAAGCCTGGCTGATCCTGACGCCGGTGCTGCTCTATTATGGGTTGATGGCCGTCGTGCCGGTCATCGCCAACGTGGGGGCGAGCCTCACCCATTGGAACGGCATCACCGCGCCGGAGTGGGCCGGCCTGGAGAACTATGTGCGGTTCTTCAGGCAACCGTTTTATCAGCGCATTTTCCTCAACACGGCGGTCTTTACCGTAGTAAGCATGATGATCGGCATCCCACTGGGCCTGTTCACGGCGATCCTGCTCAATCAGAAGGTACGGGGTATGGGGATCTACCGTTCCTTGTGGTACGTCCCTGCCGTGACGTCGGCAGCGATTATGTCTCAGGTCATGCGATTGTTCATATCACCTTACAGTGGGGCTTTCAATATGATTCTGCGCGCCCTGGGGCAACCCGAAGTTATCTGGAACATCAACCCTCAGGCGATGCGTACCGTGATTGTTGGTTTTGCGGTATGGCGCGGTGTAGGCGGCATTATGATCCTTTACCTGGCCGCACTGCAGGGCATCCCTCCGGAGCTGTACGAAGCGGCGATGGTTGATGGCGCCAACGCAGCGGCCCGGTTTCGGTACATCACGGTGCCCATGCTGCGCCACATGACGCTTTTCGTGGTCGTGATCGGCATCATCGGCGGCTTCCAGATGCTCGAGCCGGTCATGCTGATCACTGAAGGTGGGCCGTTCAACCAGACCAACGTCGTCGTCAACCAGATCTACAACGACGCCCTCCGGAACTCCAATCTTGGCATGGCGAGCGCTTCAGCGACCTTGTTGGGTATTTTCTTGTTGGGCGCCAGCATTGTCGCCCTGCGGCTGATGCGACAGGGAGAATAGCGATGCCTATCTTTGGAAAACTCGGAAAACCACTGATCTATCTCTTGTTGACAATGGGCTCCGTAGTTATGGTCTATCCCCTCGTGTTCAGCCTGGTGGCTTCGTTTGTCTCGCCCCGCGAATACGCCGCCGCCCGTGGTTTCCCCATGCCATCATCCTACCTGGAAAACTACCGCACGCTGTTCCAACCCATAATGTTACCCCGTATGACAGGATGGGTTGGGGTCACACTGATTAGGATCACCTGGTACGTTGTCTTGGGCACTGTGGTGGCCATACTGTGCGGCTACGTATTCGCTCGCCTGCGCTTTCGCGGCCGCGAGGTGGCGTTCCTGGTCTTGTTGGGCTCGCTGCTCGTGCCGGAGATCGTCTTTCAGGTGCCGCTCTACGTCATGATGGCGCGCTGGCCGTTGGCCGGTGGCAACGACATCCTGGGGCAGGGGGGCAGTGGTTTCGTCGGCCGGCTGCCATCGCTGCTGCTGCCCGGCATCGTCAATGCGTATTTCGTCTTCTTGATGCGGCAGGCTTTCTACGCCATCCCGGTGGAGTACGAGGAGGCGGCTCGCGTGGATGGTGCGAATACCCTCCGGGTATTGTGGCACGTCTACCTGCCTATGCTCAAGCCCATGATTGCCGTGCTGGTGATCAACACGACGATTGCATATTGGAATCAGTATATCTGGCCGCGCATGGTGATGGAAGCCAATCAGAAAATGTGGCCCGTGGCGCTTGCTTCTCAGAAGATGATGGACGGCAGTTTTCCTGTCCCTTCTACGGACCCACTCGTACTACCGAATCGAGACGTCCTCAACATTCCGTTCGCATTGGCGACCGGTACGGTCGCGACGCTGCCGCCGCTGCTTTGCTTCTTTCTCCTCCAGCGTTACTTTGTCGAGGGCTTGCAAGGCGTCGGTATTAGAGGATAATGAGCCCGAGGCAGCAGCACGCTGCGCGACGGCCGATGTGACAGGGGGAAACGGTTATGCGAAAACTCGGAAAATCACTGATCTATCTCTTGTTGACAATGGGATCCGCAGTCATGGTCTATCCTCTCGCGTACAGCCTGGCGGCTTCGTTAACCTCGCAAGCCGAATACATTCGTTACGCTTGGTTCCCCGTTCCCACGGGCTATCTGGTTAACTACCAGAGGATATTCCAGCCCGCTGTATTGCCCGATATAGCGAATTGGTTCTGGGTCACGCTGATTCGGATCATCTGGTACGTCGTCTTGGGCACTGCGGTGGCCATACTGTGCGGCTACGTATTTGCCCGCCTGCGCTTTCGCGGCCGCGAGGTGGCCTTTCTGATCCTGTTGGGCTCGCTGCTCGTGCCGGCAATCGTCTTTCAGGTGCCCCTCTATGTCATGATGGCACGCTGGCCGTTGGCCGGCGGCAACGACATTCTGGGACAGGGGGGCAAGGGTTTCGTTGATCAGTTACCCTCGCTGCTGCTGCCCGGCATCGTCAATGCGTATTTCGTCTTTCTGATGCGGCAGGCTTTCTATACCATCCCGGTGGAGTACGAAGAGGCGGCCCGCATGGATGGTGCGAATACCCTTCGGGTATTGGGGCACGTCTACCTGCCCATGCTCAAGCCCGTGATTGCTGTGCTGGTGATCTCTTCCTCCATTGGAACCTGGAATGAGTACGTCTGGCCATCCATGGTGGTGGCGAGCAATAAAGAAGTGTGGCCCCTCGGCCTGGGTTTCCAGATGATGATGGCTCACCGATATCTCGTCCCTGGTTTGGATGCTGTTGTTCCGTACCTGGAGTTACGCAACATACCGTACGGAGCGGCGATTGCTACGGTAGCGATGCTGCCAACAGTGCTTGGTTTTTTCTTCTTCCAGCGCTACTTTGTCGAGGGCTTGCAAGGCATTGGCATTAAAGGGTAATGAACCCGAGACGTCAAGAGGGATCTCAAACGCCGAACGAACTGCCCAGTACATGCGCATGAGCGATCTGGCTATCGTCACCATGCTCAACTCCGGCGGGGACATGAGTCAGAGCATCGAAATGCTCGAGCAGCCGGAGGTGATGGGCGTGCTGTACAAGGATGACGTTCTGACCGATGCGGACAGTTACGCGCTCGTCAACGTGCATGCTGGTCGTTCAAATACAGCGGAGGGCCGATGGAGGCCGTGCGGCAGACCATTGACCTGCTGCCACCCCCCACGCGAGTTGTGACGGCTGAGGAATTCGTTATTCTTCTGCGTAACAACTTTGGAACGCCGGGGCCACGTCAGGGTCAGTAGTCCGTTACGAGTGAAATTCTTGCACAATGGGCAAGAAATCCGGGCCGTCGCCATCATTGGCCACGAATTGCACGAATTGACACGAATGGCCGGAAAATTTTGGTGAAATTCGTGTAATTCGTGGCAAAAGACTTGTTTGATTCCGGCTTGTCCGGGTTAGGAGGAGATAGCCATGTCCAAAAGGTTCAAAATGCACCTGATCTCCGGTACCCATTGGGATAGAGAATGGCGGCACACTGCGGAACAATCGAAGTTGCGTCTCGTTGACCTGGTGGATGCGATTCTTGACTTGTTGGAAAGTAATGGAGAGTACGGGTCTTTCTGCCTTGACGGGGGTACGGTCGTGCTGGAAGACTATTTGACCGTCAGGCCCGAAAATCAGGAACGAATCAGGAAATTGGTCGAAGCCAAGAGACTGCAGTTGGTCAATTTCTATACCCTGCCGGAGACCAACACCGTCGCGCCCGAATCATTGATCCGAAACCTGCTGGTAGGCCGTCGCATGGCGAAAGAGTTCGGCGGCGGGATAAAATCAGGCTACATGGCAACCTCTTATGGACAGCACTCGCAGATGCCGCAGATCTATCAGGGTTTTGGCATTGATACCGCCATTTTCTATCGCGGAACGAACAAACATATCCTGGCGCCGCTTTTCATCTGGGAAGGTGTGGATGGTTCAAGGTTATATGCACTGAGAACGTTCGACGAGGTGACAAGGACAAATTGGTACTTTTACGTGCACCAGCCGTTGATCCTGGGCAAGCCCTGTCGAGATCTCACATACACTTACAACAGGACGCATGCTCCGGTGCATCTATGCGACGAAGGGCTTTATGAGAAGGCATTCGTTCTTTTGAACGAAGAATACGATTTCAGAAGAGACAGGGACTCTCTACAAAAGGCATTAGACGCCATTACCCAGCAGGCAATGCCTTATGCTATTGGCCGTCACCTGCTGGCTTTGAATATGGAGGATAACGCCGAGCCTTTCGCATTGTTGCCGGAGATGATCAAGGCACTCAACGATGTTTCGCCGGATATTGAGATCGTTCAGGATTCGCTGGATGAGTACATGCAAACCATCATCGCTGAAATGAAGGACACGTCGCTGCCCGTTCATAGAGGTGAGCTCAGGTACACGACGGTGGAGCACGGGAATTTCAATGCATTGTTGGGAGCGACCCATTCGTCCAGGATCCGACTGAAACTGCTGAACGAAAAGGTGGAAACCAACCTGATATACCTCGCTGAACCGTTGGCAGCCATCGCGTCAGTTTTCGGTAAGGAGTATCCCCGAACCAATTTCGACCGCGCCTGGAAGGCGCTGCTCAAGAATCATGCCCACGATAGCATCTGCGGCGCTGCTGTGGACCAGGCGCATGAAGATATGCTGTACAATTTCTCACTAGCCAGCACGGTTGCTGAGGAGGTCAGTGCCAGAAGCATCATTGCCTTGTTCAGCAAAATAGATACCGCCCGGGATTTCGGGCAAAGGGATCATACCATCACGTTCTTCAACACGCTAAGCATCCCGCGCAACGAGATCATACCCGTGATCATTGACCTCCCCAAAGCCACCGAGGGTATTGGCAGCAGAGACATCGGGATTTCAGGAATAGATTGGCGTGATATATTCTACGATATCGTTGATCGTGAAGGGAATCGAGTGGAATACGTCGAGCTGAGCCATGAACCGATAAGCATTGGGGTGGAGAGGGAACTGGATTGCAAGGCTATCAAGTTCCCCGCCGACAGGAGACGGATCCTGATCAACGCCAATGTACCAGCCATGGGTTATGCCACTTACGCTCTGCGGCTTCGTGGGCCCCGCTACGTGTTGCATCCCGAAATCGGTCCGGAGCGCAAACTCATTGCGCGGGAAAACGGCGTGTTGGAAAACGAGCATCTGAAAGTCACGCTCAACCCGAACGGGACCTTCTCAATCCTGCACAAAGAAACCGGTCGGTTGATGGATGACTTGCATTACTTTACCGACAGCGGTGAAACAGGGAGTGCCCATTTAAGTAACAGACCGCAGCGCAATACGATCGTCACGAGCCTGGGCAGCGCCGCCACGATCACTCTGGTCGAGTCCAATCTTTTGCGTGGGCAATACAGGGTTGAACTATCTATGAGGGTTCCAGCGGCGGCGACACTGGATGGTCGAGATCGTCTTCGCCAGATGGTAGAGATTCCCATCACGTTCTGGCTCACGTTGGAGAAAGGCGGAAAGTATCTGAGAATACGAACGCGCTTGCGCAACGAAGCCCGCGACCATAAACTGTGTGTAAACTTTCCCAGTGGCATCCAGACCGATTTTGCGACTGTAGAGAGTGCGTTTGCTGTAGAACGACGCCCCATCCGTTGGGCGGATACCGGCGACAATCACGAACCGTTCTACCCCTTCCAACCTATGCAGAATTTCGTGGATGTGAACGACGGTCGGGTTGGGTTCGCTGTGTTGAACAAAGGTCTGCGCGAGTACGAAGTGAAGGATGATGCCGACAGAACGATTGCCATCACGCTGCTGAGAACCCATCGGGCGTATATGGCCGCCAATACGGATATGACACCGGAGGAGTTCGACAAGTATACCGGCCTGCATTCCTTTGGGGATTTCGAATACCACTATGCCCTATATCCTCACGCTGGAGATTGGGACGAAGGGGGAGTTCTGCAAGCCGCTTATCAGTTCAAGGTGGACGTGAAAGCGATTCAGGGGGTGCCGCTTGAGGGTGAACTGCCGAGCATAAACCGCTTCTTCTCCATTGACCCCGCGGAGAAGGTCATGCTTGCTGCTCTAAAGTGCGCGGAGGAGGGGGAGGGCATTGTAATGAGGCTGTGGAATACCACATCGGAGAAGCAAGAGGTCCGTATTGCAACCTCATTGCCCATCAAGGCCGTCACTAGCGTCAGACTGGACGAAACGCCCATCTCCGAACTGGGTCTCCAGAATGGGAATATCCTCTTCGAAATGGGCCCACACCAGATCTGTACTCTATTGCTCAAATGAAGCGAGCAAGCCAGAGGCGTCCATAGATGATGAATAGCAGAGATCGTGTGCTGAAAGTGATCAATCACGAGGAAGCGGACCGTGTGCCTATTGATCTGGGTGGCTCGATCGTTACCGGCATTATGGCCCGTGCTCTTGTGCGGCTACGCCGCCATCTGGGGATGGAAGGCGACGTCAGAGTATACGATGTTTTCCAGATGTTGGGTGAGGTTACGTTCGACCTGGTGGAACGGCTCGGCGTTGATGTGCTGCCCGTTCAGGGAGAGTCCATCTCCTTCGGCCTGCCCAATCGTGACTACAAGCCCTGGACGCTGTTCGACGGCACCCCTGTGCTGATGCCAGGCGCCTTCAAAGTCGAGGTATCGCCGGAGGGTGAGTGGCTGCTGCACAAAGATGGCGATTCACGCAACCCGATTATTGCGCGGATGCCTAGAGGCGGTTTTTACTTCGATGACCTGAATAGCCTCCGCCTCAATCCCGATTTCAAGCCTCCGGCTGTCGAATCCCTGCGCGCGGATGGATGGTGGCGAGTGCAGGACGAGACGCTGCGCTATATGCAGGAGCAGGCGCGCTTGCTGCGCTGTTCGACCGATAAGGCGCTCATGCTGCTGGCAGGCGGCCTGGGAGCGCCGATGGTCGGCTCGCTCCCCGACTGGTTCATCCTGCTGGCGACGGAAAAGGCGTATATCCGGGAACTGATGAACCTGGGAGCCGAGATCGCGCTCGAGAACCTGGCGCTGTACAGGCAGGCGCTCGGCGACGACGTTGACATTATCGTTATCAGCACCCTTGACTATGGTGGGCAGAGCCGCGAACTGTTCTCTCCTGCGCTGTTTGAGGAACTGTTTGTGCCGTGTTACAAAGTGCAGTGCGATTGGATTCACCAACACACGCCGTGGAAGGTTTTTGTGCACTCTTGCGGAAGCATCCCCCATTTGATCGAGCCGTTAATCCGCGCCGGGGTTGACATCCTGAACCCGGTACAGACTTCGGCGGCAGGGATGGACCCTCAGTGGCTGAAGAGCACTTTTGGCGACCGCATCATCTTCTGGGGTGGAGGTGTGGACACGCAATGGGTCTTGCCGTTCGGCACGCCCGAGGAGGTGCGCCGAGATGTCGCGCAGCGCATCCGTACCTTTGCGCCTGGCGGCGGCTTTGTATGGGCTGCTATCCATAACGTTCAGTATGACGTGCCGCCGGAAAACATCCTGGCGGCCATCGAGACGGTACACGAACTTGGGCAATATCCGGTCTTGCGCTCCGGAAAGTAGGGTGTTGTTTATGGATGGGTTTTCTGTGTGATGGCAATGCACATACCAGACATCGGCACCATTGAGGACGGGGCCGGTTTCATTCGACTGGAAACTTGCAGCGATGGCAGATTCAGCGTAGGAAAGGACGGAGTGATTTCTATCACGGCGACAGGTGATGGAAAGGTGGAGTTCATTGCCTTTAGCGACCGTACCCTGGCTTACGTAAAATCTGCCCTGGGCTACCCCGCTTATTACCCGGTTCACCCCGTCAAGATCGAGAAGCCGGTCAAGGCGGTGTTGATGGATTTGGATGGTACGAGTATACGAAGTGAGACGTTTTGGATATGGATTATCGAAAAGAGCATAGCGAGCCTTTTGAACGACCCAAATTTCCAACTGGAAGAGGCTGATCTGCCGTTTGTCTCAGGCCATAGCGTCTCGGAACATCTACAGTACTGCATCAATAAATACTGCCCATGCCAATCGCTGGATAAAGCGCGACGTTATTATTTTGAGCATACCCGTCGAGAGATGCAAGAAATCGCGGACGGCAGAGGCCGGCAGGATGCGTTTGTACCCGCCCCGGGTCTCAAGGAATTCCTGCTCGCGCTCAAAGCCATGGAGGTAAAAATTGGACTGGTTACTTCGGGGCTTTACGAAAAGGCCTGGCCGGAAATCATGGCCGGTTTTCGTGTCTTGCAGTTAGGTGATCCCTGGGATTTCTATGATGCCATCATTACGGCTGGCTTTCCCCTTCGCAAGGGTGAAGTGGGCACACTTGGGGAGTTATCTCCCAAGCCACATCCATGGCTTTACGCAGAAGTCAGCCGCGTAGGACTGGGGATACCTTTTGAGGAACGGAATCACGTGGTCGGGATTGAAGACAGCGGGGCAGGAGTGTGCTCTATTCGGCTGGCCGGCTTCCCAACAATTGGCATTGCAGGGGGCAACATTCTTGCTGGCGGTACCATGGCACTCTGTACTCACTATTGTGAGACGTTCGAGGAGGTGCTCGGGATCATCGCTGACGCTTGACGAGATCCGCACCCACAGATCGCGCTGATTGGCTGACAAATCTTTCCGCCTGTGCAATGATTGGTTTCCGTCCGGCAAAAGGAACAGATAGGCGATCGCCCCCTCGTCCCCCTAACCCCTTTCGCCCTCGCAAGCGGGGAAGGAGGGAGCGAAAAAAGGGGGTACGGCGGGCAGCGAAGCCGCCCGCCGTACCCCCAACAAAATCCCCTTTCCCTGGGGAAGTGGGGTAGGGGGATGGGGCCAATCGTTTTGCCGCAAGGGGGGTTTCGCTTACGCTGCGCCCGGTATCTTGCTCCATCCTGTGTATCGTGCGCGGTATGATCGCGCCCGGCATAGATGTGGATGTGTGATCACTGTTGGGGTGGCGATGGGAAGCTGTCTCGTCCCCCTCGATGTCCGATGCGCACGGCCAGCGGCCCCAACAGACGTAGGGCGATGAACGTCAGCACGGTGCCTACCAGCGCGATCTGCCAGGCCCCAAATCCGCATGCTGTTCCCACTGCCGACATCGCCCAGATCGCCGCGGCGGTGGTTAGTCCGTGTATGGTGCCGCGCGCCATAAAGATCGTGCCGGCGCCCAGGAAGCCGATGCCCTGGGCGATGCCGGCGATGATGCGTGTGGTGTCCATCTGGCCTCCCGCTACGCCAACCACGGCCTGAGTAACCAGCACGAACAGCGCAGAGCCCGTAGTCACCAGGATCAACGTGCGCAGCCCCGCAGGTTTGTCCTCGTGTTCGCGCTCCCAGCCCACCAGTCCGCCCAGCGCAAAGGCCAACGCCAGTCGCCCTACGATTACCCCAAAGTCCATCATTTCATCTCCGTGTAGGATGGGTTTCGACCCGTCCTACACGTTCATGTTACCCTGACGGTGCGCGATTGGCAAGCCCTGGTGATTGCCCACATCTTCGATGTGACACATCCTGATACCCAAGGAAAGAGATTTTTCGGGGGGTTGGG
>DAOUAY010000580.1:0-3967 GCA_034432995.1 Anaerolineae bacterium | reverse complement strand
TGCTGGCGCGACGGCGCGCCTATCTCTCCGAAGAAGCGGCCCGCGCCGAGAACGCGCGTCGCGCCGCGCAATTCCAGACGGCGGCGGAAGTGGCCCGGGCGGCTTCATCGATCATCGACCTGAACGAGTTGCTCTCGCAGGCGGTCGAACTGGTCCGCGAGCGTTTCGACCTGTATTACATTGGCATTTTCCTGGTCGATGAAACGGGACAGTGGGTGGCCCTGCGCGCCGGTTCCGGTGAGGCCGGTCGTATCATGCTGGAAAACAAACATGGCTTTCCGGTGGGCGGCGCTTCGATGATTGGTCGCTGTGTAGCCGAGGCGCGACCGCAACTCCCTGAACGTGTGGAAACCGCGGTGCGGTACGTGAACCCCCTCCTGCCCGATACCACGGCGGAGATCGCCCTGCCGCTCATCAGCCGTAACCAGATGATCGGCGCGATGTCGGTCCAGTCGAGCAAAATCCGGACCTTTTCCGAGAGCGATGTCACCATCCTGCAAACCGTGGCCGACCAGTTGGCCAATGCCATCCAAAACGCGCGTCTTTTCGAGCAACTCAACACCTCGCTGACCGAGAGTGAGATGCAGACCGAGGTCAGCATGGCGATCAACGAGGCGCAATCTGTGGAAGAGATCGTGCGCGCAGCGTCGCAGATCGGTGAGTTTATCGGGATGGAGGGCGTCTCGCTGCGCTATTTCACCCATTGGGACGCCGATGGCGCGCCGTTGCTCCAGGACGTTTTCGGCATCATCCGGCATAATGGCGATTCGGAATTGCAGCGGCAGAGCAGCGCCGGCGTAGATCAGGAACTTATGGGATGGTTTTTCAGCGATACACAGCAAGCGCAGCGCGCGCAGACATCCGGCGCGCTCTCTGTGTTCAAAGATCTGTCCATCGAGACCGATATCCCCGAAAATCTGCGCCAGAATTTGCTCGAGCAGGGATACCAGAGTTTGATCATGGCGCCGCTCAATGCGCGGAATCGGCTGCTGGGATTTTTGACGTTCTACAGTCAAAACCCTGTGGAGAATTTGCCGGCGCGCTACGTCCAGGTCTTCGTGCGCACGCTCATCGATGAAGTGGCGTCTGGGCTGGATCGATTCATCCTCTTGCTTGAGAGCGAGCGCCGCGCTCAGCGGATGGAGACAGCGTTTGAGATCTCTCGTCAAGCTGCCTCGATGCTGGATGAGGAGACCCTGCTGGCCGAAGCCGCGGAACTGATTCGTGAACGATTCGGCTTCTACTACGTCGGCATCTTTATCGTGGACGACTCAGGCCAATGGGCGGTGCTGTATGCCGGGACCGGTGAAGCCGGGCAGACGATGCTGTCACAAGGTCACCGCCTGCAGGTGGGCGGAAACTCGATGATCGGCCAGTGCCTTGCTAAGGCCAGCCCCCGCATCGCCCTGGATGTCGGCAAGGAAACGCACCGTTTCGACAATCCCCTTTTGCCCGATACGCGTTCTGAGTTGGCGCTGCCTTTGATGAGCCGTAACATTGTCCTGGGCGCGGTTAGTATTCAATCGACGGAAGTGGCCGCCTACTCGCGGGAAGATATCACCATCCTCCAGACGATGGCGGATCAGTTGGCGACCGCGATGGGGAATGCGCGGCTGTTCGCCGAATCGCGCGCCAGCCTTGAAGAGTTGCAGCGCCTGCAACAGCGTTACGCCCTGGACATGTGGGAGGGCTACGTCGCCAAACAGGACGTGTTTGGCTATGCCTATGATCTCAACGAGCTTTCTCCTGTACCCGCCGATATGTCTACCGCTCCTCCTGAGTTTTTTGGGGGGCAGGTGCTCACCCGTGGCGGGGATGGCGGCGATGGCGCGCTCCTGATGGCGCCCTTTGACGTGCGCAGCGAGCCGGTGGGCTTCCTGAGCTTTGAGGAGCCGCAGGGCACCCGCGCATGGACCGACGACAACGTGGCCGTGATCGAGGCCGTGCGGGAGCAACTGTCGCTGGCGCTGGAGAACCGTCTGTTGATCGACCAATCACAGAACGCGCTGCGTGAGGCCCGCGCCCGTGAGCGTGAAGTGCGCTTCTTGCAAGAAGTGGCCGCCTTCCTGAACGCCACCGAAAACATCGTCGCCGCGCAGGCCGAACTGCGCGACCGCTTGCAGGCGTTCATTCCGGTGGACTCCGTCTCCATCGTGGGATACGACAGCAACCGGGCGCTCCACTTCCTGGGCCAACCGGCCGGTGAAGCCGTCGCTGTCGAGGAGTGGAGCGCAATCGACCTGCGTGAAGAGACTGGCTACGCGCTGGTGGCCGAGCAGGGCGCTCCGCTCATCCAGGAAGACATCCGCCTCACTCCCCGCTTCTGGGAGGATGGGCGGCTGGTGTCGGCGGGGATGTCCGCCCGCGCCATCTTACCCCTGCAACTGGGTACCCGTATCCTGGGGACGTTGAACCTGGAAAGCCGCCAGACTGGCGCTTTCTCTCGTCCTGAACTGATGCCGATCCTGGGACAGGTGGCAGCCCAGGTCGCCTCCGCCATCGAGCGCGCCAATCTGCTCCAACGCGCCCAAGAGAGCGCCGGGGAGTCGCGCACCCTCTACGAAGCCACCAGCGCCCTGGCTGAGGCGACCAGCTATGAGACCGTGCTGCGGGCGATTGTCGGCCATACCATCGTCTCCGAGTTTGCCTGGGCCGAGATCGCCATGTTTACCCCTGACCCTGAGACCGGCAAAGAAAACAGCCTGTTGGAAATTGTCAGCTCGTGGAGCAGCAGCGCGGCGGTGAAGATGATGGAAGTCGGACAGCGCATCCCGGTGGGAGAATTTCCGGCTCTGCAACTCCTCCCACCCGGCGAGCAACTGTTCATCTGCGAGGATATCACCGCCGCTACCGACATGGATACGGACATCCGCACCCTCTATCTGCGGCAGGGCGTGCGGGCGATTGTGATTGCGCGCCTGTCCACCGTGGGCGTCGCCACTGGCGGCGAGATCGGTGTGCTGCGGATTCGTTTCTCCGAGCCGTACCATCCGTCGGAGCAGGACGTCCGTCTCTATCACAGTATCGCCGATCAGGCTGCGGTCGTGCTCTCTAACCAGAAGCTGCTGCGCCTTTCCGAGGCGCGCACCGAGCAATTGACGGCTGCGGTGGACTTCGCTAACCTGGCGACGGGCCTGGCCGAACGCGAGGACTTGCTCCGGCAGTCCGTCAATTTTGTCAAGGAACGGTTTGGCTTATATTACGTCAGCATTTTCATGCTCGACGAAGATGGCGAATGGGCCGTCTTGCAGTCGGGAACTGGCGATATGGGCGAAAAACTGCTGCGCATGGGCCAGCGCGTGCGGGTGGACGCCGCTTCGATGATCGGTTGGGCCATCCTCAACGACCGGCCGCGCATCGCGCAGGATGTCACACGCGATGCACTGTACTTCGAGAATCCGCTGTTACCCAAGGTGCGCTCGGCCATTGCGCTGCCGCTCAAAAGCCGTGGCCAAATCAACGGCGCGCTCAGCATCGAAAGCGACCAACGCTTCGTCTTCACCACCGAACTGGTATCGACGCTAGAACTTATGGCGACGCAACTGGCGAACATGATCGAAAGCGCCGAGTTGTACGATCGCTCGCAAAGCTCCCTGGCCGAGACCCGCATGTTGTATCGCATCGCCCAGCAGATCACCGACGCCGCCACGGTGGAGGCCGTCTTCAAAGTGGCGGTGGAAGGTATCTCGCAGCGCCCCGAACCTGATTGGATTGTCGCCGGACAACTCGAACCTCGGCAGAATCCGACCCATCTACGCATCGTGTGGTCGTGGAGCCGTGACGGCGCGCCGATCCCTTTCGAGGCTTATCCGCTCACCCAAATTCCACGCCTCGCTACGTTGTTGCGGGACGATGAGAGCTTCGTCACGCCCGATGTGACGCAAGACCCTCTCGTCGATGATTATTTCCACACCCTGTTTGGGCAGTTGGGATTGCGGGCGATGGCGGCTTTCCAATTGCGCATCTA
>DAOUAY010000579.1:0-3025 GCA_034432995.1 Anaerolineae bacterium | reverse complement strand
ACCGATTTAGGCTACGTACACTCAGCGTGGGTACTGCCGGTGCGCGTCTATGCGCCGCAACCTTTTATCGCGGACATTGGCCCGTGGGGTTTCTGGGGCGAGATTTCGCAGATCTACACCGAGGGGCGGGTAGCGCCGCATCCACAGGCCGCCAGGAAGTATCGCTTCTACGGCGGATCGATGTTCCACGTGATCGAGGCTGCTACAGATGATGAAGGCACTGGCTGGTATAAAGTCGCCGACGATTACCCACGCAAGACGCCTGACAACTTCCAGTGGGTGCTGGCGCGTGACGTGCGCCGCTTTCCGCGTGCGGAGATGGCGCCGATTCACCCCTTCGTCGGCAACAAGCGTGTCGAGATCAATCTGACAGAACAATCGCTCACGTGTTTCGAAGGGGAGAACATCGTATTTCACACGCTCGTCGCTTCAGGCTCGAAGTTTCCGACGCCCACCGGGCTGCATCATGTACTGCTCAAGCAACCCTCGCGCCACATGAGCAACGCGCCCCATCCGGGTATGAAGGAAGAGGATATGCCTGATCCCGCCGACATCTACGATCTGCCGGGTATAGCGTGGTGTGTTTTCCTGGATTTGAAGGGCAATGCCATCCACGGGGTGTACTGGCACAACGATTTCGGGATACGGCGCAGCTCTGGCTGTGTCAACGTCTCGAATGCCGCCGCGCGTTGGATTTACCGCTGGGCCCATCCCATCGGCGGCTACCAAGACGACTTCATCCGCAGCGACCGGCGCGTGGGTACGCCGATCAATGTGACGTGAAACTCCAGAACCTGGCGAAGGTGTGCATACCCTCGGTCCGCACACCTTCGCCAGGTTTTTTACTCATCGAACGCGAACGTTGCGGCGATTTCGTGCAGCAGTGTGGGGATCGTCTCAACACCCACAGCGCGGATACGCAGGACGTATAGCCAGTAGTTTGCTCCCCGGATCACCCACGCTTCGGCCGGGCCACCCTCGCTGCCGGGCCACTGTTCGTGGAAGCGGAAGGCGGTCCGTTCCTGCCATTCGGTTTCCTCGACAAGCGCCGCCTCCGGCGGCGCGGTGGGATCGTGCGTGGCTTCGAGCATCACCACGGCGTTGTCGAGGAGCAGCGGCTCGGTCGGGCCGGGCGCCCACCACAACGCGATTTCTCCCTTCCCATGCTGCCACACCCGCCCGCCGGCATACTGGTCACCTTGCGCCACAATCTCGGTGAAGGCCAGTGGCACGCGCAGGTTCACCCCGGCGGGCAGGGTCTCCGTCAGCGCGCGGAATTCGATGGGCGCAGGCTTGAAAGGCAGCATCCGCTCCCCGACGACCTCCAATTCTGTTTCCACATGGACGACGAGCCACCAGTGTCCTGTGGGCGCATCCAACGCCAGTTGGAACGGCGCAGGAGCAACGTAGCGTCTGCCACTTTGCCGGACGAGGTCAAAGGTGGTGTGAATGGTCGATGATGGATCGTAAATTTTCGCGCTTATGGCGACGTCTGCCGCGATGCCCTGGGGCAGCGTCACGTCGGCGATGACGAGTGGCGGCTCAAGCGCGGACACCTCCTCAGGCCAGGTGACGTTGACGACCAGCGGCGGTATGGGCGTGGGCGTGAGTGTGGGGGTTGGCGTCCACGTAGGGACGGGGATGGAGGTGGATGTAGGGGGCAACGTTGCTGTTGGCGTCGCCGTTGGTGGTATTGGCGTTTGTGGCCCACAGGCCGCCAGCCACAGCAAAATCACATAGAACACACTCCAGTATTTTTTCTTCATTTTTCCCCTCAATACGTGTGCGCGATTGAATTTGGCAGTAGGCGTTGCGCGGTGGGGTCCCAATCTGACGGGACGGTTTCCGGCACGCGGCGCGGGCGGATTGGACACTTGCGGCATGGTGGATAATTGGCTATGCCGTGCGCCAACAGATCGGCGATGACGGTGTAGCCATCGCGCAGCCGATACAAGATTAAGGTGCTGTCGCCAATCAATCCTTTCTGGTGAACGGCGCGCATCGCAGGGATGTAGCGCCCTTGGTCGGTGAGCGGGCACGCGCGTGCCCGCCAACCCCAGGTGCGCCCCATCACCCGCCGCCCGTCCGGCAATTGGACGGGGTAGGCTTCGGTGCGCTGACCCAGGCACGGCGCGCCGGTGGCCGTTTCGACGGTGTGGTGGAAGGTGTTGCTGTCGTAATCGACGCCGAGGAGGAGGCAGTAGCCATCGTCCTGCAACAACAGACCGAGCGGGGACTGCAGACCCATAGTCAGCGTGCGGTGATGGAACTCCGTGTAGCGCTGGGCGTGTTTGCCCCACGCCGCGAATGGGTGGGTGGGATCGAGGCTCCGATAGACGCCCGGTATCCGCCAAAAGTGATCTGGGATCGCGCCATTGGTCGTCGGCGTCTCTCGGGGATCGTAGTAACCGGAGCCGCCGGTCTCGAAGGGCGCGCCGTGATTGAAACTCGGCATCACCAGCGTACCCTTCGGGGTGATGACGTCCATCAGCGCAGCGACAACGCTAGACGCGCCGCCTGCGACGTATCCCAGACTGCGCAGCGAGGAATGAACCATCAGTCCCATTCCCGGCTGCACGCCAAGCGCACGCAAACTGGGAATGATGTCAGCGTGTTGTAGGGTGGAGTGCTTGGGTGACTCGGTTTCGCCGGTCATTTTGGGTTCGTTTGTCAATTTCGCATAGACTGCTGAAGGATGTCCCGAACGAAGGCTTCGATACAGAGAACGCTGTATCGTCAATCCGCTTGTGTCAAAAACACCAATAACCGGCTGATCCAGCCTTCGCCTTCATCCGCTGTGCAGGGTTCGACTTGTAGCGTCGAGACCGGCGCCCCGCGGGGAACATCGATGTAGAGTTTGTAGACCCGTCCTGGCGTGACGGTGAAATCCGCGTAGCCAAGCCCCATCTCCGGGTTGAATCCCGTCACGGCGCGATCTGCGCCATCTTCCCACAGCAGCCACACTTCACGCCCCGGTAGCGGGAGCCATTCTACCTCCTCGCGGCGGCGGACCGTGATCGTATGT
>DAOUAY010000578.1:0-21038 GCA_034432995.1 Anaerolineae bacterium | reverse complement strand
CGTGAAGGAACGTCGGCTAGAACCCACTGCCCCATCACGAGATACCAGCCGGTCAATCCGGCGTAGGCCAGCATCAACATCACGCCGAGATAGTCGGTCAGCGTGCTCATCAGCCACGGCGACGTCACCAGCACCGCGCCACCCAGGGAGATCAGCAAACGGCCCAACGTCACCCGGCGGATCGTCTGTCCGGAGGCGCTCAAAAAGATCACGGCCCAAACGGGATAGAACGCACCCAGCAACGACGCGCGCGAGGCGTCGAGGCGATTCAATCCGCTGTAATAGAACAAGGAACCGATGCCATTGATGATGCCAACAAGCAGACAGTTCAGCGCGGCGGGCCAACTGATGGCGATGCGCTTGCGCCAAAAAATCAGATAGATGATCCACAAAAAGAGCGCCGCCACCGCCGTGCGCAGCGCCGCCAGTGTCATCGGATCGACCCTGGCGCGATAGGCGAATTTGCCGAGGATTGGCGCCCACCCAAGCAAGAACGAGGCCAGCAGCCCGCTCGTTAGTCCCGAGAGGCCCTTTTGCGCCTTGCTTGCACGCGTGGTAGTCACGCCGGCGGCAGTCGGATAGTCGTTAGTCATATCGTTATAAGTTGTGGCAGACTTCGTCTATTGCAGGTACAGCGCGCTGTGCTATACTGTGACGCAATGACCCGAAAACAAAAGCACATGTTGATCATCCTGGGCGTCCTGGATTTCGTCGTTATCGGTATATTGGCCGCTATCGTCATCGGCGCGCTGACCGCGACGCCGCCAGCGCCTCCCGCCGTCGTCCAGGCGCAGGTTTCGCCCTGCATACAGAGGATGTTGGACGCCTGTACATCACTCCCCGCGCCTTTCGACAGCCCGGTTACGGTCGCCTGGGACACCACGCAACTCTACATCACGTTGCACGCCGCTTACCCTGCAGCCACGCCGCCCCCAGAGAGCGCACAACTGCTGTGGACGTCGCTAGATGAAATCGCGGTGGTGCTACAGAGCGGCTGCTATGTGCCAGAAACTATCACCATCGCATTGACAGCGCACGGAAACGCAGAAACCGTGCAGTACCTCGCCCAGCTTTCAGGTCAGGATGTCACCGCATGGATGGCCGGCGCGCTCTCGGAAGAGCGTCTGGCCGCACAATCCCGCTTCCGGCAGACCGCACAGTCTCGACAGGATTAACAGGATTCTCAGGATTCATCCTGTCTTACGAGACAAAAACGCATTACCCCTGACCCGCGGTCAAGGCCGCCAGAATTTCCGCCGGTTCGTTGGTGATGATGCCATCGACACCCCAGGCAGCGAGCTTCCGCGCCCCCACAGGATCGTCGAGCGTCCATGTGAAGACGCGCAGCCCGCGGTCGTGCGCCCGGCGGATCGCGTGCGCGGTGAGCATGTCCTTGTACGGATGCAGCGCCTCGTGCGGCGTGAACGGCCTCAGCAGCAACGTTCCCAGGTTCAGCGGGCCGTAGAGCAGGCCGCAGGGAATCTCCGGCGCTAAAGCGCGCGCCCGGTAAAGGGCATAAGGTTTGAAAGACGAGAACCACACGCGGGTCGCCATTCCCATACGCCTCACCAACTCGACGACAGCAGGCGCCAACGCCGACGTCTGCCCGGCTTTCAACTCGATGTTGGTCAGCAGCCGCGTACCGACTTCGGCCAGCACCTCTTCCAGCGTGGGGATGCGCTCACCCGCAAAGGCCACATCGAAGTGTGAACCGGCATCCAGCGCCTTGAGCTGCGCCAGCGTCAGATCGCGCACCAGCCCATGGCCATCGGTGGTGGCGTCGACGCTGTCATTGTGGATGACCACCGGCACGCCATCCCGCGAGAGATGGACGTCCAGCTCGATACCGTCGGCTCCCACTTCTGCCGCCTTGCGAAATGCGGCCAGCGTGTTCTGGGGCGCGGCGTGACTCGCGCCACGGTGTCCCAAAACGAACGGACGTCCCAACGGTTGCTCACGTTGCCACAAATCGGGAAATCGCGTCATCATCAGTGCTCCTCGAATTCCACAAAGTAGGCTTCTGCTGCCCGGTCGATCAGTTCCTTGCTCAAAACCGGCTGCACGTTGAGATACTTGGCAATGTCGATCACCTGATCCAGCAGGTCACGGGCGTGACACGCGCGCGGCGGGCGGTTCGGCTTGAGATAGTGCTCGCGGACCACATAGGCAAAGGCCTGCTCGGAGAAGGGCACCTTTTTGGCAGCGGCGACACGCTTGAAAATTTCGGCGAATTCCTCCCAACTTGGATCGTGTACTTCGATCTTGTGTCGGATACGCCGCAGGAAAGCCTCGTCCACCAAATCGGCCGGCTCCAGGTTCGTCGAGAAGACGATCAGCACCTCGAAGGGAATCTCGAACTTGCGGCCCGTGTGCAACGTCAGAAAGTCGATGCGCTTTTCGAGGGGGACGATCCAGCGGTTGAGCAAATCCGTGGGCCGCACCTGCTGCCGTCCAAAGTCGTCGATCAGGAAAATGCCGCCGTTGGCCTTCATCTGGAAGGGCGCTTCGTAGTACTTGTTGTTGGTATCGTAGACCAGGTCCAGCCCTTCCAGGGTCAACTCGCCGCCGACGACGATGAAGGGACGCTTGACCTTGAGCCAGCGCGCATCCACATTGCGCTGCCCTTCCTCTTTGATCGGCTTGTGGTTGACGTCGTCGAAAACCTTGATGATCTGCCCCTCGATTTCCACCGCGTAGGGGATATACATGTCGCCCTCCATCAGCAAGGTGCCGATGGCTTCCGCGATCGAGGTCTTGCCATTGCCGGGGCTACCAAAGAGGAAGATGGAGCGTCCTGAGTTCACCGCCGGGCCAATCTGCTCGAAGGTCTTGGGGCTAAAAATCAGGTGCGACAACGCTTTCTGTAGGTGTTGTTTATGCACCACCACGTCTTTCAAACCCTGCACGCGAATCGACTGGATGTAGTCTGCCAGCGGGACCGGCGCAAGCCCGGTATACTGCGAACGCTCCAACGCATCGCGGGCGTTCTCGCGTCCACGCGCCGTGAGGACGTACTCGTACATCGCCTCCGAAAGCCCGCCCCGCCCTGAGGCGCTGCGCACCTCGCAGAGTTGCTCGCGTTTGAGAAAATCCAGGATGCCCGACACAACACCGGCAAAGGGTAAGCCCATTCTGTCGGCGAGGTCGCGCCCGGCGAGGTAGCTTTCGAAGTAGAGAGATTTCAACGTCAGATCGCTGAGTAGCCCCATATTCAGGCCGGCGTCGGCGACCGAACGGGGGGCCGGCGGTGAGAAAACGCCACTGATAATGCCGCGTTGTTGCTGAACCTGCTGTACCATAAACACCTCCGAAAATTAGTCCTCAGTCCGTAGTCAAAAGTGGCAAAGACTATATAAGTCTCAGCACTTACTACGCCTTGTATAGCTATCGTTTAACGCAGATATTTGCTCAACCAGACGCCCCTTGAGACTTTTGTAGTCTCAGGGCTATTGCATTTGACCTTCGCAGGGGCCAGACTACAAAAGTCTCACGTGGGATTGCCTTGACCAAGCGTCTTGTTGTACGAAAAACGCGCCAAATGCAGGTGTCTGCTGAGACTTTTGTAGTCTTTGCTGCCAAATGCGATAGCCCTATTTGTAGTCTGGCCCCTGCTGAAATTTCGATCTACTGAGTCTATGGAACGACACGGATCACATCGCCTGCGCTACGTCCCCACACTTCGGGGAAATAAATCTCGGAGACGATTGCAGGCAACGCCCCGTAGACGCCCGGCGTGACAGCACGCAATACATACGTCACCTGGTACGTACCTGCCGGCACTTCAGAAGCGAAGAGGACCACGCGCTCGTCCAGGACCTCGCACTGCTCAAAGGGCATCGTCCACCAACTTAGGTCTTGATGCGAGACACCGCCTGTTGTCATCCCGGTAACCATATCAGCCGGTACGAATCCGGCCGGATGTGGGATTTCCAGGCGCACATAAGTGCGTGTCTGAGGAGCGATCAAGGTCAGGCGAACTGCCACCTGTTCCCCCACACGCAATTCGGTCAGCGGACGGCACACCGTGGGGGCAGGAATCCCCTTCACGACCGGAGTATCCGCGACGGCGCAATACTCCCGGCGCAGCGTTAATCCGCGACTCTCCGCCGTAATCTGCGCGATGGGTATGGAGAGTTCCGGATGAATCGTGTAGTACAGATAACCCGCTCCACTGCCACGAGAGATCTCCACAAGATTAGGACGATCCCGCAACAGCGGCGGAAGGGAGCCAGTGCGATCTCCGCCAGAGCCGGTCGATAATCCCAGCCGCAGCCGCCACGGAACGACGACTTCATCGTTCGATGCTGCTGGTCGCTCGGCACTCTCCGTCAGGGCCACGCCATTCAACGCCACGCTCCAATCGTAATGCCAGAATTCGCTGGCTGTCGCTATGTCGCGAGACGCACGCAGCACTTCAGATAAACCAGCGATGGCCCATGCGGTCTCGTAAGTTGTCTGCCAACGCCCGCCGCGCCGCGTGACCATGAGCCAGTGCGCAGCCTGAGCTAACAATGGATCGTCAGGCGCAAAACGCGCCAATGCAGCAATGGCAACGCTCGTGACGACGACATCGGTATTCCAGTGCAAGCCGCTCCCGTCGCCAATGACGCGGTCAGCATCGCCCGCCCAATGCGCACCTGCCGCAGACAGTTCGACTTCATTGCGCACACTATCCAGCAAGGCCAGAAGCCGCGAATCCGAGGGGTCGGACGTTCCCAACGCCAGCGCCAGATAAGCGCGCCCTACAACGCCCAACGCTTCCCGGTCAGCGTACAATGCCCCTCCAGCGCCGGTAGGCCACGGGACACGCGCATCAGACAACACATACAGCCCCAACGTATGATTCGCATGGCGCACATCACCGGACAGGCTCCGCACGATAGTGTCATAAATATAGCCCAGCGCTCGCTCTCGGACCTCCTGGCGCACAGCGAAACCCGCACGCTCCGCTCTGACCAATCCCAGGGTCGCGAACGCTGTGAGGTGCAGTGTGAATTCTTCGCGCGCGAAGAGTTCGCGCGCGTACTCCGCGCTCGTGCTTTGTCCTTCCCACCACCCCCAACTGCCATCCGCATTTTGGCGTTCATAGAGCCGCTCCAACGCTTGCGCGATCGAGGTGTGCAGACGGGCCATCAGGGCGTCATCGGTCACGCCTAACTCCTGCAGCGCGCGGTAGGTGAACACATAGGACGTAAAACGCTGAATCAACACATCCGTGGAAGCGTAAGGATAGTGATCCAGGTAGGTGAGTGTGTCGACCAGCGCCCCAACAGAGGAAGGGGCAACGCGTATCAGCAACGCGCTCGCGGCACCGGCTTCCGGTGGGAGCAACACTGTCTCCATACGGGTTCCGGCCTCGTCCAACACACCGGCAGTCCCAACCACATCCGGCAGCACATAGCGATAGACGGGCAATTGGACCGAAACTCCCTCCCGGTATCCGCCTCCTGTCGCCGTGAACGTCAAGGACAGCGCCTCGACGCTGCTCTCGGCGACGAAGACCGTCCACGTTACACGCGCCTGCCCTCTGGCGGGCAAGTCAAAGATGCGCACCAACGTATCCACGCGCGCACCCACATCCGCCGTCAACTGCACAGCGCCCGAGAAAGGCGCATCCGTGTGATTGGATAGCAGGGCAGCGATCTCCACTTGATCCCCTGCAACCAGAAAACGCGGCGTCATGGGTTGGACGCGCAGTGGTTTCTCGGTGACAATCTCCACCTGTGTCTCACCCACTTTTGTGTCGGCGGTAAGAGCATGCACCACAGCCACCCACGTCGCGGGCGTGTCGGGCAGCACAAAGGTGAGGTTCGTCTCGCCGTTGGCGCCAGTACGGCTATCGTTCGCCCATAACACAGCATCGGCGAAGCGCGTACCGGCTGTCCAGGGCAAAGCGCCATCGCCGAAGCGCGCACTGCGATACGGGGTTTCCGCGGATAGTGTAGTCACATCCCGGCGACCGGAGAGCACCAGCAGGCCATCGCCCGTCATCACTTGCAAGGGGCGCACACCGTAGAACGCATCGAGCAGGGAAGGAACGCTGCCCCCCCGCGACAACAGCGCCTTGTCCACCAGCGCGACAGCCACCTCTGCAGTGGCTGGACGTCCGGCGGCATCCGCCACCCGCACGTTCAAAGATACAGTATCCCCTGGCTGGTAGATCGGCTTGTCCGGCAATGCCGTGACGGTCAACGTTTGTGCAGCGGGCGCGACGTGCAACGTCACATAACCGGCCCGTATTTCCGGCGCAGACAACGTCGCGGTGATGCCGCGAATCAACACAAACGAGACGTAGACGTTCGGGACGTAAGCCTCGACGATCGGAACCTCCACCACCGGATTTGGCGCATCGAAAATGCGTCGCTCGACGGCGAGGATGCCGTCGCGTTCGACCGTCATCAACATTTGGTATGGCCCATCGAACGCCACCGGCAACAGAATTTTAGCCCGGTCGCCCACGTCATACACGCTCGCGTCGGCAATGGGTAACACTTGATCCGCTTCCACCGGCCAGGACCCCGCCCCCACCCCGCTTACCCACACCATGATCTCCGTATGCACGGGATGGTTATCCGCATCGAGCGCATCCGCTGCAACGATGTAAGTGCCACTGCGCGGCGGAACGACTACCGCTGCGGCCCGACCCTCGAAATTCGTCGTCACGCGGGCGGTGGAGATGACGGTGTCGGTGTAGCCCCATGTGGACGCATCCAGCCCTGGAACCCGGTACCACTCGCGTTGGGTCAATGAGATGGCAATTTCTTGTTCGGTAACCGGCTGTTGCGCCCAGTCCTGCGCCAGGAGATTGACTTCAGTTCGCAGGCCGGCGCGCGCCACCCATTCACGCGGCTGTATGCCCAGATAAAAACGAGACGGGTGCACAGTCACCTGCCCCTCCCCACTGACCGGCAGCAGGTGCGCGTCCTGGGCGGCCCCGTCGCGCACGGCAGCCGTGATGGTCCAACGCTGCGGGCCGAACGACTGAGCGGCAACCGTGGCCGGCAACGCAAGAGCGAAGCGACCTTCCGCATCGGTTTCGGCTTCACCCGCGGCGACCAGAACGGAGTCACCCGCTGGCGCGCCAGGCCACCCCCATGTCTCGAACGGAGCTACCGGCAATGGTTTACCTTGCGCGTACACAGTCCACGTCAACGGCGCACCGGCTACCGGCAGGCCAAAGGCATCACCCACGCTGATCACTGCGCTTATCGTTTCACCACTCGACAGCTCCGCCGACACCGGCAGCACACGGATGGTCAATGCGTTTTGACGAGGGGCAGCCACAGCAAAAGCCGCCGTCCCAGGCCGGTGATTGCCGTCGCCGAGCGGGGATGCCACAAGCACGTAGTCCCCCACCCCCAGACCTTCCGGAAGTGTCAGCGCGCCGGTGAACGTCCCCATGTCCGACAGCGCAAGCGTCGTCGAATAGACTTCACGCCCGGCGGCCTCACGCAGTGTTACCTGCACGGGCACATCCAACGCCGGCATCAAATAACGGCCATCTTTTTCGCGCGCGATCCCCCGGAAGCTCACCACCGCCCCAGGCTCGTAGTTCGCCCGGTCTGTATACACGCGCAAAACAAAGGGCGACGTCACACTGCCGTCCAGCGCAATTCCGAAGGCGGATGGCGCAGCCTCACCCACCCACGACGTCAGCGCCACGCCAAATCCCGCCGCGCCCGGTTCACCGACAATCGCCGCGACGTTGGTCCATAAATCCTCACGCGGGCTGATAGGGATTTGCGCCAGACCGTCGACGTCCGTGGTGCCAGCAGCGACCAACACGCCTTCGCCATCCACCAGACGCACGGCAGTGCGGCTGATCGGTGCGCCGCTGCGCAAATCTGTGACCCACACCAGGGCTTCTTCCGCTGCCAGTTTCAACATCAGGTGACGATCCACCACCGCAAAGGCAAGGGATTGCGTCCCCCACGGTGGATCAGCCCATGCCAGATGATAATAGCCGGTAGGGAGCGCGCCGCCGAGACGGCGTAAGACCAGCGAGACTACGGTGGGCGTGTTGCGCGGTACGTTGAACGTCTCTTGCCACTCCCGAATCACCGCACCGGCAACGTCTCGCCCACGCACGAAATCTGGCTCGGGCACTTCGGAGAGGGTGAAGGCCACGCGATCACGGTTCTGCACCGAAAAGTGAAGCTGAGCCGGTTGCGACGCATCGAGCGTCATAGCACTGGTCGAACCTGCCGGGCTGATAAAGGCGGGGAGATCACCGGTCACGAAACACGACCTGCGGCTTTCGGTGATGACATTGCCGTACACGTCGGCGACACCCGGCTTGAGCAGCACACAATACTCGGTCCGGGGTTGTTTATCCCAGGAAAGGTAATAGACGTTCGCGGCTGCGTCGAAATTGGCGTGCACATTCTCCACCGTTGGGGTAATGATGATGTTCCGGTCCAGCGTCGCCAGATCGAGCGCGCCGGAAAACGCCAGACGCACCGGTTCGGCGACAGCTACGCCAGTCACACCATCGCGCGGCGCCGCAGTCACGAAGGCGGGCGACGGCACTGTGGTGAAGGTCCAACGGTGCGGATTTTCCAGAGGGGCGCTAGTGGCCGCACGCGCACGCGCGCCGACCTGCACAGTATAGCGTGTCCCCAGATTCAGGTTTGTCACCGGGGTAAAGATCAACTCCACGCCGTTATCTTCCCAGGTGATCGCGCCAGGAACGACCGCTCCCGCCTCATCGCTGACGCCAAAAACGCTGGCCGTGATTTCTTGATCCATCGGCGTGTTGAAGATCACGCGGATGTCCGTCTCCAGCGGGATCTGCGATTGCCCCTCAGCCGGGATGCTGGTCCGAATCACAGGGGACGCGGTACTGAAAGACCAGGTCACCGGATCGCGGAGCGCCGCCCCTTCCACACTCACCACACCCGCTGCCAGGGTGGCGGTGTACATCCGACCGGCGGCCCACCCCCGCAGCGAATCAAACCGATAGACGGAAGTTTCCACCCACATCCCTGTACCCAAAACGGCAGGATCGAAGCTCAAGGAGAGTGCGCGACATTCGCCATCCGCTTGCGCCGGTTTGCCCACACAGGCGATTGGGACAATGGCGCGGTTGAAAACGATCAAGGCCGGCGTATCGATGCGCGCGTCAGGCGATCCGGCAGCCGGCGTCACGCGGGTGACGGCCAACGGCGTGAGCGTCGAAAAGGCGAAAGAGAGTTCGGTGGACAAGGGCAATCCCGCCGTCGAATGGATGTCACCCGCCAATGTCACCCGGTAGCGGGTAGCAGCAGTAAGGGCGCGCGGGCGGAAAACCAGCGTCGCATCGTCCGGCCACTCGAAATCGCCCTCGAGAGGCGGCGTCACCCTGAACGCCGCAACAACGCTCGCCTGGTCCATCGGCTGGTCAAAGTACAGTTTGATCGCCGCCGCATTGGCAACTGCGGAAGGGGCAGTATAGGCAGCCACTTCCTGACCGGAGTGTGGTTCGTAGCCGAGTAAAACCGGCGGGTAAGGACTCTCAGACGGCACTGGCGTCGCGCTGGGGGCCGCGGTCGCCGTCGCCGTGGCTTCTGGCGCAGGGGTGGACGGGGCGGTAGGCAGGTTGATCATCCGGTCGCAACCGGCCAGTCCCACCACGATGAGCAATACGCAAGTGGCCCATAACCACCGCGCAAAGGATTTGTGCATACATACCCCCTGACATTCAGACAACGGTTGAAACGCTCCGACTCCCGTCATCTTTTTCGGCATCATCTTAGCTTAGGAAACGCAAAAAGCAAGCGCAGACAGAGCGCGATTCTTCGCGGCACGAATCTTCGCGGCGCAAAGATTTGCGCAAGGTCTGCGCTTATGGCAAACTCGATCCGGGGCAACTATTTCGGGCGCACGTATACGACTTTGGTTTGCGATTCCTGGACCTTCGGCAGGATCAACGTCAGCACGCCATCCACAAGCCGGGCCTCGGCGCGACTCCCATCGACCGGCACATTCAGCGCCAGCGCCCGATAGAAACTGCCAGATTGGCGTTCTTGGAAAACGTAGGCGACGTTGTCCAAAGGCGCAGGAAACTTGCCGCGGATCGTCAGCCGCTCACGCTCAAGTTTGATTTCCACATCTTTGGGTTTGCATCCAGGGAGCGAGGCCTGCACCACGACTTCATCAGGCGTCGTGTACACGTCGACCATCAGTGTGGTTTCGACGGCCGCATCGCGCCGCAGCGACTGCGCCACCCGCGCGGGCGTAAAGCGTGGATCGCGCATCAAGCGCGCCAACGCATCACGTACTGCGGCGCAATCCAGAAACGGGTCGAATTTCCAGCGCATCAGCAGGCCTTCCGGTCAACCGGCAAAAAGGTGACACCTAGAAACGGCGACGACGCCCGCCGCTCAATAGCGAGATGTAATACAACATCGTCGAGAGGGCCTGGGCCAACGCCGCCACATAGGTCAGCGCCGCCGCCGACAGCATCTTCCGCGCCCCCTCAAGCGCCATCTCGTCGGTCAGGATACTACCCTGTTCCAAAAGCTGCATCGCACGGCGGCTCGCGTTCAGTTCTACGGGCAGCGTGAGCAGCGAAAAAACGACAGCTCCGGCCACGAAGAAAACGCCAATCCGCGCCAACGGTTCATACTGCAACAGCAGGCCACCGAAAAAGATAAGTGGCCCCAGCCAGGAGGTGAAGTTGACCACCGGCACCATCCCGGCGCGCAAACGCAGCAACAGGTAGGCTTCCGCATCCTGCATGGCGTGACCGAATTCATGGGCCACCACCGCAACCGCCCCCACCGATGCCGACTGCGCCACCCCTTGTGAGAGCCGCAAAACCTTATTGCGCGGATCGTAGTGGTCGGTCAACTGACCGGCGACGCCTTCGATCTTCAAGGCTAACCCGGTAGCGCGCAGCAGATATTGCGCGGCCTGTAACCCGGTCATCCCACCAGCAGCCGGAACGCGTAAGTATTTTCGATAGGTCGACGAAACACGCCACTGCGCATACAGCGCCAACAACAACGCCGGCAGTCCAAAAATGAAGTAGGTCGGCGTTCCCCACATAGCTACCTCCTTAACTTAACAACTGGCGCACGTGTTCCAGAATCCGTAGAACGGATTCCTTTTCACGGGCGACACACGGCAGCACCGCGACATCTTGCGACACAGCCAGCAGCCGTTGGATTTCCGTTGGCGCCATCGCAGAACGGTGATCCTGTTTGTTGGCCGCCACGACATAGGGCACTTTAGCCTGCTTGCGGAATTGCCGCATCACCTGCTTGGCGTCCATCAAGCTGCTCCTGTCGGTGCTGTCAACGAGCAACACATACGCATCCATCTCTTTCGCCAAAATCGACCACATAAACTCGAAACGCGCCTGTCCGGGCGTGCCATACAGGTGCAACATGGCATCGCCGAGTCGTTTCTGCCCGTAATCCATCGCGACAGTGGTCTCAGACTTTCCCCCGGTCGCCACAGCCGGATCGGAAATCCGGCGCTCGGTCGAAACCATCGCGATATCGCTAATGGAGTGAATAAAAGCAGTCTTCCCGGCATTGTATGGGCCGGTGATCACAATTTTGTAAGCTTTCACGCAGCCACCCTCATTTTTCGGTTTGTTGGCGACGGAAATCGACGAAACGGTAACCCATCCCGCGTTCCGTGAAGATGTAACGTGGATTCGCCAGATCAGGCTCAATCTTTTTCCGCAAGTAATTGACATATAGACGCAGATAGGAGACTGCGTCTTTGTATTCGTAGCCCCACACTTTGGAAAGCAGCGTGCTGTACGGGACTGTCCAGCCAGCGTTCTCGATCAAATGGCGCAGCAAACGGAACTCGATGGGGCGCAGCTTGATGCGCTCGCCCTCCACCAGCACTTCGCCTGTGTTGATATCCAGGCTGACACGGCCATCGATCTCCAGGACCGAAGCGCTGGCAGCCGACACGGGCTGCACCCGGCGCAGGACGGCCCGCAGGCGACTCACCAGTTCGCGCGGGCTGAACGGCTTGGTGATGTAATCATCGGCCCCCAGATCCAGACCGCGCACTTTGTCTTCTTCGGTGCTGCGCACGGTCAACATGATCACCGGCACGCTGGAGATCTCGCGAATCATCCGCAACGTTTCGAAGCCATCCATCTCCGGCATCGAGACGTCTAGCAACACCGCATCGGGCATTTTCTCCCGAACTTGATCCACGGCCTCCAATCCATTGGCGGCTTCGATCACGCGAAAACCCTCCATTTCCAGGTTGATGCGCACAAAACGGATGATGCGCGGCTCGTCGTCCACTACCAGGATCAATGGATGCACATCGCGCAGATTCGCTTCGGGATTACTCGCGGATGAAGGTAACAAGCTTTTCCTCTCCCTCGGTCGGCATAATTTCGATACTGTGGATGCGCGCCCAGGGCAGCAGCACGATATTCGTATCCGGCAAGAAGTAGGAGACATCCCGTCCATCTCGCAAGCGTGGACTGGAGATCCTGAGGAACGGCGCATTTTGATCTGGCAGTTCGTCTATCTCTCCAACAATTGCATCTTCGTTCATGACGTGTATCAAAATGGTATGTGCCATAGTTGCTCCTCCAACCCACTAACGATTGGGATAGATATGCACCTTCAGGCGCATGGTGCCAAACATCAACAAATCCCCATCGCGAAAAGCATAGGGCAGATAGGGTGTTATCCGCTCTTCATTCAGGAATGTGCCATTGGTGCTGTCGAGGTCTTCGACAAAGCACGTGCCCTCCCGCGCATAAATCCGGGCATGGCGCCGCGAAACGCCCTGTTCCAGGCCGCCATCGGTCGTCATATCCAGCTCCGGGAAAATGCCGTGCGCAGCATCCAGGCGTCCTACCAGGATCTCGCGATCTGCGGAGAGCAGCACTTTGCGACCGGTGTTCAGCACCTCGACTTCGATGTTCAGCGCCCAGACTTCTTCACCCTCCGCGCCTTGCTGACGCGGACGAGCGGGACGGCCTTCTTCTTGCTCGGGGAGCGGCTCGGTACGCAGCGGCCCCCCCGATGGCAAATAAGTGCCGCACTGAATACAGAAAAGGGTGCCGGGCAGGTTTTCCGCCCCACACGAGGGACAAACGACTTTGCTTGCTTTTTGTGTCATAGTTTTCTCCTCCCACTTGCCTCGGACCTATCGCGTAGGGGATGTCAGGCTCCGCGTGCCATAGCGTAATTTCTTGCGGCCTTCTTTGGTCGGATCACCACCATGCATCAGACGATTCACTTCCAGCATCGCTGCCTGACCCAAATCTCGATGGCCCATATCGAACAACCGGGTGGCCGCATATTCCAGACAGGTGGTCGCCTGATGCACGTCTCCCACCCCCAGTGCTTTCCAGGCTCTTTCCTGCAGATTGAAAACGCTCAACCGGGCCAGGCGATTAAGCAGTTTGGTCGGAACCGGTTCCGCTTTAGGATTCAGCGTAAACGTCACGTTGACATCCTGACTCAGTCGAATGAGGTCGGACGCAGCGATTTGTTCGCCAACCAGATCCAACCGCGCAATGCGCCGTTCGCCGGTGACCGCCTGATCGATGATAAACTCCAAAACCACCGCTACCGGTTCGTCCGCCATTACATTGCCAAGCGCGATCACGTGGTTCTCAGAATGTGCGAGAATCTCCAGATAGGGTGCAGCGCGATAAACCGCCTGGATTGAGACATAGGGCGCCATATTCACTTCCAGTTGCACATTCTGCAATAACGTACTGCTCAATCCCTGGATTTGTCGGCGGAGAGCCGCCCGTACATCTGAGGGAGCGCGGATGTAGCGCGAAACCCCGCCCGCAGTACGCGCCAGATCATCCAGAAATTCGTCGTTCCAATCCTCTCCAATCCCAAAGGCAGAGATACTGATGCCTTCGGCGGCAGCACGCCGCGCCTCGAGCAGCGACCGGGTCTCGTCGCCATAAGTGCGGCCATCCGTCAACAAAATGACATGGTTGACTTTCTCGGGAGAAGCATAACGACGCACTTCTTCGAGTCCGGCTAACAAACCCTGGAAAATTTCGGTCCCTCCACTGGGAATCAACGCCGCCAACGCAGACTTGAGGATGCGCGGATTGTCCATGAGATGCGTCGGCGCCAGCACCTCGGCGCGGTCGCTAAACGCCACGAGTGCCAGACGATCTTGCGGTCCCAGAGATTCGACCAGGTCCGCAGCAGCGACCTTCACATTCTGCATCCGCGCCCCACTCATGGAGGTGCTGCTATCTACCACCAGGGCGACGTTCAAATGCTGGCGCGTAGCCTCTTTTTGTTCGTCTGTGTGCGGCAGAACGTCAACCAGCACATAAAGCAATTGAGGTTCATCGAGAGGGAAGGCTTCGGTGCGGCTCTGAGACAGGGCCAAACCTACCGGCGCATCCTCAGAAAGCCCGCGCTTCTCTCGCTGCCGATCATAAGCGCGCCGCAAGACTTCGTCGCGCAAGACTTCGTAAGATTCCTGGACTTCCCGGAACAGGTCTGCATCGCCATGTCCGCTGTCGGGATGATAATCGCGCGCTTTCTCACGATAGGCCTGCTTGATCTCATCGTCGTCCGCATTCACGGAAACGTTCAAGATCACATAGTAGTCTTTCTGGGAATCAATAGTTACCATCACACCCCCTGGCTTTGCTCGTGCCAGGTTTCGACCAGAACGACCGAGATATTGTCGTTACCTCCGGCGGCATTGGCAGCAGCAACTAACTGCACGCACGCCTGCTGTGGCGTCGGCGCATCCTGAATCAAGCGCCAGATTTCGGCTTCATCCACGGCCCCCCACAAGCCATCGCTGCACAGGAGTAAGCGGTCTCCAGGTTCAAGTGCATAGGTGAAGACATCGACTTCCAGGGTGGCGCCCTGCCCGATAGCTCGATATAACACGTTGCGTTGTGGATGCACCGCCGCCTCTGCCTCGGTTAGCTGTCCCATTTCCATCAAACGATTGACCAGCGAGTGATCCTTGGTCAACTGTCTGGCAGGTTGGCCGGTACGCAGAAGATAAGCGCGGCTGTCACCGACATGCCCCATAAAGAGACGGTCGCCGAGAATCATGGCGCAGGTCAAAGTGCTGCCGCTGCCGGGGTAGTCGCGTGTGACGACCCGGTTGGCCTGTGATATGGCCTCACGAACCACATCGGTCAATGAAGGCTGATCGGCTCCCCGATCGGAAACATCCATCAGCGGGAAATAAACACGCGAAAGCAAACAACTGGCCGCCACCCGTAACGCCAGCGCGCTGGCAACCTCGCCGGATTGATGCCCGCCCATTCCATCGGCTAACATGAAAAGTCCAAACGGAGGCGCCGCACTACTCGCTTCCTGTTCGCCCGACAGGACGAATAAGGCATCTTCGTTATGGTTGCGCACCCGTCCTACATCTGTGCGCCAGCCAACAGAGAAGACGCCAGAAGCCTCCCAGGCGCGTTGCGCCTTCACTACCGGAGCAAGTTCAGCCTCAGCCCCTTCGACCGGAGCCATTTCCGGCTTTTTGAACAGACTCGCGGCGGCACTTTCCTCTTGCTCACGCCGCGCCGACTTGCTGAAGATACCGCGCAACCAGGTCTTTATGTCTGCCATTCATCCCCCATCGTTCCAAATCACATCGGAATCGCGTACACGTAATGATCCGCAGAGCCTATGTAAACCACGCCATCGGCGATCTGCGGCGCGCCGGTGATTGGCCCATCGGTCTGATAGCGCCAGCGCACAGCCCCGGTGAGCGCATCGAAGCAATATAGATTGCCATCCACTCCGCCGATATAGAGATTGCCTTCGGCGACACTTGCCGCGCCGGTAATCTGGTTCTCGGTTTGATAGCGCCAGACAATGCGCCCATCGTCCGAGTCCAGACCATAGATCGAGCCATCCCCGGAGCCGAAAAAGACTATGTTCTTCCAAATCGCCGCCGTCGAGACGATGCTGCCCCCGGAGCGATACTTCCAGGCGGCCCAACCGGAGCGCGCATCCAGAGCATAGAAATGATTGTCCAGCGATCCGATGAAAACCAACCCATTGTGCATCACCGGCGAAGCCAGAAAGGCACGCCGCGCACGAAAACGCCAGCGATGTTCGCGATTCAAGCTGAGCGCATACACCGTGCCCATCTGGCACGCAAACAGGATCAAGCTCTCTGCCACCAGCGGCCGGGAACGG
This sequence comes from Anaerolineae bacterium, assembly GCA_034432995.1. Taxonomy (GTDB): domain Bacteria; phylum Chloroflexota; class Anaerolineae; order B4-G1; family SLSP01; genus DSWT01. Next base: position 4,914 of record DAOUAY010000578.1, on the reverse strand, counting down.
ATCTCGCCATCTGCCGCGTAGGTCCACGCACGACGGCCAGACAACTGGTGAATGGCATAAATCTGGCGGTCGTCAGAGCCGATGAAAATGTGCCCCAACTCACCATAAGGTGAAGAAAAAACACGGCCTTGCGTCGGCACCGTCCACAACAAGCGACCGCTTTTAGCATCGACCGCATAGACCACTTTGTCAGTCGAGCCGAAGACGACCATCCCCTCCGAGACCCAGGGCTTGCCAGCGATTCCACCTTCGGTGGGATACTTCCACACAAATTTACCGTTGTCTTCGGCCAGCGCATACACATTGTGGTCATACGAGGGCACAAAAACCATCCCGTCAGCGACCGTCACCGACCCGCGGATTTCGTCTTCGCAAGCGAACTTCCATAGCGGCTTGACCACACCTGTGTCGAAAGTCGCCGTCTTGTCACCCAACGCCCCGCTCCCGATCTTGATCGAAAGGCTGCCAGCCAGAGCGCGCCGGAACTCCTCTGCCGACCCCCAACGTTTGTTGATATCGTATTCCAACGCTTTGTCGATCACCTCGACGAGTCCGCGCGAAACGGTGGGATTGGTCCTGTGGATAGGGCGCTCGTGAAAAGAGAAGGGCGGCTCCAGGCGCGGGTCTTGTTTGCTCAGGAGATGGTGCAATGTTGCGCCGAGCGCATAAATATCGCCGCGCGGTTCGGCAATACCCCGGTACTGCTCGGGGGGGGAATACCCTTCGGTACCAATCATGGTACCCTTCTCACCGCTCTGGAAAAGTTTGGCGATGCCGAAATCGACCAGCCGGATGCGGTTATGATCGTCCAACATAATGTTGGAGGGCTTCAGGTCTCGAAAGATAATCGGGCGTGGTTTGTGGTTGTGCAAATATGAGAGCACCTCACAAAGTTGAATGGCCCAATCGGCGACCAGCCCTTCGGAGAAAAAACCTTCTGCTTCTGCCAGGCGCGCCTCCAGGTCTTTACCGGTGACGAACTCCAAGACCAGATAACAACGCGCACCTTCGGTGAAGTAATCATAGACTTGTGGAATCGCGGGATGCCCCAACGTCGCCAGGATACTCGCCTCGCGCTCGAAGTTGCGCACAATCATCTGACGGACCTGCGGGTCTGATGCCGTGCTGATCATCTCCTTCACCGCGCACAGCCGCAACACACCTGGGAAACGTAAGTCTTGGGCCTTGTACACAGCCCCCATCCCGCCGATGCCGATCACTCCCAGGATTTTGTAGCGGCCCTGCAACTGCACCCCTGCCGAAAGCAAACCTTCATAAGCAACCTGAGGCTTCCCCGCAATCTGCTGCGTTTCAGCCGCTGGCGCCGGACTTGAAGACGCACCGGCAGGTATGGCTACAGGCACACTGGCGGGTATGCCCGAAAGCGGTTCTGCTACCAGATGAGTCTTTGGCGCGACCGGGGGTTTTGACGCCTCTACCGCCTCTGGTTGCGAAGGCAAGGGTTGCCGTAACCGCTGCGAAAGGCCACGTGTCCGCCGCGCGTCTGGACTGGCAGATGTGTCTTTCTGGCCCGGTGCAGGTTCTAATTTCCGATCATTCATCGCTGAAAATCCTCTGTCGGCTACTGAACAGATGTAGAAGCATGTGCATTATACGAGCATCAGCAGGAAGCGCCATCCACTCAGCATTTACCACAAGCTAACTTCCGTCGGCTGTTTGAATTGTACAACAGAACTACTGAAAGTGCAAAGACTCTCCGGCTGAGCGGACTGTCGATTTGCAACACCTTTTGGCGCCAACAACACGCCTGATTATCGCAGCGCCACATGTCGGATGACCAACCATGCAGCCGGCAGGGCTATTGCATTTAACCTCGCAGGGGCCAGACTACAAAAGTCTCACGTGGGATTGCCTTGACCAAGCGTCTTGTCGAACGAAAAACGCGCCAAATGCAGGTGTCTGCTGAGACTTTTGTAGTCTTTGCTGCCAAATGCGATAGCCCTAATGCAGCCGGCCTTTGCGCTTGTTCTTATAAAAACTTGTGCTATTCTTGATATGCATATTGATTAACCAGGATACCACTTATTAGTATTTGACGATAGAGGCAACCATGCAAGTGATTCCGTCTGCCATCCCAATGGATCTCGAACTCGAATGTGGCAAATGCGGTCACCGCCAGCCATTTGTCCTGCCAACGCACATCTGTAGCGCATGTGGGCATGATTGGATGGAGGTTCGATACGACTACAACCGCATTTCGCGGCTGTGGCCTGATATTCTGCGCCAACGCCCCTTTACGATGTGGCGCTACCGCGAACTTCTACCACTCAGACGCGACGATTTCCAGATCACAATGGGCGAAGGTGGCACGGCGCTCTTGCGCGCCAACAACTTAGGGATGATGATCGGGGCGTCCAACCTCTTCGTCAAGGATGAACGCCAGAATCCCACCAACTCCTTCAAGGATCGCCAGGCGGCCATGGTCATCTCGATGATGAAAGAGGCCGGGATCAAGGAACTCATCGTTGCCTCAACAGGCAACGTCGCGATTTCATACTCTGCCTATTCAGCCCATGCCGGCATCAAACTATGGACTTTCTTGCCGAGCCTGGTCCCGCCGGAGAAGATGCGCGAGATTGCCATCTATGGCAGCGAGGTGGTCAAGGTGACCGCCACTTACGATGTGACGAAGAAGGTGGCTGCCCAATTTGCGGAACATCGGGGGATTCTGGTGGACCGCGGTATTCGCAACACCGGCACCCGTGAGAGCATGAAGACCATCGCCTTTGAAGTGGCCGAGCAACTCGCCGCCGAGTTAGGCCCGCCGCAGCCCGGCGTGCCCTGGCGCACGCCCGATTGGTACATCCAGGCTGTCAGCGGTGGCATGGGACCTATCGGCTTCTGGAAAGGGTATGAGGAACTCTACCAGATGGGATTGGTCAACCGACTGCCCAAATTGGCGCTGATCCAGGCCGATGGCTGCGCCCCGATGACCAATGCCTTCCGCAAAAACCTCCCCCAAGCCGAGGATGTGACCGACCCTTCGACGCGAGTGATCACCATCGCCACCGGCGCGCCGGGTCCAGCTTACGACTACCTGTACCGGGTGATGAAAGAGCATGGCGGCATCTTCGAATCTGTCTCCGACGAGGAAGCGTTCCGGGCGTTGCACGTGATGGCGAAGATGGAGGGACTCTCCATCGAACCAGCAGCCGCAGTCGCCATCGCCGGTCTGTTCAAATTGCTCAACATAGGGATCATCAACCGCAACGAGACAGTCGTCGTCTGTTGCTCCGGGCATACGTTCCCTGTGGAAAAATTCTTGCTCGAAGAGGATTGGCTGAAAGTCTTGCCGGCCAGCGCGGAAACGCTCACCCCGGTTGTGCCGGAAACGCCGGCCCCTGCCCCGCCGTCTCAGGCAGGATTGCTTGGCGCACTCGATCAACTCGACAAGCGCGTGCAACAGATTATGATTGTGGAAGACAATCCAGAGGCTGCGCGTCTACTGCGACGGATTCTGCAAACGCATGGCGAGTTCCAGATTGGCGAGGCCCATACCGGCAAGGAAGGGCTGGACATGATCCGCACGACACACCCTGATCTCATTCTACTGGACCTGATGATGCCGGATATGGACGGATTCGCCGTGATCGACAATCTCAAGGCCGATCCAAAGTTGCGCGATATCCCGGTCATCGTGATCACGGCCAAAGAATTGAACTTGAAAGACCGCGAACGCCTCCAGGGTCAGATACAAATGTTGTTGCAAAAAGGGGCGTTCATGGACGAGGATCTCTTGCAAGAGATCGGCGCACTTCTGGGCAAAAACGATGAGGAAAAATGACGAAGATTTTATATGTTGAAGACGATCTCGCCAGTCAGCGGCTAGTCCAGCGCATCCTCACCGCCGAGGGATTCGAGGTCGTGCTGGCCGACAATGGGTTGGGGGCCATCGAGACGGCACGGCGCGAAAGACCAGATCTCGTTCTGATGGACATCAATATCAGCGGGCTTGATGGCTACGAGGTAACCACGCGCATGCGGACCGTCGAGGGCTTGGGGGAAGTGCCCATCATCGCCGTGACGGCTGCAACACTGCGTGGCGACCGCGAGCGCGCGTTGGTGGCTGGCTGCAACGGCTACATTCCCAAGCCCATCGATGTCGATCGCTTCACCGACCAAATCCGGGCCTATATGGTGGGCCTGGAAGACGAAGTCGGCACGCCCGAAGAGAAGGCCGAATACTTGTTGGAGTACAATCAACGGCTGGTCAACCGGCTAGAGGAGAAGATTCGCGAGCTAGAAAACGCCAACGCGGAACTGCAGCGGGTCGAGAAAATGAAGTCCGATTTCGTCGTCTTGGCCGGGCACGAATTGCGCACCCCACTCACCGTCATCTACGGTTACTTGCAAATTCTGCGCTCCAACCCCGCCATCCCCGGCGAGGAAGAAAGCGAAGGCAGCCCGCGCCACCTGCTGTCGAAGGTCTCCGACGCCGTCAAACGGTTGAGCGAAGTCATTCAAGACATCCTCAACGTCTCGCTGATCGACGCCAATCGGCTTGATCTGTCACGCGAGCCGGTTTTCATCCACTCGGTCATTCAGTCGGTGCTGCATAACTTGCGCAGCTTCGGCCCGCAGCGCAACCTGACCCTCGAGATTGGACAGGGGATCAAGAAAGCGCCGGTCATCGAGGGTGACCCGCGGCGCTTGCATCAAGCCATCGGCAACCTCATCAGCAATTCCATAAAATACACGCCGGATAATGGGAAAGTCACCATCGATGCCGAGACCCTGGAAGACGTCGTGCATATCTGGATCAAAGACACCGGCGTCGGCATTCCGCCCCAGGAACTCATCCACATCTTTGAACGCTTTTACGTGCTGGAAGATGTAGCCTTGCACCGCTCCAGTAAGACGGCGTTCAAGGGCGGTGGGCTGGGCCTGGGATTG
>DAOUAY010000577.1:0-1604 GCA_034432995.1 Anaerolineae bacterium | reverse complement strand
GCCCCCGGCGGCAGCCCGGCAACTTTCCCGTTTCCGCAGTAGTCTCAAATCCGTTGTTCTCAAACTGCAACATTCTTGCCAGCAAAAAGGGAGTTGCAACTATCTTCCGCCATGCTACAATAGAGCTATCACGAGTGTGCATAAGGCAACGGAGAGAACGATATGAGCACGCGCTCGACCGCGTCGGCGTCCATCATCGAGGTGTTGAAAGAGACCATCCGGCAAAGATCTCGCCTGTGGGGATATACGCTGATCCCTATCCTGATCGTGGGCGTTTTCATCGGTTTGTGGGCGCTCGCCCTTCTTTTCGGCGGCAGTCTCTCACCGGAGCAGCCCCTCAGTCTCGTCGTCACTGCTATTTTGCTCAGCCTGATCATCCTGGCGGGAAGATGGGGCTATCGTTATCTCGAAACCCGCCGCATCGAAAAGCAACCGCTGCTGCTGAAAGCATCGCAGGCCCTCGAACACATCACCCACATCACCGTGAGCAGCAGCACCCGTGAGGAAATCGCCATGGCGCTCTGCGAGGAAATCAAGGCGCTTTTTCATCCACAACACGTCGAAATCGCCCTGCTCCAACAGGCACACCATTATCAAGTGATGGGAACCGACGTGATCTTCCGCACAAACGATCCGCTGATCCAATGGCTTATCGCCACACAGCCGGTCGACACGCTCATCGCTCTGCCTGCGACGCAAGTTCCTCCTGAGGCGCAGCCCACACAGATGCAGATGCTCGAACGCGGTATCGTGATGCTCATCCCCTTGGGCAAACAAGGCTGGGTCGGCGTAGGCGCACCGGCGACCGTCACCCGTCCGGGGGCGGAGGCTTATAACGCCGTAGAACAGGGCCTGCTCCAACACCTCGCCCGGCCGGCGGCGGTAGGATTGGAACGCGCCGCCGTCGCCGAAACGCAGCCCAAGCGCGCGGATGAATTGCGCTCACTGTACTGGATCGCCCAGGCGCTCAACTTCACCTCGGAAATCGACGACATCATGGAGTTGATCTACACCCAACTCAAGCGCGTCATCGCCATGCCCAACTTCTACATCGCGCTCAAAGACCCAGATGAAGATAGACTCGCCTTTACCTTCTACGTCGAAGAGGACGAGCGCCTCTATCTCACTGATACCTGGGCCACCCACGAAAGCCTATCCGGCACCGTAATGACCAGCGGCATGACCATCCGCACCACAGACTACACGACCGAATGTCAAAAGCGTGGATTGACGCCCGGCGGCCCGCGGCCTGGACGCGCCTGGATGGGGTCGCCGCTGACGGCAGGTGACAAAAGTCTGGGGGTGATGGTCGCTTCCACGTTCGATCCGAACACCGTCTTCACCGACGAGGATGAAAACTTCTTCGTCACCGTCGCCGCGTACACGGCAGCGATTATCGAGCGCCACTCCCTCTCCGAACGGCTGGCAGCGCGCGCGCGCCAGCTCACCACCCTGAACGAGATCGGCAACCTGTTGGCTTCCAGCCTCGATCTGGACGAAGTGCTCGACCTGGTCGTGCGCAACGCCGCTTCGCTGTTGAACTCGGAGGCCGGATCGCTGCTCTTGCTCGATGACGAAAGCGGCGACCTGATCTTCCGCATCTC
>DAOUAY010000576.1:0-12591 GCA_034432995.1 Anaerolineae bacterium | reverse complement strand
AAGGCCGCAGCATTCGGAAGCTGCGCGGTCACGTCGAGCGGCAGCGCAATCACGTTGTAGCGTGTGCTACCCGGCGAACCTGGCAACAGCGCAAAATCGAACTCGCCGACGATGTTGGAAGGTAGCGATTCCCGCCCCTGCGCATCCAATGCCGTGATGACGTAGAAATAGTTGACGCTGGGATCGCCGATTTTGTCGGAGTCAGTGTAGTGTGTTGCTGTCACCGTGCCAATGGCATTGCCCGGTGTGGGGACAAAGTACGCTTCTGTGCTGCGATACACGCGATACCGCGACGCTCCGATAACGGCATCCCAGGTGAGTCTGACGTTGCTGCCGGATTTCGTAATCGTCTCGGCTGGGCCGACGCCCACGGGGGTTTGCACCGCCGCCGTGTTGTTGCCCTTGTAGCGGTCGAGCACATCGGAGGCGATCTCGGCGCGGTTATCGAGCATACCCCGGAATGTGGGCGCGACCGTCGCCGTGATCGTGATGACGCCTCCGGTTCCCATAGGAAGGTCGGCGACATCCCACACGTAGGAGGTTCCCGCGCGTTGGGTGATGGTCATGCCGGAGGAGACGACCACCGGGTTTTCCAGACCCGCCGGGAGCACGTCGGTGATGACGACGTTGTAGGCCGTGCTGGGGCCGGCGTTGGTATAGGCCAGCGTGTAGGTGATCGTTTCCGGGAAGATCGCGTTCGGCGGTGCAGCCTGTACCGTCTTGGTGATACCCAGATCGGCTTTCAGCACGGCGAGTTCCAGCGCCGGATCGCCAAAGAGGATGTAGGCATCGATCAGTTCATCGTGCCCCTGCCCAGCCATTGCCAGCTTGCCCAACGTCGTTGCCGGGCCGAGTTCGATGATGTGATCGTAGAAGATGGCTTGGTATAGCGCCTTGTTCATGATGTCGTGGCCGCTGGCCAACCCCAGGCCGGTGGGCGACCAACTGGCGATGGCAGCCTTGCCAGGCGCGCGGACGAGCCTCTCGGCAATCGCGGAGAGATCTGACGTCGCGCTTGGGTGGATGTAGAAACCTTCCAGACACGTCATCGGAACCATGAAGGGCAGCTTTTCGGCGTTGTTCATTGCGGCTATATCGACAATCCGCAGAAATTGCTCGCCGGCCCAATACGTCCGTGCTCCATGACCGACGAAGTTGACCAACAATCGCCCTGCGTTGATAGCGTCGAGGATGGCGGCGCGTACCAGAGCTGCCGTCGTATACGGGGAGTGTAGATAATAAACCTTCTGTGCGTTGTAGAGCGGTGGTACAAAGTAATCGGCTACCGCATTTGAGTAAGCGTAGAAGTCGCCGGCGGCATCTGGATTGTCTGCTACGAAGAGGATTGTCCGATTCCATTCGGTAGCCGGCGGGTTCTGCATATAGCTCAGCGCCTTATTGACCATAGCCGAGGTCTCGGCGACGGTTTTCACCGGAAAGCGGCCCAAATGCATATCGGGCAAGATGTCATCTCCACTTACGGCTACGTACCGGTTATCCGCTGCCGTCTCGCCGAGCCAGGGGTCGATGTCGGCCAGGTAGGGTGGTATATAGACTATTTCGCCGTACCCGAAATAATTCTTGAAATCGTAGTGCCCATCACCCACGAGCAATACATACACCGGCGCAGGCCGCGTCCATGAGGTGTAAGCATACGCCAGGAAACTACGGATTGCTGCGGGATCGAAGATGCCGTAGCTGTAAGTATCATAAATCTCATCGACATCGACAATTTGTGCGCGTACTCCCTGTCCGATGTAATAGTTAGCGAGGGGCTGGACCGCCGTGATAAAATTGGAATGTGATATGATGATGTAATCTGCGCCGTTCCCTGTTGCGCGAAGGTCAGAGGGTACATCGGCTACAATGGCTTTTGGGAGCCTGCGTTGCGCGGATGTCAGGGCGATATATTTCCGCGCTGCAGGGATCGTCTGTTGGAAGATAAACCGGTATGTGCTATCGATAGGTACGACACTTCCTCCCAGGATACGGATAGGATTGGCCGGCGTACTCACGTCGAAAACGGCGATATCACTGAGTGTAAACGCATCTACGTGGTATTCCCATGTCCCGGCAGTGTCCCCGCTGAAGACGAGCCTATCGTTAACCGCAGTGTAGCGATGATGGTAGGTGACATCGAACCAGTTGATAAGGAATTGATCGGCAGTGATCCCCCCGTCTAGCGGTACACTGACACTGATGGTGTTCGTTCCACTGATGAGCGCGGATTGCGACGCGGCGGCGGTGAATATGTATGTGGCCTCCGGCGCCCACAGCGCATCGTCGATCAAAACGCCGTTGAGAAAAATGCGCGTGTGATGCTGCGGTCTAGCGTTATATCCCTTGAAAAGGCCAGACACGATGACATTCGTCGAGGTGGTCAGGGGGTGTGTCAGAGTGAATCTCGTCGTGAATGTCTGTGGTGTGGTTGCCCACACAAAATCCCAATACCAGTAGTCGTTGTCAGGCCCGCTTGGGCGCGGAGATTGGTAGATTCTGTTCTCTTCAATCCGCTGCGTCGTTCGATAATATGCAGGCACCGCCGCCCCGCCCGGCGTACCATCGGATGTCGCCATCCGCAGCCCATTCGCGCCGCCCCACGTAAGCCAGTACACGTTGACGTCCGTGTACTTCGTCGTCATCTTTTGGCCGTAGAAAAGCGCGTAGTCACCGGTATTGAAGACGCCATCCGCTTCACCTTCGACGTAAATGGCGACCTGATTACCCTGATTGCGCAGTTGCAGCGTGCGCGGATCGAGGGTGTCCACGGGGACGCCGGCTGCAAGCAGATCGTTGTAGGTCAGTTGGTAGATGCCGTCCGCATCCACCAGGATTTTGTAAGCCTTGTCGCTCAGTGGCGCCTGTACCGTGAGTGTGGATGGTAGCCGCTGTGACCTCGCGCGCCAAACGCGCGCGTCTTCGTAGTTGACGAGTGAAGTGCGTAGTACGTCCTCGAACGCGCCCTCATCCACTGGTCCTGTGGGGGACGCGCTCATTGACGACGTCAGCAGCGCGTCGCGGCTCATCGCCGTGTCGAACGTCACCTTTACGCGGATGCGCCGCGCAAACCGCAGTTCCCCGGCGACAGGATCGTACTGGAAGGGGCGGAACTGCACTTGCGCCACGCGCTGGCTGCGGATGAAGCTCGTGGAAAGCAGCGCTGCCGGTTCCGTGGGCGAAAAGCCTGCCGTCGCGTAGATTGCCGCATCGCGCACGCGTTCCTCACCCTGGTAGCGAAGCGGCTCATCGGACGGACTCACCTCCACGATCGGACGTCCGACCGGGCAGATGGCGTAGGTTTCAGGCGCGGTGATGGTCTCGACTTCCACCACGGTCAACGTCACCTCACCCTGCGCCGGGATGCCAACCATCCCGCCTTTGACTGGCAGTTCTGGCGTGCCGGAAGCGCCCGCGCCGCTGTACCCATCGACGACGAGCCGCACACACGGGCCGGAATCGTCTTCGCTCTCCACAACCTTGTACGCTGGTGTGATGAGTTCGAGCGTTATGCCGTTCACATCGGAGGCCACCATGCGTAGACCGGGAGGCAAGGTATCGGCTGTATCTGGAAATGCCGCTGAAGACGAGCGTGTAGGGGGGTGTTCTGGTGAGGCTGGTGCGTGTTCCGCCGATAAGGGAGGCGCGGTGATTGTGCTCAACACGAGCAACAGGCTTAAACTGACACTAATCATGCGAAAAAGTGCTATCCCCTTCATATTTTCTCTCCAATCAATCTCCACTTCAAACACGCAATACCGTACTATTTTGCAAGAAATGTATCTATATTATAACCGATAAACGCCGATATTCAAATGAGGGTTGCGTGAAATTTCTGTTACAGTTGCGTTGGATCGTAATCCGGCGCTGCGGGGACGGCGGATTGTGATCCGCCTTAAGCGTTGAAGTAGGGATTCTTGTTTACTTCGTAAATCGCTGGGTGATCGGTAGCCGCCGGTCCTTGCCGAAGGCGCGGGTGGTGATGCGCACGCCCGGTGGGGCCTGCCGGCGCTTGTACTCGTTGCGGTCCACCATGCGCGTGACGCGCTGCACCAACGCTGTATCATAGAGCGAGGCAATGTCCTCCGGTGACTGATCCTCTTCCACGTATGCTTTGAGGATCGCGTCCAGCACCTCGTAGGGCGGCAGCGAGTCCGTGTCCTTTTGATCCGGGCGCAGTTCCGCCGAAGGGGGGCGGGTGATGCAGCGCTCGGGGATCACGGGGATGTCGCCCTGCGCGTTGCGCCAGTGGGAGAGGTCGTACACCAGCGTTTTGAGCACGTCCTTGATGACGGCGAAGCCCCCCGCCATGTCGCCGTAGAGCGTGGCGTAGCCCGCGCTCATCTCGCTCTTGTTGCCGGTGGTCAACACCAGCCAGCCGAATTTGTTGGAGAGCGCCATCAGATAGTTGCCGCGAATCCGCGCCTGCACGTTCTCCTCGGCGACGTTTGGCGGTGTGCCGGTGAATGGTTCCGCCAGCACGTCCAGGTACGCCTGGAACACGCGTTCGATGGGGATGGTCATGAAGCCGATCCCCAGGTTTTTCGCCAGGAGCGCCGCGTCGGTGTTGCTCATATCGGAGGTGTAGCGCGATGGCATCGCTACGCCCACTACGTTCTCCGGTCCCAGCGCGTCCGCCGCGATGCAGGCCACCAGCGATGAGTCGATGCCGCCGGAAAGTCCGATCACTACCTTCGCGAAGCCGTTCTTGCGGACGTAATCCCGCGTTCCCAAGACGAGTGCCTGGTAGATTTCGGCCAGGGGCGGCAGCGGTTCCACGATGTGCGATGTAAGGGTGGGGCGGGCAGGTTGGGTTGTCGTATCTGGCACGATCTCTGCCAGCGATATGTCTGTCAGCGGCGCAGCGGCGGCCTTGCGTCTGCGAGGATCGTGCAGCCGCCGCCGGAACACCGCGCTGAGGTCTACATCTGCTACGATGAAATCCTCTGCAAACTGCGCGCCCCGCGCGATGACCTGCCCGCGCTCGTCGATGATGACGCTGCCCCCGTCGAAGACCAGTTCGTCCTGGCCGCCCACGAGGTTGCAGAAGGCGACCACGGCGGCGTTGTCTGTGGCGCGCGTCACGAGCATTTGTTCCCGCGCTGCGGCCTTGCCCGCGTGGTAGGGGGATGCGGAGATGTTCACCAGCAGGCGCGCGCCGCCCTGCAGCGCCTGGATTTCGGGCGGCCCTGCCGGATACCAGATGTCCTCGCAGATGCTCACCCCAAAAGCTATCTTGTCGCGCCGGTAGATGGGGATCACCTCCCCGCGCCGGAAGTAACGATCCTCGTCGAAGACGGCGTAGTTGGGCAGGTACTGCTTGCGATAAGTGTGGACCCAGGCGCCATCGTGCAGGATGGCGGCGGCGTTGTAAACGTCATCGGCCACATCGGCGAACCCGACGATGGCGGTGATTCCCTGCGTGGCGCGCGCCAGCCGGGTGACAATGGCCAGGTTGGCTTCGAGGAAGGCGGGTTTCAAGAGTAGGTCTTCCGGCGGATAGCCGGTCACGGCCAGTTCGGGGAAGAGCACCAGGTCCGCGCCAAGCTCGCGCGCCCGCTGGATGCCGGTCTCGATCTTGCGCGCGTTGCCTTCCAGGTCGCCGACCAGCGTGTTGATTTGCGCCATCGCGATGCGCCAACGGGTCATGATTACCTCATTTTTTGACAGGATTAACAGGATTTACAGGATATAGATATTTTTGTCTTGTTGATCCTGTAAATCCTGTCAGAAGATGTGCTTTAGTCTTCGATGCGACTGATTTTGCCGACGCCGGCTACCCGTTGGGAGACGGTGGGATTGCCGTAGTAATAAATCGACCCTGCGCCGTTGATCGTCGCATCCAGCTTATCGCTGACGCGCACGGTCGCGGAGCCGGCTGCGTTGATCTCCACTTTGGCGGTTGCGCTCCGCAGTTCGCGGGCCTGATAGCTCCCCAAGCCGTTGATCTTCACGGTTTGCGTCGTTGCTTCTCCCGTCAGCGTTATGTTGCCCGCACCGGAGAGCGTCACCACGAGGGCGTCGACGTCCAGATCCGACAAATCAAAGTTGCCCGCGCCGTTCGCGTTTACGGTGAACGTCTCGGCGCGCATGTTTGGCGCCTCGATGTCGCCCGCGCCATCCAACGTGATCGTGTCCAGCGTCTTCACGGTGAGGTAGAAGTCGAGCGGTTTGCGATTGGTCGCCAGGATGTTCTTTTGCCACCGGATGTCGAGTTCGCCGTCTTTGACCTCGGTGGTGATGTACTGTAGCAGATTGTCCTCGGCCTCGATACGCAGCGATTCTGTCTCACCGCGTTCGATGCGCAGTCGCCCGAATCCCGCCAGGCGCACCCGGCTGAAGTCGCGCACATCGCGGGTTTCCTCGATCACATTTCCCGAACCTTCTACTTTTTCTACGTCGATGTCGATGTCGATGTCCGGGAACTGGATTGTACAGGCCAGGCTGGTCGCTAAAATCGCCAGGACGATCCCTAAACCAATACCCCTTTTCATTTTATCGCTCCTTTCGTCTGTTATGCCAGAGACTCAGTAGATCGAAAATGTCGAAGACTACAAAAGTCTCAGCACGTACTGTGTCTTGCAGGCCGGTTGTTAAACGTGCGTACTGTCTCAACCAGGCGCCTCGTGAGACTTTTGTAGTCTGGCTCAAGCTTAAATTTCGGTCTACTGATAGTGCGTGCTGTCATGTTGCCAGGTTGCGGCGCTTATTCTACGCCATAAACCATCATCATGATTCGCTCGAACAATCCGGCCGGGATAAGGCGTTTGACCGGGACGGCCAGCTTTTGGTGAAACGGACCGACGGCGTAGCGCACTTTGGGTCGCGGCGCCGCCACAATCCGCAGCACGGTGCGGGCGACGGTTTCTGGCGGGACGCCGTTGCGCTCGTCTTTTTCGATCTGCGCCAGTGTGCGCTGGTATGCCTCGCGATAGACGGGGTTCTCGTCCGCGCCGCGGGTGTTGCGCCGGTTGGCGGTGAATTCTGTGCGCGTATCGCCGGGTTCCACCAGCGTCACGTGGATGCCGAAGCGTTTGACCTCCATGCGCAGCGATTCACTCATTGCTTCGAGCGCGGCCTTGCTGGCGCTGTAGAGGCTTTGAAATGGCAGGCTGATCAATCCGCCGATGGAGCTGACGTTGATGATGACGCCACTGCCCTGCGCCCGCATGGTGGGCAGTACGGCGCGGCATACCCGCAGGACGCCGAAGCAGTTGGTCTCGAATATGGCGTAGGCTTCCTCGATGGCGGTGTCTTCGATCGCGCCACCGTAGCCGATGCCGGCGTTGTTGATGACGACGTCGATACGCCCTTCGCGGTCGAGAAGCGTCTGCACAGCCGCCTGTACCGAGGCGGTGTCGGTCACGTCCATGGCAAGCATGGTGAATCCGCCCTCTTCGTTGCGCGGCGCGCGACTCGTCCCATACACCCGGTGTCCTTGCTGTGCCAGGGCCATCGCGCACGCGCGCCCGATCCCAGATGAGGCGCCTGTCACCAAAATGACTTTTCCCCGCTTTTCTGCCATACACCCTCTCAATTCTGGTATAATGTGAAGTGCTATTGTAACCTGAATGGAGGAATACGCTATGATAAAGCAGGAGCGTCGCTCGCCACAGCCTTCGTCGCTGGCCACTACGCTGGATGCCGTGCTCAAGCCCAGGACGCGCGGTGAATATCTGGCGTATGGCATATCGCAAGTGGGCAGTCCGCCCGTGATGGGACTGGCAGGTCTGATTGTCGTCGCGGCCAGTGTGGCTGTGCCTGGCGTATGGCTGTGGTCGGGCGTGTACGTGATGATGGCGATGGTCGCTCCCCTGCTGTTTTTGATCTGGCAGGTGCGTCATGGGCGCGTGACCGACCTGGACGTGCAGCTTCGGGAACAGCGCAAAGGCTCGTTGTTGGTGACCATCGCCGGGTTTGGCGTGAGCTGGCTCGTGATGCACATCGGGCATGCGCCGCCGCTGCTCAAAGCGATGGCGGGGGCGGGCTTTGTGCAGTGGCTGATCGTTTTCGCCATCACGCTGCGTTGGAAGATCAGCGCGCACACCTCTTCCGCCGCCGGGGTGACGATGTTTATTTTGCACGTGTTTGGCCTGGCCGCCGCCCCGCTGGTGATTAGCATCCCGCTGATTGCCTGGTCGCGCGTCAAGCTGCGGCGGCACACGCTTGGGCAGACCATCGCCGGGGCGCTGCTCGGATGCGCGGTGATCGTGGGGGCTATTCTGCTGACCCCTGCACTGTGATTGCCCCTCCGCAGAAACGGCGTACAATCTGTGTCAACGGATTGAGCGGATTTCAACGGATTTACTCAGGAGGACGCTATGCCGGCAGCGGATGAAATGCGAGCGTTACAAGAAGTTCTGGCGCAGGAGCGGCAGGCGCGCCAGGCGGCTGAGACGGCCCTCGTCGAAGCCCAGCGCGCCCGGCAGCAGTTCGTCTCGCTGGTGACGCACGAACTGCGCGTGCCGATGACGTCCATCAAAGGCTACACCGATCTGTTGCTCAAGGGCATCATGGGGCCGCTCAACGAGGCGCAGATGGGCTTCCTGCAAACGGTGCGCTCGAATGTGGAACGCATGGCGCGCATGGTCGCCGATCTGGGTGACATCAACAAGTTGGAAGGGCAGGGCTTGAAATTCACCCCGACCGCCGTTGCGCTGGAGACGACACTCAACGAGGCTTTGCGTCCTTTGGAAAACGCCATCGCCCAGAAAGGCCAGACCGTCACCCGCGTGATTCCTGAAGACCTGCCCGCGCTCTGGTGCGACCACGATCGTCTCGTGCAGGTGCTGGGAAATTTACTCAGCAATGCCCATATCTACACCTCGGCAGGCGGCAGCATCACCATCACCGCCGAACCCGCGCCCGATCCATTTGCTGTGCGGGTTGCCGTGCGTGACAACGGCATTGGTATCCTGCCGGAGGAACAACACCGCATTTTCGAGATGTTCTTCCGCGCTTCGGATGAAGAGACGCGGCAGACTCCCGGCAATGGGCTGGCGCTGCATCTTTCGAAGCGTCTCATCGAGCAGCAGGGCGGACAGCTCTGGTTCGAGAGTCAGCGCGGCGCAGGGTCGACGTTCACTTTTCAACTTCCGACGCAATAAGAACTTATCCGAGAATTGTTGCAGTTTCGCGCTGTCGTCGGCATGGGCGGCTAGAGCCGCTTTTTTGTTGAGGGTGTTTTTGCGCTTGCGGGCAGCGCCCGCAAGCGCAAAAACGCCCCTTCACTCGCGTCTTTGGGCGCAAAATACGATCATAAAAAATCCTCAACCATAAGTGGTTGAGGATTTTTTAGCAGGACAATTCCTAATACGTGAGTATGCGGGGGAGTTGTTTGGCCTGTTCGATCCAATCAGCGACCTGACTCGGCGCGGGCAGGCGGCGCACCATGTTGCGCTCTTCGTTGACCTCGGCCATCTTGTTGTAAAGGTTTTCGGGATTGCGCTGGGCCAGTTCGGGAACCGTATCGACCCCTGCGATCTCCAGCAAATCGCCGTACTCCTCGCCGATCCCCTTGACGCGGAAAAGGTCGGCGCGGTTTACCCATTTGAGGATGAGCTTGCCACTGACGCCGGTTTTCTCCTCGAGGTCGGCGCGGCCTTTGGCCGTCTTGCCATGTTCGAGCAGCGCCTCCAGCGATCCAATACCGACTTGCTGCAACTTCTCGGCATACGTCTCGCCAATTCCTTCGATCGTCTGCAACTTCGTCATGTTTGCCTCCAGTATGTGAGAATGATTTGTTTGCTTATCACCTTACATCTTAAGCATATAGAGAATCATGTAAAAGTCAAGATGTGTGGTGATTCCCCATATTTCACCGCAGAGTACGCTGAGGCCGCAGAGAGATGTAAAAAAGCCTCGGCTCCCGGCGTAGCGCGCAAGAACCGCGGATCTGGCGATCCGCTCCGAGCATGGCTAACTGGCGTGGGATTTCTGCCACGGTGTACTAGGTTAGCCGCCTCTGGCGATAGACGACCACCAATCCCAGCAACAGCGGCACGCCTATTACGAGGGGTGAGATGGCGGGATGCGCCGATACACGCTGTAATTGCACCGCCGTGGGGCTGGCGACGACGGCAGTGCTGATCGGTCCATGAAACGTGCTCACGCCTTTCACATCGATGTCTTCGAGTTTGTAGAAGTAGGTCATGCCGGGCTGTACGTCCATATCGAGCCATTCATAATACCCGCCCATCACCTCACCCGGGAACTGCGGCGGGATGAGTGTGGCGTTGAGTTGCGTGTACGGCCCCGCCGCAGCCGTGCTGCGATAGAGGTTGAAGCCCACATTATCCAGCTCCATCACAGTCTCCCAGGTGACGAGGATGCCGTCGTCTTGCGGAACGGCATTGGATGAGGACAGGTTCACTGCTGTGGGCAGTTTCACATCGAACGTGGCGGTCAGCGGGCCGACATCCAGCGTCCCGACTGTGGCCGAGGTCACGGCAGTATAGCGTCCGTTGACAGCGGGCGTTGTGGCAGTGAAAACCAGCTCGATCACGCCGGGCTGGCCGGCAGACTGCGTCCCAGAGGCGGGTACGGTGTACGACAGCGCCGGCAGCCCCATCCATTTCAGCGCGCCTGTGGCATTGGACCGTGGATAACGACTGGAGTTGCCGTTTTGAATGGCGCTCGCTGCGCCTACGCCCTGATACACCACGTTCTGCGGCAGTCCAAAGTTCACCCCATTGACCACAATCGACTGCGTGAAATGGTTTCTCAGGCGCACCGTGTACGTCACCGCGCCCGCGCCCGTCAGCAGCGTAGGCGTCACCGCAATGGAGGCGTCGAGCGACAGGGTGGCGGTGGGAAAAGTGGAAAAGCGGATGCCGTAATTGTTGGAGTATTTGGCCGGCGATTGCACTACCGCCCAGGGTGTCGAAGTGCTTTCAGCGTAACATAATGCCTGCCAGTCATAGACGATATCGACCGTACCGCTGCTAAGGCTGCCACTAAAATGGAGACGATTGACCGTCCCATTGGCGACTCCACTGATGGTGGAATTTGCCACCCTCGAAGCGATCAGGCGAAAGCAGGCATCAGCAAAATCGCTCTCACCCGTTGGCTGAAAAAGCACGCTGGCATTGCTACTCGCCAATTGATACCGGACCACCTGGGTGTAGACCTGTCCCACGGCGAGTTTTTCGCTGTTCGCTGCCGAAGACAGGACCTGGGCTTCATTCGCCGTATCAATCGCAGTCGCCGTGGTCAGCGAACCGACGTAGTAGGCATTGCCCACCAAATTGGCAGCAGAAAGCGTGACGGTATAGGTATCCACACGGCCAGATGTACACGTATAGCTCACATACCAATATCCGTAGAAGGTCGTCGCAGGCGTCAAGACCCCGATGTAGCGGACCGGATCGGCGGTGATGGTGTAGGAGGGGCCGGTAAAACCGCTTAACGTGGCCACAGTATCGGTCAACGTCTCGGTGGAATTGTTCGTGATCCCCACCACAATCCACATCGCGTGAGGGCCTTTGTAATCGGGCGCACACGCTTTGTTGCTGTCCAGCCAGGCTGTCGAGCCACTTCTCAGCGTGAAAGTGATCTGGGCAGGCGTGGCATTCGGCGCAAGCGGGGCCTGCGGATTGACAGGCGAGCGCTGCGCGACAATCGGCAGCGCCCACAACAAGGCGAGCAACAACACCCCACCGGATACGACTAACGTTTTCTTGATCATACGCTCCTCATCACACCAAAATAGTACTCACAGTATGCTGTTCCCAGAATTCCCCACATAGCATCATAATCGAAAATGCTTTTTGTAACGTTTGTGTTTCATTGGCGTTGGGTTACAGAAAAGTAGCAAAAAACCCGGGATTTCGAAAAATCCCGGGTTTGCAGTCGCGGATCTACGTTAGAAGTCGAACTCTCTATTCCAGTCTTGACGTCAATCCGCGCCCCACGATAGGCTCTCCTAACGCCGGCGGCGCACGACCCACAACCCCAGCACCGCGATCAATCCAACCACCACAGGCGACATCACACTGCGCGCATCGACGCGTTGCAGACGGACGGCGGTTGGCGTGGTGACGACGGCGGTGCTGACCGGCCCGTTGAACGTGCTCACGCCCTTGATGTCGATGTCCTCCAGCTTGTAGTAGTAGGTCACGCCGGGCTGCACATCCGTATCCAGCCACTCGTAATAGCCGCCCATCACCTCACCTGGGAACTGCGGCGGGATGAGTGTGGCGTTGAGTTGCGTGTATGGCCCCGCCGCAGCCGTGCTGCGATAGAGGTTGAAGCCCACATTATCCAGCTCCATCGCAGTCTCCCAGGTGACGAGGATGCCGTTGTCCCGCGGCGTGGCCTCGAAGGAGGCGAGGGTGATGGCGGTGGGGGTTTCGTTGAATCTCCAGTAGTCTTCCACCTCGCCGTTGATGACCGCCCCGATCGGGGAAAGCACTTCCGGCGGCGATTGCGTCTGGTAGATACGGAAGCGCATGTAGATGCGACCTAACTGTGGCCCGGCAGGCACCGATAAGGTGTGCGTCCCGGAGATCAAATTGCCAAACTTGACCAGCTCAGTTTCCTCGAACTGGCCGTTGCGATTCCAGTCAAACCACCCGGCCACGTAGGGGGTGTAAG
>DAOUAY010000575.1:0-5049 GCA_034432995.1 Anaerolineae bacterium | reverse complement strand
CGAAGTAACTGCGGCGCGGTTCGAGCGTCTCAAGCCGACCTTTGACCATCAGACTCATCAGCGTGGTGACGGCGGCATCGTCGGCGTGATGGCCGAGCGCGACTTTGTTGCAGCCCAGGCGCGCGGCGGCGAAAAACAGCGCCTTGCGCCGGTTCCGCGCGCAGCGGAAGCACGCCATCGGCAAAGGTTCGTCGTCTGACACGGCGAGCGGCGCGATGTCGTACTTCACGCCTAACGCGCGGAACCACGGCTCCAACGTAGGGACGAGATTGGGCAAGCCCGCGCCCGTCCCGTCGATGTGCACCGCGATGATGGTGTACGATCCGGGGACATCCACCCCACACCGCAGTATATCGAGCAGCACGCGGCTGTCCTTGCCACCCGACACCCCCACCGCAATGCGGTCGCCATCCACGATCAGCCCAAACTCCCGCACCGCGCGGGTGACCGGTTTTGATATCCAGGACGTTTGTGACATATCGGGTATTAGACATCGAACCCTTGAGATGTCAAGACCTGCAACGGCAAATTTCCCTATTTGCGAAAGATTCGTATAATGGAATTGTGTTGCACTACCACTGCCATCAGGAGGAGAACGTGAAAGTTTACAAGAAATGCGCATTATTTATCTTTTTAATGAGCTGTGCTTGTCTTGTTGCGCTCTCGGCGTGTAACACCGATACCACACCCTCAGTGACTCCCACACCGGAACCGACAGCCACAGCGACGTCCACTGCCACACCCTTGCCAACCCCAACCCCGACGCCCACACCCAATCCGGCGACCTTTATTGCGGAAGCGGAGGCGAAGTTCTGGCAGAGCGACCTTGAGGGCGCTGTCGCGCTCTATGAAAAGGCGTTGGATGTGCAACCCGATTATGCGCCAGCCTATGTCGGCTTAAGCATACTGGAAACGTGGCGTTCGCCGATGGAAGATGAAAAAAACCTGTCGTATGCGCAAAAGGCTGTTGAAGCTGCTCCAGAAGACGCCATGGCCCACGCCGCGCTGGCTTACGTCTACACCGAAAAACAAAAGATGACAGAGGCGCTGGAAGCTGCCGAGAAGGCTACAGATCTCGATCCGCAAAACGCTTATGCTCAGGCTTTTTTGTCCCGTGCATATTTACTCGACCGCCGTTACGATGAAGCGCAGGAGGCTGCAGAAACAGCGTATACCCTTGATCCCGAATCGGTGTATGCCATGTATGCGCTGGCTGACGTTTACATGAGAACTGCCGATTTTGCCCGCGCCCGTGCCATCTATGAGCAAACTGTCACCTTGAAGCCGGAGTTCTTCGGCGCACACGGAAATCTGGCCTGGTTTTGGCTGTCGCGTGAACGGTACGATGCGGCGGAGAACGCCTTCAACCAGGCTCTTGAATTGGCGCCGCAAGACTTACATTCTATGCTTGGCCTGGCGCGCATTTATGTCGCGCGGCGCGATTACGAATCCGCCGAAAACTGGTTGGAGCAGGCCGAAGCCCTGGAATTGGGCAAGAAGTCCATTTACCTCGAACGCGGCTATCTTTACTCACAACAGCAAGAATACGATAAGGCGCTCGAACAATTCAACCAGGCCTTGAAAGTGGTTCCTGATGATTATGATACCCGCATGAGTATCGGATTTGCTTATCTCGATAAAGACGAGTGCAATCGTGCCGAACGCGAATTTCAGAGTTTGACCGAAATGCAGCCACGCTTCGCGGATGCTCACATTGGCCTGGGTTATGCTAAACTGTGCGCTGAGGACGCCACGAAGGCGCTTACTTATTTCCGCAAAGCGATTGAACTTGAACCTTACAGCGCCTGGACCCATCAAGGTATGGGAACGGCTTACGCTATACAGGAACGGTGGGAAGAGTCCGATGCGGCTTTTGTGGAGGCCATTCGATTCAGTCCGGCGCCGGCGTCACTCCATATTCGTCTGGGACAATCGTACCTGAATCGGGACAAGACAGATGAAGCAGAAGCCGAGTATCAACTGGCAGTGGCCCTAAATCCCTATTCGCAGGAGGCGTTGCTTGGCCTGACGCAGATTCTGCTGAACCAATACCAGGAAGCCGAGGCTCTGACCACAGTTCAGGACGCGGTCGCTCTGGATGCGTCTAACAAGGAAGCGCAGTATTTCCTGGGACTTCTGACGGTGCTACAAGGCGATCCTGAAAACGGCGCGGCGATTCTGGAAGCTGTGCTCGATGAAGAACCAGAAGATGCGTATGCGCATTATTTCCTGGGGATCGCTTACAGCGAAATGGGACGCTACCGCGATGCCAAGAAAGAGCTGGAAACCTTCCAAACCCTGGCTGGCTCGCAGCAGAGCTACACACTGCAAAACTTTATCACGGCTCTGGACAAAGGCTTCAAGCTATCCGAGGATAAGGCCATTGAGCAGATGCTTGAGTTTTTCGATCAATTCTTAGATATCAAACCGGAGATTGTCATCGCAGAAACCGGCGATGCCACCCGCGTGATGACCGTCACCGTTCCACTGTCCGCCGAAGACCTGAAGGCCGACAACCAGACGTCACTGTACAGGGAAATCGGAATGGTTGCCGCGATTGTAGGCCTCCGTGTTCCGCAGATCGATCCTCCTGTCGAAGGTGGCGTGCTGATGCAGTACGCACGGTCCGGCAAACCGCAGTTCACCGTCCGCGCCTCCCTCGAGAATCTCAAACGCTTTTTCTACGGGTGGCTCGGCGGCGAACAATTCGCCACATCGTTGGAGTATTCCCGCTGGTTGGCTTCCGGCTCGCAAACATCCTTGCGCGAGGTTGAGCGTCAAATCGCTGAAATCCGCGAGTTGGATTTTCAGGCGTCTGTTCCCTCCGAAACGATCACGAAGGATGCATTGCGTACTCGTCTTTCAGAAAGTATCGATCATCAGGAACGTGAAGCCCTGGAGAATGATGAGGCGATGCTTGAGCTATTGGGCCTCATTGATCCGGCTTTGGAACTGGAAGAAGTCCTGGTGGATGTGCAGACCGAGCAGACGGCCGGCTTCTACACCCTCGAAGAGGACAAATTCTACGTGCTGGAGACTCAAGAACAGACCGCCTCGGATCAGACGGTGATCGCGCATGAGTACATCCACGCTTTGCAGGACCAGCACTTCGACCTTGCGGCGTTGGATAACGCGGAATTTGACGACGACCGGCGTCTGGCCTTCCGCGCGCTGCTGGAAGGTGATGCAACCTTATCCACGCTGCTCTATGCCAATGAACACGTCCTGGCGATTGATTTGCTCAACCTGATGACCAGCGTTGGCGGCATCGAAAACGAAGTCCTGGAATCCACGCCCATGTTTATTCAGGAGACGCTGGCTTTCCCCTATGCGGCCGGATTGAACTTCGTGATCGCGCTTCATGACCGGGGAGGGTGGGAGGAAGTCAACGCGGCTTACGAAGCGCCGCCACAGTCGACCGAACAGATCTTGCACCCGGAACGATACTGGGATAAGGATGCGCCGGTCGTGGTTTCTCTTCCCAATCTGGCGAGTAAGTTGGGCAGCCCGTGGAAAGAACTCGATAACGATGTGATGGGCGAGCTGGGTCTGCGTTTGACGCTGGCGACGCACATCGGACCGGCGGTTGCCGCCAAAGCCTCCGAGGGGTGGGGCGGAGACCGGTACGCGTTGCTGCAAACGGGCGAGGCGTATGTGACTGTGTTCAATATGACCTGGGATTCCGAAAAAGAGGCCACGGAGTTCTTCCGGCTTTACCGGGCGATGGTGGAGCACCGGTCAGATTTCGTCCAGGATGTGCCCTTCCTGGTGGGCGAAATCGGCGAATACTGGTGGTCGGCGGAGAACAATTGCATCTACGCCACACAAAAGAGTGAACAGGTCATTCTGCTGGTGGGGACCAACCGCGCCGTGGTTGAGCAGGTTCTGGGCGTGATGCAGTAACCCGCTTTTGCAGAGTGCTAAAAGCATTGTAGCGCGAGCTGTCAGCTCGCGCTACATTTTTGTGCGACCGGTTATTGACTTAGCCGCTTGCCGTACTGTTCGGCGTAGTACGCCTTGTACAGCTCGCCGCTCTTGATGGGCCGCCACCACCACTCGTTCTCAGCGTACCAGCGCACGGTCTTTTCGACGGCTTCCGCGCAGGAGTGGCTCGGTTCCCAGCCCAGGCCCGCCAGCTTGCTGACGTCCAGCGCGTAACGGCGATCGTGCCCGGCGCGGTCTTCCACGTGCTTGATGAGGCTCTCCGGCTTGTCCAGCGTCGCCAGCACGATGTAGGTCATCTCCAGGTTCGTCATCTCCCCGCCGGTGCCCACGTTGTAGATTTCACCGAGCTTGCCTTTGTGCAGCACCAGATCGATGCCCTCGCAGTGATCGATCACGTATTGGTAATCGCGCATCTGCTTGCCGTCGCCGTAGACGGGGAGCGGCTGGTTGTCGATGGCGTTGGTGGCGAACAGCGGCACGACCTTCTCCGGGTACTGGTACGGGCCGACGTTGTTCGCGCCACGGGTGATGGTAATCGGCAGCCCCCACGACTCGTGATAGGCCAATACCATCAGATCGCCGCCGGTTTTGCTGGCGGCGTAAGGGCTGCGCGGCTTCAGGTTGTCCGTCTCTTTGGAGCGACTCTCCAACACTTGCCCGTAGACCTCATCCGTGCTGACCTGGTGATAGCGTTCCAGCCCCAACCTCTTCGCGGCCTCCAACAGCACGTAAGTGCCGAAGACGTCCGTCTGGATGAAGGACCCCGGCTCCATCAGCGAGCGATCTACGTGCGTCTCGGCGGCGAAGTTGACGATGGTATCGACCTGGTATTCGGCCAGCGCCGCTTCGACCGCCGTACCGTCGCAAATGTCGCCCCGCACGAAGGCGTAGCGCCCCGTGAACTTCTCTGCCACATCCTGCAAGTTTTCCAGCCGCCCGGCGTAGGTGAGTTTATCGTAGGCGACGATGAAATAATCAGGGTACTTCTCCAGCATATAGCGCACAAAATTCGAACCGATGAACCCGGCCCCACCCGTGACCAACAACCGTTGCATAGCGTTTCCTCCTTAAAATGGCAAATGGCGAATGGCGAATGGCGAATGG
>DAOUAY010000574.1:0-4167 GCA_034432995.1 Anaerolineae bacterium | reverse complement strand
TGCCGCTGCCGGAGCAGGGCGCGCGCTTCTCCCACGTGGGCCTGGAAGAAGGGCTTTCGCATGGGTTGGTGCTGCGCGTCGTCCAGGATCAAGAGGGGTTCATCTGGTTCGCCACGTCCGGCGGCCTGAACCGTTACGATGGTGAGAGCATCGTGGCCTACAAACATGATCCGAATGATCCGGATAGCCTGGGGGCCAACTCGATCTGGAGCCTGTTGGTCGACAGTGAGGGCATTCTCTGGGTCGGTACCGAGGGCGGCGGGCTGAACCGCTTCGTCCGTGAGGAGAATCGCTTCGTGCGCTACCTCCCCGATCCTGCCGATTCGTACAGCATCAACGACAACCGCATCACGAACATCTACGAAGACCGCGCCGGCGACCTCTGGATCGGCACGGCGATTGGCGGCCTGAACCGCTGGGAGCGGGCCACCGGACATTTCACCCATTATCAGAACGATCCCGATGACCCCACCACGATCAACAGCAACGGGGTGATGGGCATTCACGAAGATCGCGCCGGAATTCTGTGGGTGGGCACGCCGGTCGGCCTGAATCGCCTCGACCGGGCCGCGGGCCGCTTTACGCGGTATGAGCCGAATCCTGATGACCCGCACAGTTTGGGCGCGAGCGCCGTCTGGGCCGTGCTGGAGGATCGCCAGGGGACGCTGTGGGTTGGGACGGCAGGCGGGGGGGTGGACAGTCTGGATCGGCGGACGGGGCGCTTCACCCATTATCGCAATCAACCCGGTGACCCGACCAGCCTGAGTCACGACATGGTCTTCACGCTGTACGAGGACCGGGCCGGCGCTCTCTGGATCGGCACGTATGGCGGCGGTTTGAACCGGCGCGATCCCGTGACAGGACGCTTCTACCGCTATCAGCATGACCCGGCCGACGCATACGGCTTGAGCGCCGACCATGTGCGGGCGTTGTTTCAGGATCGCGACGGCAACCTCTGGATCGGCACCGAGGGGCAGGGTGTGAATATGCTCGCGCCGCTGTACAAGCCGTTTTTGCATTACCGGGCTGCCACGCCTCCCGCGCCGGGATTTAGCAACGCTTACGCCATGACGCTGTTGGATGATGGGGTGGGCAGCTTGTGGATCGGGACGTTGGGCGGCGGCGTCAACCGGTTGAATCTGGCTACGGGACAATTCGAATTCTACCGCCATAATCCGGCGGACCCGCGCAGTGTGAGCAGCGACAGCATCTATGGCATCTTTGCGGACCGGCAGGGCGTTATCTGGGTCGGCGCGGCGAATGAGGGCCTCAATCGCTGGGAACCGCAGACGCAGACGTTTTCGCGCTATCGCTACGATCCCAAAGACCCTCACAGCCTGAGCAACGACAGCATCTATGCCGTGTACGAAGACCGGCGCGGGAATTTGTGGGTGGGGACCAACGGCGGCGGGTTGAATCTCATGGATCGGGCGACGGGCCAGTTTCGCCATTTCCGCAACGATCCCGCCGACGCGACGAGTTTGAGCAACGACCGGGTCACGCTCGTTTACGAGGATTCGGTGGGCGTTCTGTGGGTGGGCACGGCCGGTGGGGGACTCAACCGGATGGCGTGGGCCGGTGGGGACGCGCCGGCGCGGTTCACACACTACCAGAACGTCCCCGGCGATCCACAGACCCTCAGCAGCGATGTAGTTTTCACCCTGTACGAAGACACTGCCGGCGCGCTCTGGGTAGGAACCGCTGATGGGCTAAACCTCTTCGAACGGGACACTGAGACGTTTGCTCATTACGGGGAGCGCGATGGCTTGCCCGATGCGCGCATCGCCTGTATCCGGGAGGACGCGCAGGGCAATTTGTGGTTGAGCACAGGGCGCGGGCTGGCGCGCTTCGATCCGCGCGTGGGCAGCATCCGCACGTATGATCAACACGATGGTTTGCAGAGCAACCAATTTCACCAGGGTTCCTGCACAGGAGGGCCGCAGGGCCGGCTGTACTTTGGCGGCGCCAATGGCTTCAATGCGTTCGATCCGGCGCAGATTACGGATAATCTCACTCCCCCGGCCATTGTGCTGACCGCGCTCTCGGTAGGCGCCGATAACCGGCCCGTCCCTCTGCCCCTGGCGGCGGATGAGCCATTGGTTTTACGTTGGCCCGACAATGCGCTGGCTTTTGAATTTTCTGCGCTCAACTTCATCCAACCTTTCAAAAATACCTACGCTTTCCGGCTGGAAGGCTTCGACGCCGATTGGAACTACACGCAGCAGCGCTCTTTTGGTCGCTACACCAACCTGCCTGGCGGAACCTACGTGCTCCATTTGAAAGGCGCGAACAACGACGGCATCTGGAACGATACCGGCGTCGCGCTGACGGTGCGGGTCATTCCCCCAATCTGGGAACGGTGGTGGTTTCGCGGGTTGATCGTCGTGCTCATCAGCGGCATTACCGCGGGAGGCTTTATCGGACGCATCAAGGTCATCGAAGCCCAACGACGGCATTTGGAGCAGGTGGTGGAACAGCGCACTGGCGAATTGCGTACTGCCAACGCCAGCTTGCAGGAGCACGCGCAGGAGTTGGAGATGCGCAACACTGAGCTGGATGCCTTTGCGCACACCGTTGCCCACGATCTGAAAAATCCGTTGGGCATTATCGTGGGCTTTAGCCTGTTGCTGGAATCCCGTTTCGATGAGCTGTCTCCAACCGTCGTGCTGGAGAACATCCAGCGCATCGCGCGCACCAGCAAGAAGATGAACTACATCATCGAGGAGATGCTCCTGTTTTCCAGGATGCGTGATGCGCAGGCCGTCGACACGCAGGCGTTGGATATGGGCGCTATCGTGAACGAGGCGTTGGAACGCTCGCGCGCCACTGTCGGCGTTTCTCAGGCTGAGATTCGTTTGCCGGAACGTTGGGACGCAGCCCTGGGCCACGCGTCGTGGATCGAAGAGGTGTGGGCCAACTATCTCAGCAACGCGCTCAAATACGGCGGCGTCCCGCCCCGCGTGGAAGTCGGTTCGGCGCGATTGGACGCGGACTTGCCGGACCGGGCATCAGCGGCGAGCGCCTGGCAGGCTGAAATCCCCAATCCACAAGGGAAAGTCGTCTTTTGGGTGCAGGACAACGGCATTGGCCTCACCCCGGAAGAGCAAGGCCGCTTGTTCACCATGTTCACCCGCCTGGATGCCTTGCACGCCAAAGGCCACGGGTTAGGGCTATCGATCGTGCGGCGCATCGTCGAAAAACTGGGGGGCGACGTGGGCGTGGAGAGTACACCCGGCGCAGGCAGCCGGTTCTGGTTCACGCTGCCGGCAGCGCCGCCGGACGACCTGCCGGGCCAATGAAAAGGAGATTGCCTATGAATACTTCATCCAACGTTTTACTTGCTCAGGGATTGACCAAATCCTATGGCAACGTCCGGGCGCTGCGCGGCGTCGATCTGGAAGTGCAACGCGGCGAGGTCTTCGGCTTCTTGGGGCCTAACGGCGCCGGCAAGACGACGACAATTCGCATTTTGCTCGACCTGATCCGGCCTGACGGCGGGATGGTGCGCGTGCTGGGACTCGATCCGCAAAAGGACGCGTTAGCCGTGCGCGCCCGCTCTGGCTACCTGCCTGGCGAGTTGCACCTGGAAGACGCCGAGACGGTCGAAACCATTCTCAAGCAGTTCAACGCGCTGCGCGGCCGCAAAGCCGACTGGACCTACGTCCGCAGTCTCGCCGACCGCCTGGGCCTCGATCTGAAGACGCAGGCGAAAAATCTCTCGAAGGGCAACAAACAGAAAGTCGGCGTGGTGCAGGCGCTCATGCACCGGCCCGAATTGCTCTTGTTGGACGAGCCTACCAGTGGGCTGGATCCGCTGATCCAGCAGGAAGCGCATAAGCTGATCGGCGAGGCCAAGGCGGAGGGCGCCACCGTCTTTTTCTCGTCGCACGTTATCGGTGAGGTGGAACAACTGGCCGACCGCGTGGGCATCATCCGCAAAGGCGTGGTGGTGGAAGTCGCGGAGACGCAGACGCTGATCAAACGGGCGTTGCGCCGGGCCAGAGTCCGCTTTGGCGGCGGAATACAGGCCCCGGCGCTCGAAGGCATCCCCGGCGTCTCCATACTGTCGCGCGGCGATGATTCCGTGACGCTGCAGATCGAGGGCGAGATGGACGCGCTGATCAAAGCACTGGCGGAATTTCCCGTGATCGAATTCGAAACCGAGCG
>DAOUAY010000573.1:0-4725 GCA_034432995.1 Anaerolineae bacterium | reverse complement strand
CATTACTCATTACTCATTACCAGTTACCAGTTACCAGTTACCAGTTACCAGTTACTGTAGCACAAAAACCGAGGCACAAGATGACCAAGAAGTCAGAGCAACGACCCTATTATCGCACAGCCGCTTTGCTGGGCGCGCAACAGCAGCCATACGGCGGCCTGCGTATGCCCGCACGACCGCGCCCGTCTGGTTATCGCGCTCGCCGGTCGGAGCTGCACCTGGATATTCCGTGGAAGTTCATCGCGATGCTCGCGCTGATTGGTGCAGGGGTGCTCTGGCTGCTGTTGGACAACCAGTGGTATTTGATGGGTGAAAATATTCGCGTGATCGGGGCCAGTTCCCAGGAAACGGCTCTGCAGATAGCCATCGCCTCGGATTTGCTCGGCTGGCACGGGCTGCGCCTGCGCCCCGGCGCTGCGCAAACTGCGATCACCGAACAAGTGCCGGCCATCATCTCGGCCCAGGTAGAGTGCAATCGCTTCCCGGCGGAATGTGTGATCCGCGTGCAAGAACGCGAACCAGCCTTCAACTGGGTCGTCGAAAAAATTGGCGCGCAGGGCGTGGAAGCATCACCCGTCGGCATTTATTGGATCGACGCCGCGGGGGTACTTTTGCCCGCTCACGAAGTGCGTGCTGGATTGCCTGTGGTGCGCGGCCCGCTGCCCGCTCTGGAGGAGAGCGCAAGCAGCCGGGCGCGCGTCGCGGTGCTGGAGGGCGTCACAGCGTTGGCCGCCCTCGGCATCGACTCGACAGCAGAGGGAAACAACCTAGAATACCACCCGGAGCGCGGCCTGATCTGGACCGATCCACAGGGCCGGCGGGTCGCCTTCGGCGTCGGAGCGAATATGGAAGCTAGGTGGAACATCTACGTCGCACTCATCGCACATCTGGAGGCGCGCACCGTTGCCGGCAACGGCGTCTTCCCCTGGACGATCGACGTGCGCTTCCCTGAAGGTCCAACGTACTCACTCGAACGCTTGTGGTAAAGCAAAGGGGGTGTTAATGTGGAACGTTCGGTCGTAGGTATCGATATTGGCAGTCACCGCATCCTGGTTTTGGTGGGCGAAGTGCCAGACAGCGACAGCGCGGGAGAAAGCACCCGCATCGTCGGCGTGGGCAGCGTCCCGAGCCGGGGCATCAAGAAAGGCGTCGTCGTCAACGTCGCCGAGGCGACCACCGCCATCGCCGAGGCCGTAGAACGCGCCGAGCAAAGCTCCGGCTACCAGATCGAGCGCGCTTACGTCGGCGTGACGGGCGCGCACATCAGTTCGCGCAACAGCCAGGGCGTGGTCGGCGTGGCGCGGCGCGACCGGGGCATCATGCCTGACGATGTGGATCGCGTATTGGAGGCCGCCGGCGCGATTGTATTACCGCAGAACCAGGAATTGATCCATATCATTCCCCGCAGCTACACGGTGGACGGGCAGCAGGGCGTGCGCGATCCGCTGGGGATGCACGGCTTTCGCCTGGAGGTCGAAGCCCACGTGGTGATGGGGTCGAGCACGGCGGTGCAAAACTTGCGGAAGTGCGCCCAGGGCGCGGGCATCGAGGTCAGCGAATTGGTGCTCACCGGGCTGGCGTCGGGCAAGGCGATGCTCTCGGACACGGAGCGGGAGATGGGCGTGGTGCTCGTCGATATTGGGGAAGGCGCCACCGACATCGCCATCTTCATCGAAGGGACGGTATGGCACACGCGCTCGCTGGCATTGGGCGGCGAATACATCACCAACGACATCGCCATTGGCCTGCGGCTGCCGCCGGAAGTCGCCGAACAGGTGAAGATCCAACACGGGCATGCGCTGGCGGCGCAGGTCGCCGAAGAAGAACGCTTCACCATCTCCCCCTACGGCGAAGGCAGCCCGGTGATCGTGCCGCGCTGGAAACTGGCGCAGATCGTCCAGGCGCGCTGTGAGGAAATCCTGGAAAACGTGCAGCAAGAAATCAAGCGTTCCGGCTACGATGGCTTGCTGCCGGCGGGATTGGTGTTGTGCGGTGGAACGGCGCAGTTGCCGGGTCTGCGCGAACTGGCGCGCGATATGTTCCAGTTGCCGGTGCAGATTGGCGTCCCCAAGAATATCACCGGCCTGACCGATCAGGTCGCCAACCCGGCCGCCGCCGTCGCGGTTGGATTGGTGGAGTGGACGCCCATGTGGGAAGAAGGCGGTGGGGGATGGCGCACGGTGCGCATCCCATGGTGGAAACGGCTGGGGCCCTGGCTAAAGACATTGCTGCCGGGATGATGGGTAACGAGTAAAGAGTAATGAGTAATGAGTAATGAGTAATGAGTAATGAGTAATGAGTTAAGAGTGATGGAAAGGAAACTCATCGCTCATCGCTCATCTCTCATTTCTCATTTCTCATTTCTGATTTCTGATTTCTTTTCTGCAGAAGGAAGGTAGAACGATGAATTATAGGAGCGTGTCATCACAACGGAAAACATATTTCGATGGAGGTGCGACTATGGGTAACAAGGGAGAGAACTTTGCTCAGATCCGCGTCATTGGCGTGGGGGGCGGCGGCAGCAACGCCGTCAATCGGATGATTGCCGAAGGGCTTCAGGGCGTGGACTTCATCGCCGTGAA
The DNA here is from genome assembly GCA_034432995.1 of Anaerolineae bacterium. Taxonomy (GTDB): domain Bacteria; phylum Chloroflexota; class Anaerolineae; order B4-G1; family SLSP01; genus DSWT01. The sequence continues at coordinate 2,143 of DAOUAY010000573.1, read as the reverse complement.
CACCGACGCGCAAGCCTTGATGCTGTGCGATGCGCCCAAGCTGCTGCGCATCGGCGACACGGTCACGCGCGGGCTGGGTGCGGGCGGAAACCCCGAGGAGGGCCGCAAAGCGGCCGAGGAGTCACAGGATGACATCCGCGACATGCTGCAAGGCTCCGACATGGTCTTCGTGACCGCCGGTATGGGGGGCGGCACCGGCACGGGCGCGGCGCCGATCATCGCCCGCATCGCCAAAGAAGAGCTGAAGGCCCTCACCATCGGCGTGGTGACGCGGCCCTTCCAGTTCGAAGGGGCGAAACGCTCACGCTCGGCCGTCGAAGGCATCGAGGCCCTCAAGCAAGTGGTCGACACCCTCATCGTCATCCCCAACGACCGTCTGCTGGAGATCACCGAGAAGCGTATGGCGCTGACCGATGCGTTCCGCGTGGCCGATGACGTGCTGCGCCAGGGCATCCAGGGCATCACCGAAGTCATCACCGTGCCCGGCCTGATCAACCTGGACTTCGCCGACGTGAAGGCGATCATGCAGGAAGGCGGCGCCGCTTTGATGGCGGTGGGAAGAGCCGCCGGCGAAAACCGCGCGCTCGAAGCTGCACAGCAGGCCATCTCCAGCCGCCTGCTGGACATCACCATCGATGGGGCGCGGGGCATCCTGTTCAACATCACCGGCGGCGAAAACCTGACCCTCTATGAAGTCAACGAAGCCGCATCGGTCATCCGTGAGACAGCGCACCCCGACGTCAACCTGATCTTCGGCGCCGTCATCGACAAGGCCATGGCCGACGAAGTACGCATCACCGTCATCGCCACGGGCTTCGATGGCGAGGAGCGTCCGGAGCGGATGCGCGTGGTGCAGCCGCAGTCGCGCCGCGCTGAGACGCACGATCTGTTCAGCGCCCGCGTCGATGCAGTCGCTGCTGCCGCCAGTCACAGCGGCATCGACCGCGACAACATCGAGATTCCGGCGTTTTTGCGGCGTCGGTAAAGCAGTAGACGGTAGCCGGGGCGCGAAGCTTTGCGCGCCGGCTTGTCCAGACCTGACAGGTCTTCGGCAAACCAGAGATTTGCATGACCTGTCAGGTCTGTCAGGGTGTGATTGAGCCAATTTGACCCTTTGCCCGTTTCCTCTTATATTTACCCCTGCATTATAAAATCACCCCCGTCCGGCGCTAAAGTACCGGGCGACACTCAAGCGTCCCTACGGGACGCGAGGAAGGTTTCTTTGTGCCTGACGCTGAAGCGTCAGGCAACTTTCAGGCGTCCCTACGGGACGAATGCCCGGCGCTAAAGTACCGGGCGACACTCAAGCGTCCCTACGGGACGGAGAGAGACGCGCTGCTCCGCCGCGTAGCGGCGTCTGAGAGATAGGCAGGCCATTGATGGCTTGCCGGGTGATTATCCAAATGCATTCCCGTCCCGTAGGGACTTGAGAGTCGGCAGGTCATTCATGCCTGCCACACCGCGTAGCGGCGATTGAATCATCTATCAGGAGAGAACAATGGCCAACACCTATACAGCCCTTTATTAGTATGTGTGGGGGTGAGGAATCGGCAGGCTATGAATCGCCAATCGCTTGAGTGCCGGGCATCCGTGTGGTATAATCCTTCTATATATCGTGGAAGGATAAGGGCATGATCGAAATCGAAGGGTTGACGAAAGCGTTTGACGCGCTGGTGGCCGTGGACGACATCACGTTGACGGTGCGACCGGGCGAGGTGCTGGCCCTGTTAGGCCCCAACGGCGCCGGCAAGACGACGACGGTGCGTATGCTCTCCGCTATCCTCAAACCCACTGCCGGGCGCGCGCGCATCGCTGGCTACGATGTGGCGACAGAGGGGGACGCCGTGCGACGCAATGTCGGGATGCTCACCGAAGCACCCGGCCTCTACAGCCGGATGACCGGGCGCGAGTACCTGGACTTCTTCGGCCAACTGCGCGAGATCCCCACCCCAGAGCGGCGCAAGCGCATCAACGAGCTTGCGGAATGGTTCAGAATGATCCCTGAAGTCGATCCAAAGGCCGCCGGAAATCGCAAGGACGTGCTGGACCGCCGCCTGGGTGAATACTCCAAAGGCATGGCACAGAAGATCGCGCTGATCCGCACACTGCTCCACGATCCCCCGGTGCTGTTGCTCGACGAGCC
>DAOUAY010000572.1:0-2807 GCA_034432995.1 Anaerolineae bacterium | reverse complement strand
CAGCCCGGCACGTTGGGCGAGAACCCGAATGGCTTGGCGCGCACGACCCAGTGAACCTTTGCGTGGCTCACCGGGCCGCCGGCGTAGTACTGCGCCTCGATCAACGCGCGCAGCGATTCGCCGTCGAAAATCTCGGCCTGTTCCGGCGTCACCGTCACCTCGAACTCTGGTTTGCGGTAGGCCGCCACGGTGAAGTTGAGACTCCACGTGCGGTCCGTCTCGCCCGGCATGGTGGCTTCTATTGTGTAAACGCCGATCAACGCATCCGCCGCCAGCGGGATTTGGCCGGAGAACGTCCCCAACTCGTTGACCGTCATCTGGGTTTGGCTGATGATCTCCCAGTTGGGATTACGGATAGCGATATCGACGGTTTGTCCGGCAGGCGGGAGGGTGTAGCGCGCGTCGTTGTCGGTGCGGAGCACCCCTTTGAACTCGACGGTTTGCGCCGGGCGGTAGATAGGCCGATCCGTTTGCAGGTAGACTTGATACGCGACAAGGTTTGAATACTCGGCCTGGATGTCGAAATCCCACGGGGAAACGCCCTGGTTCCAATCCTTGCGCGCGACGCCGAAGCCCGGCTGGCCCGGTGTTCCGGTGACGGCGGTGTAGTTATCCCATTGTTCCTGCTGTCTGGGGAAGGTGAACCGGGCGATGCCATCGGCATCCGTTACGCCCGCGCCGATTTGGCTCCCGAGGCGGTTGAGCAAGCGCACCGGCGCGCCTGCGACAGGTTGCGCGCTGCGCAAGTCCGTGACCCACACGAGGGCCTCGGTCGCGCCCATTTTCAGGGTAACGTGGCGATCCACGACGGCAAAGCGCTGGCTCGTGTTCCACCAGTGGTCGGTGCCGGGAACAGTCCACTCCAGGTAGTAGTAGCCGGTGGGCAGCGGGCTGCCATCCTCGGTCAGATCGACGGGGACAAGCGCGGTTTGATTCTTTTTGGTGTCCATCGCCAACGTCCAGCGGCGGATGGCATTCTGGGGCGCGCCCTCGTAATCCAGGAACCCCTGTTCGGCCATCGTCGAGAGCGTGAGGGCCACACGTGGGGTGTTGACGGCGGCAAAGTAGAACCGCGCCGTCTCCGCTGCATCGAGGGTGAGGGGATTCTGCCGCGTCGCAGGGATGAAGATGATCGGCATATCGCCGCCGGTGAAGCACGCGGTCGTTTCGCCGTTGATGGTGTTGCCGTAGCGGTCGGCGATGCCGGGCAGCACGGTCAGACAGTACTCCATGCCGGGCGTTTTGTCCCAGTTGATGTAGGCGATGTTGTTATTCTCGTAGTTGTCCCACCAGAAGTTGATCTCGGTGGGGACGCCGTTTTCGGTCAGCCGGAAGTGTCCTTCGAGGGTGTCAGAATCGATCAGCCCCTGGAATTGGACGCGCAAGGACTCGTAGTAACTCAGCGTGTTTGTGCGATTGCTCTCGTCCGTGCCGGTGATGCTCACGACGCCGGGGTAGGGGACCGTTTTGAAGGTCGCTTCTTCGCTTCTTTCCACAGGCCCGCCATTGACCGCTTGCGCTTGCCCGGAAACGCGCACGGCGTAATTGGTATCCAGTTCCAGGTAGCGTGTGGGCGAGAAGATCAGCGTCGCGCCGTTGTCCTCCCAGGTGAAGGCGCCGGGAATGGCGTTGCCGGCAGCATCGTTCAGACTGAAGGCGAGGGCGGTCGCTTGCGTGTTCATCGGCGTGTTGAAGAAGACGCGCACATCGGTTTCCAGGGGGGTATTTATCCTTACCCTCGCATTCGGCTCGATGCGGATAATTCTGGCTGGCGCAGTCGTGAATGTCCACGTCACAGCTTCGTCCAGCGTTGCTCCGGCGACGGAGGCCACGCCCGCGGGAAGCTGCGCGGTGTACGTCGTCCCGGCATCCCACGCGGGCAGCGGATCGAAACGATAGACGCTGGTGTTGATCCACGTGCCCTGGCCCACTGCGCCCGGACTGAAGGTCAGCGGCAGTGTGGGACAGCCCGCATTGGGGTCGGCGACCTGTCCCGTGCAGTTGATGGGCACCATCGGGTGGTTGAAGACGACGAGTACAGGGCCGTCGCCGCGCAGGTCGGCGGTTTCATTCGCGGGTGTGATGTGCGTCACCGTCAGTGCATCGAGCGTGGAGAAGCTGAAGGCCAGGTCTTGGGTGAGGGGCAAGCCGTTGTCAGCCTGGGCCGTCACATCCAGGGCGACCTTGTAGCGCGTACCCGCCGCGAGCACTTTGGGCGTGAAGGTGACGGTGGCGTCGTCTTGCCAGTTGAACGTCCCTTCGACCAGTTCACCGGCCCCTTCTGCTTCCGGCGTGACGCGCAGCGCGGCTTCCACACTGGCGCGATCCATCGCGCGGGTGAAGCGCAACAAAATGCCGGCCTGCGTGCGCACCTCCTCGCCGGGCCGGGGGACGGCGGAGACGACGGCGGGCGGCAGGTCGGCGGCGAAGGCCGGTTCGGGTTCGGGGGTCGGAGCGGTCGTCTCCACCACGACGGGCGCGGTAGTCGCCGCCGGTTGTGTTGTTGTAGTGGGCAGCGCCTGCGCGATTTCCGGCGTCCCTGTCGGAAGCTTGTCTCTGTCGGGCAAGAGCGCCTGAGCCGCAAACGTGACCATCAACACGGTGGCAATCGCCGCACCGAGCCAGCCCCACAACGGGACGCGGCGCGTCACGCTGCGCTTTGACGTGGCGCGCAGTTTGCGTGCCCGGCGCAAATCCATCGCCAGCCGGGTCACAAAGTTCGGGTCTGGGTTGATCTGAGCCACCTTGTACTTCAAAGCCGCCTCAATCGGATCGGTGGATGGGTTGATTGGTTGATCGTTTGATTC
>DAOUAY010000571.1:0-8197 GCA_034432995.1 Anaerolineae bacterium | reverse complement strand
CTGTTGGCTGGTTCCATTCTGTATATCGTCCGGCAGACAGCCTTTCAATTGGCGCTGCCATTGTTCAAAAGTTGCGTTTTTGCGCCCAGTTGACCATTTTGGCCGCTGGTTGCACAAATCTTACGCTAAACAAATGAAACTACCTATCTCTGTTATTATTCTTACTCTCAATGAAGAACAAAATATCGTCCGGTGCCTGGAAAGCGTCACAAGCTGGGCCGGCGAGATCTTTGTCGTTGACTCCGGCAGTACGGATCGTACCATCGAGATTGCCCAGCGCTTTACGGATAACGTGGTCAGCCACCCGTTTATCAACTACGCGGCCCAACGCAATTGGAGTCAGGCCAACCTGCCGTTGAGCTTCGATTGGGTCTTTCACCTGGATGCCGGTGAGGTGGTTTCCCCCGAACTGGCGCTGGCCATACAGCGCGCCTTTGCCCAAGGCGCGCCCGAAGTGGAAGGGTTCCTGATCAACCGGCGGGCCATTTTTATGGGGCGTTGGCTAAAACATGGCGGATTGTATCCTACCTATCATCTGCGCCTGTATCGGAAAGATAAAGGGTATTGCGAAGCGCGGGAATACGATCAGCACTACAAGGTGGAGGGCAAAACAGGCACGCTCAAAGGCGATCTTCTGGATGAGATCACGCCGACCTTGCGCGAATGGACATTAAGTCACGAACGTTGGGCCGGAATGGAAGCCCAGGAATACCTGAAACAACAAACAACGACGACCGGCCATGCCCAACAGGTGCAACCCAGGCTGTTCGGCACGCCAATCGAGCAGCGGCGCTGGCTGCGTCAAAAAGTGTACGGCAATACGCCGCTCTTTGTGCGGCCCTTTGTCTATTTCTTTCTGCGGTACATTGTGCAGTTGGGGATTTTGGACGGCATCGAAGGACTGATCTTCCACGTGCTGCAGGGATTCTGGTACCGCTTCTACGTGGATGCTAAAATATGGGAGGCGCGACGACAGGCTAAGGCTGGCTCACAGCACCAACCGCCTTCCACGTCAGGTTCAAAGTGCGATTAATATGACCGAGACCGTATTCAACACACCCTGGAAAATCACCACCCACCTGCGGCGTCTGGCGGCGCTGCCCTATATCCGGCTGGGCTTTGCGCTGCACGGCGTGCGCTGGGGCAAGGGCTGGCGCATCTTTGGGATGCCGATTATCCAACGCCATCGCCACAGCCACATCCACCTGGGGGATGCTGTGGAACTGCGCTCCTGGACGTCCAGCAACCCGCTGGCGCCCGCCCATCCTGTGGTCCTCTCTACCCGCGCCGCCGGGGCCTGGCTCACCATCGGCAATCGATGCGGGCTAACGGGCGCGGTGGTGGTGGCCGCGGAACGGATCGAAATCGGCCAGCGCGTCTTATTGGGGGCCAACGTTGTAGTTGCCGACACCGATTTTCATCCCCTCGATCCTTTGGAACGCCAACAGGACGTGCTCAATGGCGCGCGCGCTCCGGTGGTGATCGAAGACGATGTCTTTGTGGGGATGCAGAGCCTTATCCTGAAAGGCGTGACCATTGGACAGGGTTCTGTGATCGGCGCGGGCAGCGTGGTCACGCGCGATGTGCCGCCGGGCGTGATCGCTGCCGGCAATCCGGCCCGCGTCATCCGGGAGTTGTAATACCGTGGCCAATATCCTTTTGCTCACCCTCGTCTTCGCCCCCGACGGCGTCTCCACCTCGGTCTTGATGACCGAACTGGCGTCCGACCTGCAAGCGCTAGGCCACAACGTCACGGTGCTCACGACCACCCCGCATTACAACGTCGAGCCGGAAGCACGGGAGCGCCAGCCGCTCAAGCGGCTATGGGGCGGGCTGCTGTATCGTAGCATGTATAACGACATTCCGGTTTATCACGCTTCGATACCGGTAAAAGGCAGCCGCGTAAGCGCGCGCTTGCTCGACTATCTGCGCTTCCACGGCATCAGCGCGCTGGCCGGCCTTCTCAAAACCAAAAACATGGACCTGATCCTGACCCCCTCCCCACCCCTGACCATCGGCGTGGAGGCGTGGTTCCTGAGCCTCCTCAAGCGCGCGCCCTTTATCTACAACGTGCAGGAAATCTACCCGGATGTGGCCGTCAGTCTGGGGGTGCTCAAAAACCCGCGCCTGATCCGGTGGATGGAGCGCCTCGAGCGCTTCACCTATGCCAGGGCCGCAGTGGTAAGCGTGATCTCGGAGAAATTCCGCCTGCGACTGCTCGAAAAAGGCGTCCCGCCCGAAAAGCTGCGTGTCATCCCCAACTTCGTGGATACGACCTTCGCCAGCCCCGGCGAGCGGCGCAATGCGTTCTCCGCCGCGCACCACCTGAATGACCGGTTCGTCGTCCTATACGCCGGCAACATCGGCCTCACCCAGGGGTTCGAGACCATCCTGGCCGCGGCCAGGCAACTGCAGGATATCCCCGATCTGACCTTCCTGATCGTGGGCGATGGCACCCGGCGCGCGTGGTTGGAAAACGAACTGGCGAGCGAACCGGCGCATAACGTGCGCCTGCTCCCCTACCAGCCACGGTCGACCGTGCCCCTTATCTACGCGACCGGCGACCTCTGCCTGGTCCCGCTCAAAAAAGGGACCGCGCAAGAGACCTTCCCCTCCAAAATCTACACCATTATGGCCTCCGGTCGCCCCGTGCTGGTTTCGGCCGATCCAGGCTCCGAGTTGGAAGCAATCGTGCAACAATCCGGCTGCGGCTGGGCCGTCCCTCCGGATGACGCGAGCCTGATGGCGGGCGCCATCCGTGAAGCGTATGCCAACCGCCAGGAGGCCAGCAATCGCGGGGCCAATGGGCGCTCGTACGTGGTCGCACACTATTCGCGCCAGGCCGTGGTGCAACAGTACGACGCGCTGATTCGTGAGGTGGCCGGCCATGCCTGAATCTCCCGACGCGCTCCCCCTCGCGCTCGTCACGGGGGCCACCGGCGCTTTAGGCCCAACGCTGCTGGCGCGCTTGCTGGCCCAGGGCTGCCGCCTGCGCGTGCTAGTGCAGCCGGGCGACCGTTCCAGGCTGCCGTTTGACGCCATCGAGACCGTCGAAGGCGATATTACCGACCCGCGCGCGCTCGAAAGGGCTGCCGCCGGCGTGGATTACGTCTTCCACCTCGCCGCCAAATTGCACATCAATACCCCCTCGCCGGAGATGCAAGCGGATTACGAGCGCATCAACGTCCAGGGGACGCAATCTGTAGTTGACGCCGCGCAAAAGGCGAACGTGCGCAGGATTGTGCTTTTCAGCACCATCTCGGTCTACGGCCCCACCCGGGCGGGCGCATGGCTCACCGAAACATCGCCCCTCAACCCACAGACGTATTACGCAAAGACAAAGGCGCAGGCGGAGCGCATTGTTTTGGCAGCCCGGCGTTCAATCGATGGCCAGCCATTCGGCGTTGTGCTGCGATTGGCGGCGGTGTACGGCGCGCGGGTCAAGGGGAACTACGCGCGCCTGTGGCAGGCGATACAAAAGGGCCGCTTTGTGCCCATCGGCCCAGGGCGGAACCGGCGCACCCTGGTCTACGACAAAGACGTCGCCCAGGCCGCCTGGCTCGCGGCAACCCACCCGGCCGCCGTTGGCCACAGCTACAACGTCACCGATGGCGCAGTGCATACCCTGGCCGAAATCATCACCACCATGCGCGCGACGGTCGGCAAAAGGCCCTACCCTGTCCAAATTCCCGTGTGGCCTGTGCGCGCGGCCGGCGAGGTTGTCACCACTGTATCGAAATGGATCGGGCGGCCCTATCCCGCCAGCGCGTGGCTCGACAAATACCTTGAAGACGTGGCAGTAGATGGCCGCGCCATCCAGGCGGAACTGGGCTTCAAACCCGCCTACGATCTGGCCGCCGGCTGGCGCGATTTGCACGCCATCCAGAAAGAGTCTCCATCTTGTATTCCGTACTTCTCTAACAGGGTTTACAATGGTAAGATAGTGACACCCATATCATAGCTGAGGTGTCACTATGCTAACCAACTTAGGTGCTGTTGAATTTGAAACGTGCACGATCGGGGCTTTGGTATTGACGACCCCGGTATTGTGTAAGCTGGGCCTGCGCGAGATTGTTGATCGGCATTGTCCGCTTGCGGAACAAGCGGATATGGGCCACGGTCTTGTGGCGGAACTGCTGGTGCAGTGTCGCTTGACTGAACCAACCGCCCTGTATGATATGCCGGAGTGGGCCACCCGCTACGGGATAACCGGATTGTACCCGGCGCTGGCTGCGGCCGGACAACTGAATGACGACCGCGTGGGCCGGTTGCTGGATGTGCTGTACGCGCAACGGGCGGTGATTTGGGGGGAGTTGATTGGCCGTGCGGCGCGGTTGTATGGCGTCGAGTTCCAGCGCTTGCACGCAGATAGCGCGCCGATCAAGTTTGCGGGGGCGTTTGCGGAGCAAGCGGACATCGCGGGTGTGCCGCGCCTGGAACCGGGCTATAACCCGCAAGGGGAATGGGTGCAGCAACTGAAGTTGTTTGCGTTGGCGACGGGGGACGGTGGCCTCCCCGTGTGGTTTGAAGCGCTCAATGGGGGCGCCGGTGACAGTCCGCAGTATGTGCCGCAATTTGCAGCCTTCTGTGAACACGCGCGCTTGGCGACGTTGTTGCCGTTGCACGAAGTCATCGTCATCGGTGATCGCAAAATGCCCACCGTCGAGAATCAATTGGCTTGGTTGCGCTTGGGCGTGAGCTATATCGGTCCGGTGACCATGCAGGAGACGCATCGTGAAACCTTGCGTGAGTTGTTGCAAGCCGGGCAGACGTGGCGGGAACTGCCCTACGTCGCGCAGCGGGACGCTAAAAAAGAGCGCAGCGAGCGGACGGTCTACACCGGACTGAGCCATACGGTACATATGACGGATCCGGAGAGCGGTATCCAGTACGCGGTCCGGCATCTGTACATTCGCTCCAGTGCCTTGGCCACGCACGCGGCGCAACGGCGGCAGGCAGAGATGAGCGCCATCGAGCGCGAAATCCAGCGCATTCAGAAGTTGGTCAACAAGTACGATTACACGACGCCCGAAATCATTGTGCAGCGGGTGCAGCAGAAGGCGTTCAAGAAACGGGCCGCGCAACGTTACTTCACGCTTGAGGTGCGCGTGCATACCGACCGCCCCACGGCCCCGCTGGAACTGTGCTACACGCTGGATCACGCCAGCGTGCGGCAGGAGGCCGAGTTGGATGGCGTCTACTTGGTGGTCGCCGGCGGGGCCGTCGCCAGTTGGGAAGATGCGGCCGTGTTCCAAGAGTGGAAAGGCCAGTACAAAGTCGAGCACTGCTTTCGACTGACCAACCAACTCTTTCTGGTCGGCCCCTTGTTCCTGAAGAGCGCTACACGGATTGCCAGTCTGCTTTTCCTGATCATGGTGGGCTGTCTGGTGGCGGGCTTGCTCGAGCGCCAAGTGCGGCAAGCGTTGAGCGCACGCCAGGAACCCATCCGCGGTCTGATGCCGGAAGGACGGGATACCCTGCGGCCTACCATCCCGCGTATTCTGAAAGCCTTTGCCCAGTATAGTTTGGTTATTGTCCGCAACCAGGCGGGCGTGATCGTCGCGCAGCAATTTGCCAAACTGAATGCGGTGCAAGAACAAATCTTGCAGGTGCTGGAGATTGCGCATCCGGCGGCGGTATTTGGGTGAGTGCGCCAACTGGCCACAGGGCCTCGTTGGACCAACGCACTTCCCCCGGCGGATTAATTGAACCGTTGGGTCTTGACCGTACTGTGTCCAGTATGTAAACATCACGCATCGCACCTTTTTAAGCGAATACTCAAACGACGAAGCTGATCACCAGCACATTTTCATTCGCCGCTCGTCTGCCAGGAGCGCCCACGACAATGCATTGGCTTGAATCAGCGGATAACCCATTCTACAAAGTGCGGAATACAAGATAGAATAAGGTTCCCCAGAAAATCCATTCTGACTAAACTCGGATTGTGATAAAGATTGGTAATGAGATTGTTTTAAGGGGACCAATCTGGAGCGTCAAAATATCCATCGTCTTTGGGAGTAAGCCGTTCAATCAATTTTTTACGTAAATCTAGTCGATAAATCGCGCTTGTACTTTCCGAGTTCACAACAAACGAAATATAGCGCCCATCGGGCGACCATGTTGCCGAACTATTGGCCAGAATGGGTCTTTCATCTAAATCTGCTACATCAGATAGATTCTGTGGTCCCGCATAGAGTTGCTGCAAGTTATGTCCATCTCGATCAATCAAAAGCATTTCTTCGCAACGGAAAAAAAGCAGGTGTTGTCCGGTTGGATCCCATGTAGCATTCTTGCCTTCTGTCAGGAAATTGCTGTTCTGTCCGGCCAAGTCCGTCAAGTATATCTTGGATTGAAATGATATTGCGAATTCGGTACCTGAAGGTGCCCAATCTATATATGCGGAAGAAGAAATCGAAAAATCGTTCCATGCTTCATCCACAAACGATAAGGGCCAACAGGACAAGTCCCCTTGCAGACCTGCAATGCAGACCTGCTTGGTCTCCTCAGACTGAATTGATGGACATATCAAAGCTATTTGTTGACCATCAGGAGACCAAGTTAGAGAATCGATACCAGAGCCGCAGATGTCTGGTAGAGTTTTCCCCCCACTTATGGGGAAAACGGGAAACAGCACAGAAGAGTATGGCGCAGTGGGATAAATTCCCTGTCTCTCTATCAAGCAAACATGAGGTTGCTTACCTTTGTAACAACCAAAAGCGATTAGATTGCCATCGGGAGAATATCTTGGTTGAGAAAGTGGCGGAGAGACTAGCCCTGCAGGGGTTAGGCGTTTAACATTGTTTCCCTCAGCGTCCATAGTGTAAATTCCAGCATTGCGGCTGTCCAGATTCTTGATGTACACGATCTCCCCACTGGGGTGAGGGAGCACCCACACGACGTAATAAAGATATCCTATTGCTCCCAACACCAAGCAGGTACTTACTGCTAGGCAGCCCCACTTTTTCATTGTGGTATCTTTAGTCACGGCAACACATCCGGTATATGAATAATTGATATCTCTTCAACCGGTTTGCCTGTATTATCAACCGATCGAGGTTGATAACCTAACGTAGCAAAACCAGTGCTATGCTCAACCACTTGTGGTTTAGACAAGTGCGGTGAGGTTGCAGTGTCCGCAAAGTAAGTTTGGGGTCCCCAACCGACTATCAGTGCTGTATGCGTCCACTGGAAACCTTGATTGTAAAATACCACATCGCCAGGTTGTGCGTTGACTCCGGAAAAGACGACTTGATTGTTTTCAGCGGCTTGACGACTTTCTGCATTTGTCCCGTTTACATGATCAATTCTTGTTGGTGGTAGAACCATGGTGCCACCAATACTTAGCAAAAAATCGTCCAAGTACACCGCATTGATCCAAGCTCTCGATGTGTCAGTCAATATATAATAAGGACGCTCATTAGTTATGAGGACTTCTGACTGATCCCATCCTTCTTCCGGGGTACTTTCAATACCCCCTGCGTATAGTGCTTGGGATACAAAGTTGGTACAGTCACCACTCTCGCTGGGGAAATAATAATAAGGTGGTGAGTTTGGCTCATTTTTGTATGCTTGTGCATAACTTACGGCCGCCTGACGGTTGTAGAGTTTTGCTGGAGTTGGTGTAGGCGTTGGCTCCGGTGTTGGCATAGGTGGAACCGGCGTCGGCGTATCAGTGCAGGGTGGCCTTGTTGGTGTTGGATCCGGCGTCGGTGTAGGCGGTGGATTATCGCATGCCGTCAATATTCCTGTGACCAGCAATCCCACGCACATCAACATCACCCACGGATGCCCGCCCTTGCGCTTCTTCTTCCCCGACCAGGCCTGCACTACCATTAACGGCAGCAACACCAACCAAATACCCAAACTTGGATCGAAATACCGCCCGCCCTGGTACAGCAGCCCCGTGCTCCAATCATACACCCCACCGCAGACCAGGTGACTGACCGGACCGTCCGGCCCCTCCAACACCGTCCCGTCGGGATCGTACAACCACGCGCTGACCACCGCGCCGTCCGCATCCACGCCCTGGCGGACATAGCCTTCCGCGTCGGGAAGGTAGTACAGCGGTTCGGCGTCGCGGAACTCGCCCAGGCAGTCGTGACCGTAGAGGTAATGTACCGTGCTCGTAGGCGTGGTCTCCGCCAGGATGCGCTGACCGGCGGCGTAGTCCAGGGTGTAGTGCGTGGTTGCCCCGGTC
>DAOUAY010000570.1:0-1924 GCA_034432995.1 Anaerolineae bacterium | reverse complement strand
AGGGCCAGGGCAAACTGCCGCAGGTTCGACGCGCAGGCCGCCGTCCGCGCCCGCCCCTTCGCCGCCGACACCGCCGGCAACAGCAGCCCCGCCAGCACCCCAATCACCGCCAGCACCACCAGCAGTTCCAGGAGGGGTGAAGGCTGTGCGATCCGTAAGTGATTTTGGGATTCAGCACAAGCCAAGAGTGCCTAATGGTTTCTCGGCCGACCTACTTAACGCACATCTTGCTTTTAGGGCGTCCACCATTCGATGAAACCCCAACGCTCGAGGTGCACGGATTATAAGTGTACTTCGTCGTGTCAAAGCCAGGATCAGTGCCATCTTCACAAACCCCTACAGAGCCAGATGTGCACCAGATGTTCCAAGGTGAGTTCGCAAGGAAATATTCTTCCTTAATACATGGATTTCCGAAGTAACGTACATTGGTTACTCCAGAACAGTTGTTATTACCACCAGTCGCGAGTAAGTTGAGCACACATGTCCCCACAGCGACAGACACAACTGCACACTGCGCCATTCTGTACCGTACACTTTGCTGCGTTTTCATATGCTTCTATCCATTTTGTTGTCTGTTTTACTTCTTTTGACCAACCACAGTAATGGGCCACAGAAAATGACGAAAAGTAAAAAAAACTGCGCGACCCAAGAATTACTGGGGCTAAAGCCAGAGCTCGCTTTCCAGCGCTGGTACTCAGGATACTTTTCCAAGTCCTTCGCCGTGGGCCACACGCCCTGCGCTCTAAAGGCGCTGATCGTCAAAGGGTTGTCAAGATTGTTGTAACGCGTATCCAAGAAAGTCAGTGTTTCGCCAGATGGCATGGCTGGCAGCAATGGACTGTGCTTGCAATCCCATGCAATATTCGTGGCAGTCCCACGATATAAGCGAAATGTCATATTATTCCCCCTTGGTTGACCGAGTTGTAATTCCAAGGTGAACCGCTTGGGCACGGTTATTCCTGCTGTATTGGACGTCCACTCTTCAACAACGCATTGGCCCAGGGGATTGGGACCACTGCCGGCTTGGGGAGCGGTACGCTCAAGCTGATCACCCTTCATTGGTTGAAGTGCGAAAAGCAGGCCCGTAAGTGCTGCGTTTTGAAGTCTAACATTCACCAGAGGTCTCGGTAGTTGGTTGGAAAATGGATTCTCGATGCTTGTGATCCCGTAACGCTTTGCGAGTAAGGGAAGCACATACGCGGACCATAGCACTGCATGCTCTTCAATCGCTCCTGGATAAGGGACCCTAGCCGATGTTATGTGGGCCAGCCTTCCCCCCCGCCAATCGTTGGCGAGGAGGTAAATGTCGCTCCCATTCCCTGAAATATCTGCCTCTTGGTAAACAGCAGAAGAGTCATGAGCAATGAGACGAACTCGCCAAAACGCGTTGCTAACCATCATCTGGTAGCTGACAATACGCAGTAATTCTCCCTCTGCCCCGCGCAATTCAAGCACACCGCTTGAGGTGAACTCTGTCTTATCAGAGGTTTGTGAACCTGTTAGATTCAAGGACTGCTCGGAGGCAGCTGTCGGCATAGTTGGCCTCCCCTCAGCGAGGTACAGCAGATGACCTCCCGCAAATACACTCATTAGACAGAGCCGGGCGAATATTTTGCAAATCCTCGCGGCGGTTGTCGACGGGTCGTTGAGTTTCATGTTCTTTGGTTGTGTGCGATCTGCTTTGGCAATGACGTTGGTCAAACCCTTGCAGAAGAAAATTCCAGCTGCCGTAATCCCAAGTGCTACTAGTATCAACCGGTCCATCCATTTCTCAACTCCGACCGACGCTGATACGAGAGGCCCCAAGCACCCGCAATGCCCTTGGAATCCGATGGCCCACAACCCCAGCCGGTAGGCGCCAAACACCGCCACCAGCCACAGGATCAGCCACGGCGCCCCGCGGGCCTGGCGATGCCGCCAGAGG
>DAOUAY010000569.1:0-3423 GCA_034432995.1 Anaerolineae bacterium | reverse complement strand
TGTTCGAACCGGCGCGCTTGCTCGTGGCCGAACATCGCGGCGAAATTCTGGATGAGGACTTCGCGGGGGACGTGACGTTGACTGTGCGCTTTGCCGTGGAGCATTTCCCGGCGTTCCAGACGGCGTTGCAGGAGCTTTCCGCCGGACGGGTGGCGGCGGAGATCGTGGAGACGGACGAAGCGACGCTTATGCCGGTCGAGGGGAGTCTGTCAACGGATTGAGATTTTTACGCGGTTTATTTTCACAGGAGACGTGTCATGAGCCGTAAATACGCACTTATGTTGCTGTTGATGATGCTGTTGGTAGGGCCGGGTGTTGTGCAGGCTGCGCCGCTAGCTGGACAGACCTACTACGTTTCGAGTTCTACCGGCAGCGACGGCAATAATGGCCTTTCTGAGGGGGCGCCCTTCGCCACCGTGAGCAAGGTCAATAGCCTCAATTTGCAGCCCGGCGACAGGGTTCTGTTCAAGTGTGGTGACGTGTGGCGCGCCGATCCGCTCATCATTACCCGGTCGGGCGTGTCTGGTTCTCCTGTCACGTTTGGGACGTACCCGGCGGGATGTGCCGAAAAGCCTGTGTTGTCCGGCGCGCGCCCGATTGCGGGTTGGACGTTGTCGAGCGGCAACGTCTACGTGGCGCATTTGGGGCAGGGCGCCAACGCCGGAAAGTTTGTGTATGGCGTCAACCAGCTTTTCCGCGGCAACGCGCGCTTGCCGATGGGGCGTTGGCCCAACCTGGACGCGGGAGACGGCGGCTATGCGACGATCGACGCGCAGCCGGGCGCGGCGCAATTCCGCGACGATGCGCTGCCAGCGGCGGACTGGCGCGGCGCGGTCGCGCACATTCGTGGGATGCGTTGGTACATCCTCAACCGCCAGGTGACCGGCGTCTCTGGGACCACACTCACCGTAGGTGCGAATCTCGATTGTTGGGGCGGAAATTGTACCGGCTGGGGCTATTTCCTCAACAATCACCGCGCTACGTTGGATCGTGAGGGCGAGTGGTATTACAACGCGGCGACGCAGCAGCTTTACCTTTACACCTCGGGCGGTGCTCCGGCAGATGGCGCTATCGAGGGATCGGTCGTGCTGCGGAATGACGACCGCGCCTGGGGTGGCATCGTCCTGGGACAAGATCTGGGCGCCGAGATCGCGCAGGTTGTCATCGAGAATCTGGACATCCGCCGTTGGTTTCGCCACGGCGTTACGACGCCCACCAATCTGCGCAACTATGAGAACAGCTATGTTACGGTGCGGGATTGCTTTATTGGCGATGTGGACGGTACCGGCATCAATCTAGCGACGTGGGTTTACGATCCCAGGGATGGACGTCCGGCTGGCTGGCGCGGCGGTTACGTTGTCACCCTGGAACGGAACGTCATCGACGGCGCGAATCAGCGTGGCATCGATACATATGCGAGGAACTCCGTCATCCGCGAGAACGTGATTCGCAACGTGGGAATGATCGCCAACCTGGGCGCGGCGGGGATGGGCTGCGACTTCGACGCGGGCGGCGGACATTGCACCGAAGATGGCGACGGCATCCGCATCAAGGTGGACAAAGCCGCCGATTCCGGCAACAATAACACCGTTACGCGCAACCGGTTGCAGCGCATCGCCTACAACGGCATCGACGTGTTCGGCCACACGAATACGTTCGAGCAGAACGTCATCCGCGAGGCGTGTTACGCCAAGGGCGACTGCGGCGGGGTGCGCACGTTTGGCCGCGATAGTTTCGGCGCCACCCCGGTTTATCAGTTGACGTTCCGCTCCAATATCATTGTGGACACACCCGGCAACACCGACGGCTGCCGCCCGGACTACAAGGGGCTTTTTGGTTTCGGCCTGTACATCGACAATTATTCGCGGGATGTTCTCCTTGAGGGGAACACGTTGATCAGTTCGACGGTGGCGGGTATTTTATACCAACATTCCACCGGCACGGCTCGGAACAATGTCCTCTATAACAACAGCGCCGGTACACTGTGGTCCTCACAGGTCACTTTAGCCGAGAGTGACACGCGCGTCAATCTTCAGGGCAATGTCCTCTTTGCGCTCAAATCGACTGCGCGGACCTTGACCGGCGTGCGCGCGAACCTGATGTCGTCCGACTATAACGACTTTTTCCACCCTTATGTCGCCCGGCACATCTCGGTCGATGGGAGCAAGACGCTGAAAGAATGGCAGACTTATAGTGGCCTGGATGCCCATTCTCACGGGGCGTGGTACACCCAGGCTATTGGCGAACCGCCGCGTTCGCGTATCTTCTATAACGATACGGCTGTTGGGCAGACCGTCGATCTGGGCTATACCAGCTACTTCGATCTTCGGCAGAATGTCGTGGTCGGCAGTTTGTACCTCCCGCCGTTTAGCTCGCGCGTGCTGATCGCTACCGGCAACGTGCCCGATCTGGTCTTGACGATGGCGCTGGATGGCCCCGCGACGGTGATCCCCGACTACCCTCTGACGTACACCCTCACGCTCGCCAATCAAGGCGCGTACACCGCCACAGCTGTCGTTCTCACCCATACCGTACCGGCGTTGATCCTCAATCCAGTGTGGGACGCTGCCGGAGCACTGGCGGGGGTGACGGTGCGTCCCGGCTCGTCTTTCGTATGGGATGTCCCTGATCTGCCGCCGGGCGCCGCGGGGACGATAACGTTGACCGCGGTGTACGCAAGTAGCTTGCTGCTCGATCAACCTATCGCGCTCGTGGCGACCGTGCATACGCCTGTCACAGAGGCTGACCTGGCCAATAACACCGCCTGGCTGGCGCTAGGGGAGTGGCACAAAATCTTCTTGCCACTGGTGATGCGCCATTGATGTCGGCACATGCAAATCGGGATGAAAGCGCGCCCCCACGCGGTCTTGAATGCAGTGGGGCGGCCACAGCCGGAACGTATCCTGTCTTCGATCTCTTTCTGATACATAGACAATCTCTGGCTGACTTCTACCGGGGATAGGGCGGGCAGATCGCCTGAGTCGAGGCGCACCGCAAGCTGGGCCTCTGGCAGGGGAGCGACGATCTCCGGAAAGGCAAAAAGTCAAGTGGGTTAGGGCTATCGCAGATTTGGAGATTGGGGGTTGCCGGTATCTGGGCTAGAATCGCTTGCGCCGCGCCGGATATGGCTGAAACGGCGTGCGCGGCTCCTCGCCAACCCAATCTCCGGCGACATTCAGGCGAGAGAGCGAGCGCAACAGGTCGAACGTGATCCAGCGCGAAACCTGCGGCTGCGTGGGATAGCTCCATAGGCCGTATTCGCCGCGCAGGCCGCTCACAAATCCCACGAGATCGGCCGCGCGCGCGTCATCCGTCGTCGCGCCGATTCGCCAGCACAGATCGAGCAGCAGCGCCAGGTCGAAGCGGGCGAAGAAGGTGAAGAAGCCGCGCGTGGGTTCCGCGCCCACCAATCGCGCCACTTCC
>DAOUAY010000568.1:0-11696 GCA_034432995.1 Anaerolineae bacterium | reverse complement strand
TTCACAGTTCGTAACTCGTAACTCGCAATTCGCAATTCGTAATTCGTAATTCGCAATTCGCAATTCGTAATTCGTAATTCGTAATTCGTAATTCGCAATTCGCAATTCGTAACTCGCAATCGGAGAAAAACATGCCTGCTATCAAATGGACGCTACACCCA
Organism: Anaerolineae bacterium; assembly: GCA_034432995.1. Classification (GTDB taxonomy): domain Bacteria; phylum Chloroflexota; class Anaerolineae; order B4-G1; family SLSP01; genus DSWT01. The sequence continues at coordinate 11,535 of DAOUAY010000568.1, read as the reverse complement.
GACCGCTTCTTCGATCCCGATCCGGCGCAGCGGGCGGTGGCGCGGGAGTTGTACGCGACGGTCGCCGCCCTGCCGCTCGTCTGCCCGCACGGGCACGTGAACCCGCGCCTGTTCGTGGATGAATACGCCAGCTTCGGCAGCCCGACGGACCTGCTCATCATCCCCGATCACTACGTCTTCCGCATGTTGTATTCGCAGGGCGTCCCGTTGGAAGCGTTGGGCGTCCCGCGCACCGACGGCGGCCCGGTGGAGCAAGATCACCGCAAAATCTGGCAGACGTTCGCCGAGCATTTCCACCTGTTCCGCGGCACGCCGAGCGGAACGTGGCTGCAACACGAACTCATTGAGGTGTTTGGCGTCGAAGAAAAACCGTGCGGCGCGAACGCGCAGGCCATCTACGATCACATCGCCGCGCAACTGTCGTCCCTGGATTTCACGCCGCGCCGGATGTTCGAGCGCTTCGACATCGAAGTCCTCTGCACCACCGACGCCGCCAGCGACGATCTGAAAGACCACCAGGCCATCCGCGACTCCGGCTGGCCGGGCGTCGTGCTGCCCACCTTCCGCCCCGACGCCGTGGTAAACCTGGACGCGCCCACCTGGCGCGCCAACGTGGACGCGCTCAGCGCCGCCGTCGGGTTCGAGGTCGATAGCTACGACAAGCTGATCCGGGCGTTGGAAGCCCGCCGCGCGTTCTTCGTCGAAATGGGCGCGCGCGCCACCGACCACGCCGCGCTGACGGCCCACACGGGCGAACTCACGCCGCATGAGGCCGATGCCATCTTCCAGCGGGCGCTCAAGGGCGCGGCCACCGCCGAGGATGCAACACGCTTCACCGGCCACATGCTGATGGAGATGGCGCGGATGAGCATCGAGGACGGGATGGTGATGCAAATCCACGTCGGCTCGTTCCGCAACCACAACCAGGCCGTCTTCGACCGCTTCGGCCTGGATAAAGGCTGCGACATCCCGGTCGCCTCGGAGTTCACGCACAACCTGCGGCCCCTGCTGGCGAAGTACGGCAACGACGCGCGGCTCACGCTCATCCTCTTCACCCTCGACGAGGACACCTACTCCCGCGAGCTGGCGACGCTGGCGGGACACTATCCCGCGCTCAAGCTGGGGCCGCCCTGGTGGTTCCACGACAGCCTCGCCGGGATGCGCCGCTACTTCGACCGGATTACGGAAACTGCAGGCCTGTACAACACCACCGGCTTCAACGACGACACCCGCGCTTTTCCCTCCATCCCCGCCCGGCACGACGTCTGGCGGCGCGCCAGCGCCAACTGGGTCGCCGGCCTCGTTGTCCGCCACGTGGTCGATATGGCCGACGCGCGCGAAATGGTCCTGGATTTGGCATATCGCTTAGCGAAACGGGCATACAAATTATGAATCATGAATCAGGAATCATGAATCTGAATCGAGATACATGATTCGTGATTCATGATTCATGATTCTCCATAACAAGGAGACTGATATGGACAAGACTTACTTGAACGAATTATTTGGACTCGAAGGTAAGGTCGCCGTGGTAACGGGCGGCGGGGGCGTGTTGTGCGGGGCGTTGAGTTTGGCGTTGGGGCGCGTCGGTGTCAAGGTGGCCGTGCTCGATCTGTTCGTCGAGGCGGCGCAGCGGGTGGTGGATCAGATTGTCGCCGAAGGCGGCGAAGCGATTGCGGTGCAGTGCAACGTGTTGGACAAGCCCAGCATCGAAGCAGCGGCGCAGGCGGTGTTGGCGGCCTATCGCGGCGTGGACATCCTCATCAATGGCGCGGGGGGCAACAAGCCGCAGGCCAGCACCAGCGCGACGACCTCCTTCTTCGATCTCCCTGCCGACGCGGTGCAGTGGGTGTTCAACCTCAACTTCATCGGCTCGCTGCTGCCCAGCCAGGTCTTCGGCAAGTTGATGGCGGAGCAGAAGCACGGCGCGATCCTCAACATCTCGTCGATGAACGCCTTCCGCCCGCTCACCCGCATCCCCGCCTACTCCGGGGCCAAGGCCGCGATCAGCAACTTCACGCAATGGCTGGCGGTGCACATGAACCAGGAATACTCGCCGGACATCCGCGTGAACGCCCTTGCGCCGGGGTTCTTCCTCACCGAGCAGAACCGCTTCCTGCTCACCGAAAAGAACTCGGGCGAACTCACCGCGCGCGGCAAGTCCATTATCGACCACACGCCGATGGGCCGCTTTGGCGTGCCGGAGGATCTGGTCAGCGCCACGCTCTGGCTGCTCTCCGACGGGGCCAGCTTTGTGACGGGCGTCGTTGTTCCGGTGGACGGCGGCTTCAGCGCGTTCAGCGGGGTGTAAAGAGGCAGGAAACAGGAGGCAAGAGGGACTTCCTCGTGAGAGAAAGTCCCTCTTTAATTGACTTTCACCTTCAATCCCTTATAATGCCAGGCATCATTCAGTCTGTCAATGCGTCACAAAGATTTATTAACTTTCAACCTGTAACCATTTTTCATAGGAGCACCCGTGCGCATCTTAATCACCGGAGCCACCGGGTTCGTCGGCAGCCATTTGCGGCGGTACTTTCTCGCACAGACCGGCTGGGACATCACCGGCACGTGCTATCCCGAATCGCCGCCTGCGCCGCTGGACGCCCAACGCGAGGCGCTGCATTACCTGGACTTGCGCGACGCCGAAGCCACGCACGCGCTGCTGGCCCAGGCTCCACCGGACTACGTCATCCACCTGGCGGCGCAATCGCACGTCCCCACGTCCTACCAGGATCCGTGGGGCACGCTGGAGAACAATATCCGCGGGCAGCTCACCCTGCTGGAAGCCTTCAAGGCGCTCGACCTCGCGCCGCGCACATTGGTGATCGGCTCCGGCGAGGAATACGGTCGGGCCACAGCCGCCGAACTCCCGCTGACCGAAAATCACCCGTTGCGCCCGGAGAATCCTTACAGCGTCAGCAAGGTGGCGCAGGACGTGATGGGCTACCAGTACTGCATCAGTTTTGGACTGCCCATTATCCGCATCCGGCCTTTCAACCACGTGGGGCCGGGGCAGTCGGCGCGTTTCGTGCTGCCGGCGTTCGCCAGCCAGGTCGCCGGGATCGAGGCGGGCAAGCAGGCCCCGGTGATGCGCGTGGGCAACCTCACACCCGCCCGCGACTTCACCGACGTGCGCGATGTCGTGCGCGCCTATCATCTCGCGCTGCTGCACGGGCAGCCGGGGGAGGTCTACAACGTCGCCTCCGGAACGCCACGCACGATCCAGTCCCTCGTCGATCAATTGATCGCCCTGGCGACCGTCCCCATCCGCGTGGAGGTCGACCCGGAGCGCTACCGCCCCGCCGACGTGCCCGTCTTCTACGGCAGTGCGGCCAAATTACGGCACGATACCGGCTGGGAACCGGAAATCCCCTTTGAGCAAACGATCCAGGATGTCCTGGATGAATGGCGGCAAATCACAATAGGAGGGTAAGGCCATGACAGAGGAAAACAAGACAGCGTCAGCGAAGATCGGTGTTTACAGGCATTGGATGGTCACTTTGCGCGACATCCAGTGGGAAATCGAGGAATTCCAGTACGACCTCGAATATCAACGCTACGAAATGGACGTCACCCAGCGTCTCATCGAGGCCACCGAAGACGATAAGCAACGCAAGCACTGGCAAAAGCAAGTCGCCAGGATCAGCAAGGCGATGGCCAACACAGAGGCAGAACTGGCGAAAGTGCAAAAGCAGGCCACCTACTGCGAGGCCATGCTCGCGATCATCCGCGGCGATCTGGAAGCCGAGGGCATCGATCCCGAAGCTTGCGATCTGGACGAGTACTACTTCACCGACGAGTTCGACGACGAATTTGACGACGACGAGATCCCGTTCTAACGATTTTGGATTTTGGATATAGAGGAGGTTCACATCTATGGTTAAACGCCGTGCGTTAATCACCGGCATCACCGGTCAGGATGGCTCGTATCTGGCCGAGTTTCTGCTGGAAAAGGGCTATGAGGTGATCGGGTTGGTGCGCCGCACCAGCACCGTGACCTTCACACGCATCCACCATATCCAGGACAAAGTCACCCTGGTCTCCGGCGACCTGCTCGATCAGGGGTCGCTCATCGCCACCCTGCGCGACCATCGCCCGCACGAAATCTACAACCTGGCGGCGCAGTCGTTCGTCCCGGCGTCGTGGCAGCAGCCCGTATTCACCGGCGAGGTCACCGCGCTGGGCGTCACCCGCGTGCTGGAAGCCGTCCGCACTGTCGATCCCAACATCCGCTTCTACCAGGCCAGCAGCAGCGAGATGTTCGGCAAAGTGCGTGAAGTCCCGCAGCGCGAGACCACGCCTTTCTATCCGCGCTCGCCCTACGGCGTGGCGAAGGTGTACGGACACTGGATCACGGTGAACTACCGCGAGTCCTACGACCTGTTCGCGTGCTCCGGCATTTTATTCAACCACGAAAGCCCGCGTCGAGGCCTGGAATTCGTCACCCGCAAGGTCACGTACCAGGTCGCCAAGATCAAGTTGGGGATGGCGAAACAGCTCGCGCTGGGCAACCTCGATTCCAAACGCGACTGGGGCTTCGCCGGCGACTATGTCCGCGCGATGTGGCTGATGCTGCAGCAGGACGAGCCTGACGACTATGTCGTCGGGACCGGCGAGACGCATGCCGTGCAGGAACTCTGCGAGGTGGCCTTTGCGCACGTCGGGTTGAACTGGCGCGATTACGTCGTGCAAGACCCGCGCTTCATGCGGCCCGCCGAGGTGGATTTGCTGGTCTCCGATCCAAGCAAGGCGAAAGCCAGGTTGGGATGGAAGCCGGATGTCACCTTCAAGGGTCTCATCGAGATGATGGTGGACGCCGATCTCGAACTGCTGAAAAATGAAACGGAGGCGGGGAACCACTATGTCTGACATCAAATTCGGCACCGACGGGTGGCGCGGGCGCATCGCCGAGGACTACACGTTCGACAACGTGCGCCGCGCAACGCAGGGTTACGCCACCTATCTCAAGAACCACAATTTGGCGGACAAAGGCATCGTCATCGGCTACGATCAGCGCTTCTCCAGCGATCTTTTTGCCGCCGCCGCTGCCGAAGTGATGGCGGGCAACGGTATCCGCGTGTGGCTGACCAATCACAACGCCCCCACCCCGGTGATCAGTTACAGCGTCACCGAGCGGCAAGCCGGCGGCGCGATCAACATCACCGCCAGCCACAACCCGCCGGCAGACAACGGTCTCAAAGTGCGCGACCCGCAGGGCGGCGCGGTGCCACCGGAGGGATTGGCGGAAATCGAGGACGCCATCCCCGACATAGCGAACGTCCAGCGGTTGCCGCTCAAAGAAGCGGAAGATCACGGTCTGGTCACCCGCTGGGACCCCGAGCCGGCGTACATTGCGCATCTCGGCACACTCGTCGATCTGCCCAAACTGCGCAACGCCGGGTTAAAAATCCTGGTGGAGCCGATGTGGGGCAACGGCGCGGGCTGGTTCCCCCGGCTGATGGCGGGTGGCGCCAACACCATCTGGGAAATCCACGCCGAGCGCAATCCCATCTTCCCGGAAATGCAGCGCCCGGAGCCGATTCAACCCAATATCAACGTGGCGCTGCGCCGCACGGTGGAACTGGGCGCCGACGTGCTCCTCATCATGGATGGCGACGCCGACCGTATGGGCATCGGCGATGAAAACGGCGTCTACATCAACCAGCTCCAGGTCTACGCGCTGCTGGCCTACTATCTACTGGAAGTGCGCGGCTTGCGCGGAGCCATTGTCAAGACGATCTCCACCACGTCGATGCTGAACCGCCTGGGCAAGATGTACGGCGTCGACGTGCACGAGACCGGCGTGGGCTTCAAGTACGTCGCGCCCAAAGTGCTGGAGACGAACGCCCTCATCGGCGGCGAAGAAAGCGGCGGGTACGCCTTCCGCGGCAACGTCCCCGAGCGCGATGGCATCCTGGGCAACCTCTACTTCCTCGACTTTATGCTCAAGACGGGCCAAACCCCGGCGCAATTGCTGCAGACGCTGTTCAAGAAGCTGGGACAAACCTTCTACTACGACCGCATCGATACCCGCTTCCCCGCCGAGAAGCGCCCTATGGCGATGGCGCGAATCAACGCCGCCACGCCGGAAACCATCGGCGGCGTGCCCGTCACCGGCATCGTCACGCTGGACGGCTACAAGTACGAGTTGGGCGACTACGGCTGGCTGCTCATCCGCTTCTCCGGCACCGAGCCGATCGTGCGCGTCTACTGCGAAGTGACCGACCCGGCGCTCGTCAAGCCGGTGTTGGAAGGCGGTCTGGAAGTCGCCGGACTGAGATGATCGATCGTTTTAACTAAACCGTAACCTGCTTGAAACCCCCTCCGAGGCGCTCTTGTGGTATGCTAACAATCGGATAGGGGGAAACATGCACTGGACGTTGACGGTACCTGAGAGTTTTTCGCTGCCGCAGATTATCCGGCGCTCGCTCAACTGCGAGCAGTTCAAACTGCTGCAGCCGCCCTTTAGTGTCAACCGCACCAAGGAACATCTGAACCGTGTCGAGCGCCTGGAATCGGGGAACACCGTGTACCTGACCCTCTCTCAAACGCCGGCCGGCCTGATTCTGCACACAGATGAACGTCTGAGCGGAAAAGACACCGAGGAAATCAGCCACAAGACCCGCCGTATGCTGCGGCTGGGTGAGAATCTACAACCTTTCCTGGATATGGCCCGCCGCACACCGGGATTGGAAAAGACGCTGCATCACGGGGCGCACATCCTGCGCGGCGCAACATTCTTCGAGGATGTGGTCAAGGCGATCATCCTCACCCAGGAAGAGAAGGCCCGCCAAGGCCAAAGCATCACGTGGATCGTGGACCGGTTCGGCGATCCGCTGCCGAGCAATCCCACACGCCACGCCTTCCCCACCCCCCAGCAGATACTCTGGGGGAACGATGTGTTGCGCGAGGTGTTTGCCCCCGAAGTCGCCAGGAAACTGATCCGGGGCGCCGAAAAGTTCTGCACCGAGACAGAGCGCATCGAGACGTTATCCAACGGCGAACGGCCGACCCATGCGCTGGCAGCGGAGGTGACCAAACTTCTACACCTCGATCCTGAGGCGCTGGGACTGGTCATGCTCAATCTGGGTCGCTACGATTACATCCCGGCAACATCCTGCATACAACGCTCTATGCGACTATTCAACAAGGGAAATCGGGATGGTCCACGTGATCCCCACGCAATGTTCGAACCGTTACAACCCTGGGGCGGACTGGCATGTTGGCTCTGGGACTGGTCCAGCGCGGAGAGTGTCGAGGCGAACGCCATCGCCGGAGGTGCCGAATGGAGAGTGTGAACATCAGTACAGTTCAGGCCAGAGAGATGTTGACGCAGCTCCAGGCCGAGATTCACCAGCAACGCCAGATGCTCCAAAACGGCGTTTCGCTCGAGTCGCTCGGCATGCACATGCAAACCTGGGAAGAGATGCTCCGGCAAATCCAAACGGATATGATGCTGGAAAAAAGCGCCCGCCTCAGTATGCTTTACGATATTTCACGCTCCATCAACGCCTCACTGGACTGGCGACAAACCGTGCAAGCCGTGCTGGACGCGTTCATCCAGATCACCACCGCTGAACGTGGCATGTTGCTGCTGCTCGATGCCAACGGCGCCCCCCAGGTCGAGATGACACAAAGCGCCTCGTACATGCTGTTTACCGACGCCGACATCAAGTTCAGTCATAGCATCGTCCGCCAGGCGCTCGAGAGAAAAAGCCCCATCCTCACCACCAACGCGCAACTCGATCCGCGCTTCGACGGTAGCGAGAGCATCATCGCGTATGGACTGCGTGCGACCTTGTGCGTCCCCCTGATCTACAAAAGCGAGACGCTCGGCGCGATCTACCTCGACAACCGCGCGCGTAGCAACGCGTTCACCGCAGAAGACATGGTCAGCTTGAGCACGTTCGCCAACAACGCGGCAGCCGCTCTTTACAACGCGCAGGAACATCAAAAAATCGATCAGGCCCTGGCGGAACGGATGCGCGAGTTGACCATCCTGCAAGAGACGATGCGCGATCTGAACGCCAGCCTGCACTTCAACCGGGTGATGGAGCGCAGCACCGCGTGGGCCGTCGCCGCTTCCGGTGCGGAAGCCGGTGTGATCGGGCTGATCGCGGAAGAGGGCATCCGCTGGCTCACCAAGGCCAACAACGTCAATCCAAACAACCTGTTAGCCATGCGCTGCATCTCCACACGCGAACCGATCATCGAAGAGCACTACCTGGCGCTGCCGCTGCTGCGCGATACGCGCCCCATCGGGGCGCTGTACCTGGTCTCCGAAGAACGCCCGTTCAAAAAGAGCAAACTGGAACTGGTGACCCGCATCGCCGACAACATCGCCATCGCCGTCGAGAACGCGCGACTCTATGAGGCGCTGCGCCAAGCCAACCTCACCAAATCCGAGTTCGTCACGATGATGGCGCACGAACTCCGCACACCAATGGCGTGCGTCCTCGGGTACAGCGATATGCTCAAAACCGGCATGGCCGGCGACCTCACGACGCAGCAAGAGATATTTGTCGAAAATATCGCCCAGAGCATCAATCGCATTATTGCGATCGTCAAAGACCTTTCGGACATCTCAGAAATCGAAGCCGGGCGGTTGCGGCTCAGCCTGCGCAGCGTTGATTTCAATGCTCTACTCGACGAGGCCATGGGGGTCTTGCGAGAAGACGCAGAGAAAAAGCGGCTGCGCTACGCCTGCGAGTCGTGGGACGGATTACCGCAAGCCTACGCCGATCCAGAGCGACTGAAGCAGATTCTGACCATTCTGCTGCACAATGCGATCCAGTACACACCGGAAGAAGGCGCGGTCACGGTCAAAGCCTGGCTCTCGACCGACGAACCCGACTTCATCCGCTGCGCCGTCAACGATACCGGGATCGGCATCAGTCCAGAAAACCAGTTACAGCTCTTCACCAAGTTCTTCCGCGTCGTCGATCCCAGCAGTGAAGATCAGAACGGCACCGGGCTAGGGATGACCATCGCCAAAAATCTGGTGGAAATGCACGGCGGGCGAATCTGGCTGGAAAGCACACCCGGCAAAGGCAGCACGTTCTTCTTTACCATCCCCATCGCGATGCCGGGACTCTAATTGGTGAATTTGCCCGGCTATTGCCGCATCACCAACGGCAAGAATACCTGCTCTACTTCCACTTCGAAGACGCCAGCATCGCTCCAGGGGCCGACATTGCCGGCTGCATCCACCGCGCGCACGCGCCAGGTGTAGATGCCTGTAGGCAGCGTCGCTGTGTACGTCGTCGTGGGGGCAGTGTAGACGCGCGTACCCACATCCAAGTGATAGCCCAGCGCCGAACCACTATCCTCAGGCGCTGTCCACTGGAAGACGAGTGAGGGTGTCCGGAGAAAGATGCCGCCTGTAGGCGTGATCAACGTCGGCGTAAGCGGCGGGGTCACATCGTAGGTGAAGATCGCCGTGGCGGGTGTGGGATCGTACCACACCACGCTATCGCGTGTGCTCGCGGCGCGCGCCGTCACGGTATAGTCACCCTCTTCGGTGAGTGGCGGCAACGGGTAGCTCCACGACGATGTCCCTGTAGCAGAGAGCCACGTCGCTGCGCTCCAACTCGCGCCGTTCCAATAGGCGCTGTCGCTGGCCCGCTGCACCTGCACCGACACGCCGGCCAGTCCCCACCCCGACGCGGAACCGGCAAAGGTGGGCGTCACGCTGTACGCGCCGCTCGCGCGCGGCGTCGCGATCGTCGTGTCAGGCTCCATGCACACGGCGAGATAATCCACGGCGCGGGCCATCGCCGCACTCCGCGACGACCGTGGCAGCGCCTCGAATGGGAAGCCCAGGACGAGCAATCGCCGGCAGCCGTCTGCATACTGGATCGCCGCCGCGCCCCCCACCCCGCCGGCATAGCTCAGCGCCGCCGTCGCCCCACTCAACGGCGCGAGCACGTCCGGCGCATCGACGACGTAAGCATCCGGCGCATCGATCGTGAGTGGTCCCAAACCGGCAAACACACCACCGGTGACAGGCTGGACGGCGGACGTTCCGGCGTCACTGACGACGTAGCCCGCGCGCAGTGTCTCGCGCATAAAGGCTGGCGCGCGGCCCATGCCATCGAGGTCCCAGGCCAGATACGACCCGCTGATGAGCAGCGCGCGCCCGCTATTGAGGAACGCCGTCAATGCGGCGCGTTCGGCGGCGTTCAGCGTGCCATCTTCCAGCGCCGCCTCTTCGCCCAGCAACCAATCGACGAGTAAGGTATCCTGCAAGGATACCAGCCCATCGCGCACAGCCTCGTTGCTGGCGCTGTTCCAGGCGTAGGCCGCAGGCACAGCCTGCCCGTGATGGACGACATAATCCCGGCTGTTCATTTGGCTGACCCACATGCGCGCGTTCGGCCCCTCCACGGGATCATATTGGACGACAATCTCGTCGGCGTGGAGCCGGTCGAAGCCGTTGACGATGAGCAGCAGTGGCTGGTCGCCCACGCGCGCTCCCAGAACCTCCGTGGGGAAAGATTCGCCGCCGTCGTTGAGCGCCGTCACGCGGACGTAGAGCGTCTGGCCTGGGCTGAGTCCGGTCAGCGTGTACGACGTCCCGGCAGCCGCCACCGGCGCGCCCCAGGCGAAGCCATCCGGGCTGGTGTAAACGCGGTAGCCGGTCGCTGCCTCACCGCGCAGTCTGACGCCATCCGTAGGCGAAGGCTGCCACGCCACGCGCACCGCGCCCCCGTCGAGATTTTGCACGCGCAGGTGTGTCGGCGGCTCAGGCAGCGTCAGCAAATCCACACTGTCGCGCAGTTCGAAGTAACGCACGATCCCCTGATAGACGGCCCGCGCCGCCAACTGGTTGAAGCGGGGGTCCTTGAGCGCCTGCGCGTCCACCGGATTGTCGTGGAACGCGATCTCGAGCAGCACACCGGGCATACGGTTCGCCGGGTCGTCATCCCACAACATGCGCACCTCGCCCAAATTCGCCTGGCGCTGGCCGCGATCCACCCACGCCGCATCCCAGCCCGCACGGATGTCGCGGATCAGCTCGGCGTGAACGGCGGCTTGCAATTCCAGGCTACCCAGCGTGCGCGAGTAGGTATCCCCGTTGTGGACATAGGATTCTGTGCCCCGCGTTGTGCCAGTGTAGCCGTTGGTGTGCCACGAGATGTAGAGCGCGTCCTCGGCACTGCCGGCGTGGTTCCAGCGCGCGAACATTGGCCTGGCGGTCACGTCGTTGAACCCCTCCCAGGCGGCGTAATTCAGTCCCATCCACTGGCTGTAGTAGAAGGTCGCTGCCTCCCACCAGGGGCGTTGCGGCGGGAAGGTCGCGTCGGTCACGATGCCGTTCAGGCTATCGAAGGCGCCGCCACCCAGGCGCAGCGCATCGGCGATCACCACCATGCCGCTACCGCCCGCCGAGGCATTGTCCAGCGTCACCGTGGCTGTGCCCGCATAGAAGGGGAACCTTCCCAGGTAGCGCCACGTTGGCCGCCGGATACGCTGATCGAGCCACACGCCGGTTGTGCCCCCGGCATGGGACACGGTGTAGTGCGCGTCGAAGGC
>DAOUAY010000567.1:0-3194 GCA_034432995.1 Anaerolineae bacterium | reverse complement strand
CGCCGCACTGGTAACAGCGTAGCGCCGTCTCCACTTTGGGATGCCATCGACAGTACCGCACCTCATCGAGTGATTCTTCTACCATATCTTCCCCATGCACCATTCACTATTCGCCATTTGCCATTTGCCATTTGCTATTCGCCATTACGCGGAGTCAGGCGCGCGACCAACGTGCAGTAAAAGTCACAGCGATTGCGCAGGCGCAGAAAACGCGCCTGCAGCGGGCTGCGTTCGATGCGCACCACGTCGCCGTTCTGCAATTCGCCCTCCATGCGCCCATCGACGGTCAGCATACCGGGGATTTCGGTGTGGACTTCCACCTCGATGACGGCATCCGCGCCGAGCACGAGCGGGCGTTCCAGGCTGAGGTGCGGGGCTGCCGGAATGAGCAGGATGTTATCGAGCCAGGGCGGCAAGATGGGGCCGCCGATGGCATACGCATACGCCGTCGAGCCGGTCGGCGTAGCGAGGATCAGGCCATCGGCCACGTAACGGGTCAGCTCCGCGCCGTCGATGAACGTCTTCAACCGCACCGTGCGCGCCAACGCCCCACGGCTGACCACGGCATCGTTGAGCGCGTTTTCCTGCGCGATGCGCTGCCCTTGGTGCAGGAGGGTGACACACAACATCATGCGCGTTTCGATCCACCCCTCGCCCGCCAGCGCCCGTTCGAGGGTGGTTTGCCATTCTTGAGGCGACGTTTCGGTGAGGAAGCCGACCCGCCCCATATTGATGCCCAGGATAGGCGTGCCGGAGGGGGCAGCCTGCTGCGCTGCGCGGAGGATGGAGCCGTCGCCGCCCAGCGTGATGACCAGGTCCGAAGGCAGGCAGGCCGTCGCATCCTGATCGCGGGAACAGAGCCACGCGCGGCGGCCCTGCTTTTCGAGCCACGCGACGATGGCCTCGGCGACCGGCAAAGTCGCCGGGACGCGCGGATTGTAGATGACCGTGATGGCGTGGATTAGAGGTAAATTTTCCATCACTGTTCATCCCCTAACGGCTCTCCGGCTAGACGCAAAATCGCTTTGCAGAATTGCCGGAATGAGGGAGATTGATTAACCTGCACACCTTTCCATTGTGTGCCTAGATATGCGCCCATCTGACGCGCCCAAAGGACTTTATCTTCGGATTCTGTACCAATAACACTTTGGAAGAGTTCCCAAGTTCCACAAATGCTATCCTGGGTGTAATTATCCAATTTATAAAGTTTTGCGTGGGGAAAAGCCTGTTTGATGGCTTTGCGTTCACCGAGATAGAATGCTTCCGTCTCTTCAATAGCAATCCGAAACAATACTGTTGGACGTGGTTCGCAGTAGTCTAGTAAGGTACACATTCGCTGTTTGAGTTCTTGACAATCATCCCGATCCAAATCCACCAAAACAATAAACCTGTCGGTATCAGGGGTAAATGAGCGTCCGAATGCCCGCAGTTTTGCGGGCAGTTGATCGAGCAATCCTTGTCGTCTAGGATCCGGCTTAGCTATAGGATCGCGCGGAATCTTACCTTTACCACGATGCGGAATAATTGTATAGCTATGCTGTGCTGGAAGGAATCGCGGTAACCATATTCTGAGGAGAGCCTCTTCCGCCGGTCCTTCGACGAGGAAGTGTAGTCTCATACTGAGAACCTTTCCTCAAGGTGGTGACTATACCATAGACTGCCAAGAGGAATGCCTTCTTCATCTAGCGCTGTGATAGCTGTCATATCTGCAGTACGTTTGACTTGTGTGTGTCCGTGTTCATCTTTTTCCATTAGCCACACTTGCCGGGGGTGAAGCGCATCTACAAAATAGGGAGAATGGGTGGTAATCAATAATTGTGTTTTGCGAGTCTCCGCGTAGCTGCGGAACTCACGCGCTAACTCTTCCAGTAATTTGTGATAAAGACCGTTTTCCGGTTCCTCGATGCCAATAAAGGCCGGGGGTTCGGGATCCTCTAATAGTAAGAGATAGGCAAACATTTTCAGCGTTCCATCGGACATGCTCTGCTGGTAAAAGGGGTCCTGATACCCCGTTTCATTGAACGCTAACAGTAAGCGGCGGTCAGGACTTTCGGTGATATCGATTTTCTGTATGCCGGGGATACGTTTTTGAATCCGTTCCAGGATACGACCAAAGCGTGTTTTTTGGCTACGCGCCAGATATTGGACTACATTGCCCAAGTTTTCGCCGGTGCGATCCAAGTGCTTTTGTGCGCCGGTGGCGGGAAGTCGCCGAGCGGCTTCGGGAATAAAGTAAGAAAGGTACCAACTCTGGATGTAGGCGCGTAGACTGACGATCCGCGGATGATCTGAAAGCTGGCCTAACGTTGTAATGCCCAAACGGTCTTTATCTTCAAGCCGGATAGGGTATTGGGTGGCTTCTTCTTCATCTTCCGTTTTGTCGCCTGCCCAGACGACGCCCTGACCTTGTTCTAGCCTTAAGAAGCTAAAAGGCTGTCCCCATTTCTGACCTTTACGCCGTTGACGCAAGTGCTCACGATGCACTACCGGCAACCCTTTGAGTTCAGCTATTTCAAAGCTGTAAGTAATTGGCCGTGCGGCGGCGGCCTCACGAAAATACAGATCAAACTGGATTGGCGCACTGCTGCCCTGAGTGCATACCCGGTTGAAGCCACCGCGATGAGGTTGATCGCAGGCCGCTTCCACACCCATAGACAAACAATCTGCAATAAACCCAAACGCATCCAGAAGCGTGGATTTACCGCAGCCGTTTGGTCCGATGAAACAACTGAGCGCCGGCAAAGGCTCGCCTTGTCCATAACCAATTTGCCCTAACGTTACATCGGCGAGAGATTTGAAGCCTCGAATACGAATTCCTAATAACTGCGGCATAAACGGTTCTCCTGTGACTTAACCGGACATTGCTTGTGTTAGGCGCGCCAATATGTTCTGAAGCGGCAGTGTTTCTTGTTCTCCTGTTTGCATCATCCGCAAGGTGATATTCTCTTGCGCGATTTCGTCCTCGCCGATGATGACGGCGAAACGCGCGCCACGCTTGTCGGCCTGGCGCAACTGCGATTTGAGGCTGCCGCTCATGGCGATCTGCGCGCCGATGCCGGCCGCGTGGAGCTGTACCAGCAGCCGGACGGCGTGCAGCCGCGCGGCGTCGCCCAGGTAGGCGATGAAGACCGGCGGCGACGGCGCAACCGGCGCGGGGATGTTCTGCGCCTTCAATAACAGCACAGTACGTTCTA
>DAOUAY010000566.1:0-2446 GCA_034432995.1 Anaerolineae bacterium | reverse complement strand
ACGTGGGCAACTACTACGAGTGGACCGGCAGCACGAGCACGATGATCAAGTACTATTACGCCGGCAGTCAGCAGGTAGCGATGCGCCAGGGGAGCAGCACGTTGTACTTCCTGCTCGGCGATCACCTGGGCAGCACGTCGATCACCGCCAACAGCAACGGCACGTTGTACACCGAACAGCGTTACTATCCTTGGGGTGGCACGCGCTGTCCAGTCAGCCCGACCACGCCGACGAGCTACCAGTTCACCGGTCAGCACGGAGGCAAAAGCCCAATAATGCTCTGATCTTACCGCAGAGTTCACTGAGAGCGCGGAAAAATTTCCGGTGACTCTGCGGACGCTGCGTGCTCTGCGGTGCAATCTAAGCCTAGATTCGACACCTAAAACGGTGTCGAGGCACACGTTATTGAGCCCGGTGTATTGGGCGCTTGAACCTTAACAAGCGAGCCATTTTTCCGCGCTGGAGTCCTGTTTAGACTGACACCAGGCTAGAGCTCCCGTGCGCCGTGACGCCGAAGCACAGCTCCGGTGTATGCCACGGGGACACGTGAGATGACCAGTTCGGTAGGCAGGGTAGGGTCGCGGGTGCGGCGACTTGCAGAAAGGGGCGGGTACGCACGGCGTACTACCCGCAAGCCCCCCCACGGGCTAACCTAACAGCCACCCAGCGAATCCGTGTCAGGGTGCGTTCACCGCATAACGTTTGGGATGCGGCCAATCGAGGGCCGCCAGAATCTCATTTTGTTGTGCCGAGACTTCTGCGAGCATCCGCTGGCGGCGGCCATCCGTCCACGTCACATCCACCGCCTGCAAGGAAGCCAACTCTCGGATTGAACGCTCCAGTGTGAGGGTGAGTCCCTGTTGGCGACAAGCACGTTCAAGGATCGCCCCGGTCAACAGGGCTAACAACGTGATAGCCACCAAGCCCTCAATGCGCTGATCACTGCGCACGAAGAGCGGACGCACTTGCAGCGGACCTTTGGCACTCCGAAAACGTTTCTCCACCCCGTCCTGCCCTTTGAAGAGCGTCAAGGTCGTGTTGGCCTCCAGGTGGGCAGCATTGGTCGCCAGGGCATACCGCCCATCCAGCGCTTGCGCGCGGGCCAAGCGCTCACGCTGGATGCGAAACGTCAACTGCAGGGCTTCATCCTCCCCCGTGAGCATAATCTCGACCAGGTCTTTGGCCTGATTGCCGCGTTGGATGCTATCCAGGCGTTGCTCAACGTACTGGCGCTGCTTGTAGCGGCGGGTGTTGAGTTGGCCTTGGATGTGGGCGAGCGCGTTCAGCAACCGCTTCAGATAGGTTTTGCGTTTCTGTTCATCGAGGCGCTGCTTGCCAGCACTCCACACCACCAAGGCGCGGTCTGTGAATCGCTCGGTGGCCGTCTCGAACACGAAAGGACGCCAAACGCCTTGATACGGTACAAACCGCGCGTCAGCGGGTTGAAACCGCTGCGGGCGATAGGCCAATGGATGCTGCTGCAACTCCGTGGCCGACACACTGCGCAACACGGTAGTGGTGGCATGGCCGTTAGGTAACGGCCCCAGGTAATAGAGACCATGACGGTGGCACGCCGCCACCGCCTCCGGAGTCACCATCTTGCAGTCACTCACCAGAATCGGACGCACGTGCTGATCAGCCAATTCCGGTCGCGCCAGGAACTGCAAGAGATGCTGTAAATGCGGCTCGGGACGGGTGATATCGGCCGTGTTGCCGGCTAACGGTTGATACAGTACGGGGACATAACCGTCGTGCGTCACGTCTACTTCAAGGTTACATTGCTTGCAGTCTGAGCGGTGATCGCGGCTGTACCCATAGGTGGCTAACTCGCTATCCGTGTAGGCGCCCTCGAAGTACAGCGAAGTGATGTCCCAGTGCAGGATACTGAGATCCAACGCATACTGCTGAATCGCCGTACTGACCGTTCTGGCCCATACCTCACCCCAGTAGGGATACAGACGGTCCAACGCGCGGCCCAGGCGATTGTCGTACACCTTGTTCTCCGGTATGCCCAACACTGCGGGTAACACCGTGCCCGTGAACCACTCATCCACTTGATAGAGGGGTTGGGGCGACAACAAACGGTTCAAGACCAACAGAACCACGATGCGCCCTAGGTCCACATCGGCGGCACTCGGAGCAAGCTGGCGTACCGTTGGCGCTAGATTGAGGGTCTCTAACACCGGGTAAAATAACGCCACCGCCCCAATCTGGCGCGGTTGCAATTGCGCAATCTGCGCTCCACGCTGTTCACGCTGGCTTTCGGACATCTTGAACCTCCTCCGCTGGGAATGAGGTTAAGTATATCCCTTATGGCTCACTTGTTAATGTGCGTTCGTTAGATTGTTTGTTCTATGTCGAAAACAGGCTAAGAGTGGGGAGCAGGTTGAAGAATTGGAAAATGAAGCCCACCTGTCGCCGCCGGATAATGGTGACTTCGTCGTCA
>DAOUAY010000565.1:0-1629 GCA_034432995.1 Anaerolineae bacterium | reverse complement strand
TGACCATCGGGAAGTTCTCCTCGCGGTAGGCGCGTTGCAGGCGTTCCTCGCATGTGATCTTGTTCTGTGAATAGGTCCAGTAAGGATTGCGCAGCGGCGTGGATTCGGTGATGATCGGATGCGCCGGCGGCTTTTGGTAGGCCGAGGCCGAGCTGATGAAGATGTACTGTCGCGCACTATCCCAGAACAGCGCGATGTCGCGCTCGACGTGGTCGGGCGTGTAGGCGACCCAATCCACGACAGTATCAAAGGTCATTCCGCGCAATGCCTCGCGCACCTGCGCCGGTTGATGGATATCGCCGGTAATGACATTCGCGCCCGCAATCTCCACCTTATGCTGCCCGCGATTGAGCAAGTACAACTCGATCCCCCGTTCCACCGCCAGCTTGCTCACTTCCGTGCTGATGATCCCCGTACCGCCGATAAAGAGAACTTTCATCCTATCCTCCCAGAGAACAACCCCGAATCTTCACGAATCTACACTAATAGTGTAGTAGTCAAGATGATCTTGCAATCACGAATCGAAGAATCGTACACGGATTTCACGGATTCTACGGATTTTTTTGGGAAAGGAATCCGTGTTTTCCGTGTTCATCCGTGTACCAAAATTCCAATATGCTTCCGCCCAGTACAAATCCACACTAATTGTTATCAATTCGTGACGATTCGTGTAAATTCGTGGTAGAAGCTGGACGCCTCAAGACGTCAACTACGAATTAGGAGATACCGCTGGTACGCCTCATCCCACGCCGCCGTGTCGCGCGGGGCGAAGGTCTTTAGCTCGAACGAGCGCGCAACGACCTCGCGGCCCTTAGCGACAGAGCCAATGTGACCAAGCGCAATCGCCTGCACGAGGACGTTGCCGAGCGCCGTCGCCTCAATCGGGCCGGCAACGACGGCGCGCCCGGTGGCGTCCGCCGCGAACTGGTCGAGCAGCTCATTCTTCGCGCCGCCGCCGATGATATGGATCGTCCCCAGGCGCTTGCCGGTGAGCGCGTCCAGCTTCTCCGCCACCCAGCGATATTCCAGCGCCAGGCTTTCGAGCGCGCAGCGCAACACCGCGCCCTTCGTCTCCGGGACGACCTGCCCGGTCTCGCGGCAGAACGCTTGGATGCGCGGGGTCATATCACCCGGCGCGAAGAAACGGCTGTCGCCGGGGAAAATCAGCGGCCCGAACGCGGGCGTGGCGGCGGCCATCTCGACCAACTCGCCGTAGTCGTGATCCTCGCCCACGCGCTGCCACTCGCGGCGACATTCCTGCACCAACCACAGCCCCATAATGTTCGTGAGCACGCGGAACGTGCCATCCACGCCGCCCTCGTTCGTGAAGTTGTAGGCCAGCATCTCCGCGTCGATGATCGGGACTTTGGATTCCACGCCCATCAGCGACCACGTGCCGGAACTGAGATAGATCGCGTCCTCCGGGTCCATCGGCACGGCAGCGACCGCCGAACCGGTGTCGTGCGTCGCCGGCGCGATGACGGGCACTGCGCTCAGGCCAACTTCCTCGGCCACAGACGGCAGCAACATCCCCAACACCGTCCCCGGCGGTACGATGCGGTCGCCAGCCCCGTCGCGGAAGATGCGCGTGGGAATACCCAGCTTTTCCAACATCCCGTAGGCCCACGT
>DAOUAY010000564.1:0-2628 GCA_034432995.1 Anaerolineae bacterium | reverse complement strand
TTCATCGTGCGTTTCCACGGCCCGCCAGAGAATCTCGAGGCGGCCATGACGCGCGCTGCTGCTGCTTTACGCACACACATCAGCCCACCGCCGGCTTCCATCGAGACATTCGAGGCGCTGGTGCGCGCCATGCGCGCCGGCGAGGTCTCCGAGGGCGAGATTCTGGTGAGTTGCTGGCCGCTGACGGATTTTCCCGGTCTGGAAGACTGTCTGCTGGTGTTGGCAAGTTTTGCCTCCGCCGCAGCGCAGGAGGCCGTGCGCGTTCACATTCGCGCGGTGTTGGACGCCGTTGCCGCCGAGTTGGGCGTGTTCTACGCCTTGACATCGACCTTTGGCAACCCATTGCTGGTGAACGATGCGACCGTGGCGCGCGAAGCGCTGCCGCTGCTCGAAGCTACCGTCGGCGTGGAGAACGTCTGGCGATTCCGCTCGCTGTATCCCTATGCCCACGAGGACTTTGCCCTGTATCTCGAACGCGTACCGGGCGCGCTGCTCTGGTTGGGGATCGCCAATCCGCAGAAGGGCATCGCCAGCCTGCTGCATGCCCCCGATTTCGACGTGGACGAGGATGCGCTGGTGATCGGTGTGCAGGTGGTCACGCGTGTCTTGCTGCATTTCATTGAACTCTCCACCCAATGCGAACACCCGATCTGACGCGCGCTTGCATTTTTCTCGTTTATCTCGTATAATCTAACCATAACATCGATATTGGTTTGTGTGACTCCTTGCGTCATAATGTGGCCAACCAAGGGTAATCCAGCTCTCGGCCTTTGGATTCACTAGATGAGACCGAAAGAGGTGTGGCGATGCCACGCACCAAGAGCAGGCGCTCAACACGGCTTACCGACGAGCAACAGGATGGATCAGCGTGCTGGTGGTTGCCGGATATCTCCTCTGTCCTTTGCAGTTTCTTTCTGACAGTGGTGATGCATCTTGCGCATCGTGAGAGAGGGATGGTCGGCGGATTCTGATGGGGCCAGTTGATGCTTCTCCTGGCGGCTATCGGGCCCGCCGATCGGGGCATCGATCGGCTCTGGAATCAGTGTTGTCTTGGTGCGTCTACACGTCTTGTCACAGAGCATCCTGTTTGCATTTGTGGGACTTTTGGGAATACTGGTGGCGACCTCAAGTAGTGCAGGATTTCTCGGTGGCGTGGATTCACTTTCAAGTGTACAAGCCTGAGGTTAGCAGCAAGTAGGTTGAGTTGGGGATGCCTCAACCCAAAAAACCCGCTGGCGCGGCGGCGCTATCTCACCAGGAGGGCATTGCCGGGCAAGTGGGGGAGTTTACCGCTTTCCTCGACGGCGCGACATGTCCTGAAAGCGAACCAATCCGGATGGAGGAAGTATGCGAAAAACAGTTCTTCTTTTGAGCACGGGTGTATCGGCAGTTTTCGCTCTGTTGTTGATCATGACGCTTTCGGATGGAGCCGGGCAAGCTGTAGTGATGAGCACAGATGTAGAACGATTCGACGAATCCTTCTCGCGTTCTTCGCCACTGACGACGACGGATGCAATAACGGTCTACCTTCCCCTGGCAGCAAGGGCATGGAGTTGTTTCACTCAGACGTTAGATGATTTCAGTAATCTGTCCAGTGGTTGGCCTAACGGAGGCAATTATGTCTACCAGGGAGGCGCTTACAGGATCAGCCCTGGGTCAGACTATGAGTTTATGGGAGCCTCTCCAGACTGGGGTATACCTAACGACGCAACAATTCGCGTGGAGGCCTGGTCGGATTCTGCAGAAGGTGCGTTTGGGTTGATTTTTGGGATCAGAGAACTGTTTTGGGCAGGCGACATCCGCTGGGATTCATGGTATGCGTTCGTCATTGAACCCGCCAGTCAGACATACTGGCTAGAGTACTGGAATGTATTTGGCGTACATCATGTTACTGTGGCACACGGGACAACACCTGCGATCGCAAGCGAGGTGGGAACACATCAAATGCTCGAGGTGCATCATACAGGCGCTACGGTCAGATTGATTATCAACGGCGTGGAGGTTGACACTCACGCAGTGTCGTTTGGAGAGAGAAGAGCAGCGGGCGTTGGTCTTATGACGACGTATCCCACGATGCATCCACTTCCGACGGGGTACTTTGACAATTTTCAAGTCATCGCATCAGATTGTATTGCAATGCCTTCGCGGGCATCTGAGGTTTGGGAAGGGCACTCCTGGAGCGTAGATGCAGGGCGGTAGTGTAGCGGTACTATGCCAGGATGGCTTTGCTAGACCAGGTGGCGAGTCGTCGCTTCGCCCAACAGCGCAACCGAGGCAGATGCCGCGGGCGGAACCGTGTGATGCTTGGCCAACCGATTAGCGGGACTCGGTTCTAGCTTGTGTTGGCGAGTCTGACGGTGTGTTGGTGATCGCCTCCAAACTCACTGGCGGGCAAGTTTCCCCTGCACCGTCGCCGCTGAGTGTCCAGGCAGCAACAGTGGTTCTATGAGCGTTCAAACGCCCAAAACATCCAGGTAGCGACGCAGACGCAGGCCGAGAACGGCTGGCTGGTAGCGCAGAGCACGGCCTACGACGCGCTGGGCCGGCCCGTCACCGTCACCCTGCCCTACACCGTAGCGGCGGCGGGCGGGACGTACCTGACGCCCAACTGGGGGACGCTCCCCAAGA
>DAOUAY010000563.1:0-3402 GCA_034432995.1 Anaerolineae bacterium | reverse complement strand
TCGGGGACGATGACGCGGTGCGTCTGCGCGACCTCCGGGATGAGCGTGCGGTAGTAGAACGACCACGTCGGATTGCCGTGCACCATCACCACGGGCGACGGCGGCGACAGCGGCGGATTGTGATCCGCCGCGAGCGTTCGAGAAGAACTGTGCTTCGCCGGCCCCTCATCTAAATAGTGCATCCGCGCGTCGCCCAGGTCCAGCCAATGCGAAGCAAATGGGTACAGCGATTGAAGATTTGGTGATTTTAGATTTTGTGATTTCGGCTTATTGCTCATTCTTCATTCGCTGATTCTTCATTCGCTGATTCTTCATTCGCTGATTCTTCATTTGCCATTTGCCATTCGCCATTTACCATTGAATCCCCAACACGATGCTGTTGATCCCGCTGCCCACGCCGAAGAGCACAACCTTGTCCCCTTCATCGACGACGCCGTTATCCACGCCAATCGCCATCGAAATCGGCGCGGCGACCGAGGCGGTGTTTCCCAGGTAGTGCAGCGTGGGATGGTCGATAGTGAGGGGCACGCCAATCGCTTTCAGCCCGATCTTGCGCTGCGGTTCGCTGACCTGGTGGGTGAACATCTTGTTGACCGCGCCGTTTCGCCAGCCGGTCTCCTCCTGGAAAGCGCGCCACGCCTGGGCAACAACCTTCGTGCCCTCGCTCAACAGCAGACTGGAATCGGTGCGCATCCACGTGCGCTGCGCGACGCACAGTTGATTGTGTTCGGTGTTGCTGTAGGCCGCGCCGCCGAGTATCTGTTTGCCGGCCTTGGACTTCGACTTGCGGCGCAAGATCATCGCCACCGACGCTGCGCCGAGCGTCAACGAGGCCATATTGTCGCGGATGGTGTCTTTGGACGGCGTATGGGTGAGCATATAGTCGATCGTCGCCAATTGCCCTTCTTTTGGATCCTCAGCGGCGACCACGATGCCGGTGTCGATCTGGCCCAGTTCGATCATGTTGGCAATCGTCATCATCCCGTTGAGAAACCCCAGGCAGGCATTGACGATGTCGAAGCTCATCGCCGCGTCATTCAATCCCACTTTATGGTGAACGATGGTTGCCGTTGCCGGTTCGATGTAATCGCGGCAGACGGACGCGTTGATCAGACATTGAATTTCACCGCGGTCGATGCCGGCATTCGCAATTGCGCGCTCGGCGGCCATCGCTGAGGCGTCCGAAACCAGAATACCGCCGTCCCACCAGCGGCGCTCCTTGATGCCGGTGAGCCGTTCGAGATACCCAAACGGGATGTGCAGCGCCTTGTAAACCGGCGCGATTTGTTCCTCCAGCCAGGCGCTGGTGACAATATGGGGAGGGATGACGTAGCCCATCCCTTCGATACAGACGTTCTGATATAACATGTGACTCCTCTTTGGTACCGTACGGTGTATTCACAAACTCGTAGCATTGTACTACAAAAGCGGCAGGGAGGGAATAGGAAATCGAGACAGAGGGATATTCTATACCAGTGTATCCAGCTTCGATAACGGTGAACGGAAACCGGCTGCGATCATATTTGCCAGCAACGCATTTGCCCGATCCAGGGATAACAACTGGCGACGAACGGCTAAAGCAAGGATGCCTAATGTTCCAGAAACCGGAATGCCCAACTGTTGCGCCGCATGTCGCGTATCGGCATCGTCACTGACAAGCAAACCGTGTCGCGCCTGTGCTACAGCGAGACAACTGCGTTCACCGGCTCCCAAGCGCAAGGCGAAAGCGGCAGCGCCGTCTGTCTCCTGTGGCGTTAGTTCTACGATGGTCAGGTCGCTCCAGGCGTGGAGGGGAAGTTTCCCAACCCTAGCGGCGACCTCGTATTCGCGCCACACCTCACGGGTCGTCACAACTCGTTCCTGCCACAAATGGAAAACCAGCTCCATTTGATCCACCTGGGCCAGATTGGAAAGCACGGTGTTGTCTAACAGGACCGGCTTATTCATTCCCCTGTCTACCATGCTTCCATAGCAGCCACGTCATTGACTGCTTCAGCGGCATTTTGCGGTGCAGTGCGCAAGGGAACGTCAAGCCGCAGGCAGCGCGTGCGCAATTCCAGCCAGGACATATCCAGCAGTTCCGCTGCTCGTGCTAGACTGATGTTTTCACTCAAGTAGTGCCTGAAGACTAAGGCGTACCGCGCATTGAGATCATCCAGCGCCTGTACAGCAGCCTCTGGTAATCCGACTTCTGGAACGACGTCCGGCAATTCGGCGTAATACCGCATTACCGCCCGCAGAATACGATAATCGACGATGTCGACCAATGCGGCTTC
Organism: Anaerolineae bacterium; assembly: GCA_034432995.1. Lineage (GTDB taxonomy): Bacteria > Chloroflexota > Anaerolineae > B4-G1 > SLSP01 > DSWT01. Next base: position 1,126 of record DAOUAY010000563.1, on the reverse strand, counting down.
CGGCTCACCGTGGCTCTCGATAAGCGCGGTGCGCCCCCGCTGCACGTCGCGGAGCACACGCCGGGTATTGCGCGCCAGATCGGTCCGACTGACTCTTTGGATTAGCGTCATCATACTCTCCTGTTGTAAAATGTGTATTTTACGTATTTTACAATATTCCCAGAGATTTTCAATGCTTTCGATTCTCTTCCACAAACTCCGTTGGACTGAGATACCCCCAGGCCTCCGGTATAGCGCGTTCCAAATCATCGTCCCAGGTATAGCCCACCCCGGTGATATGACCATTGCACGTTCCGCGACCACCGGCGGAGTCGGGCGGAAAGAGCGCGCTGCCATCGGCAAAGGTGCGGATTTCCCAATGCAGATGACTGTTGAAGCCGCGATCGTGAATGTAAGCCAGAACTTGCCCGCGCGTCACCGCTTCCCCCTGCGCAATCTGCACCGCAGCCACGTGCCAGTAGACCGACCAAACGTTTTCACCATTTGGCAATGTGTGGGCGATGATGATAACGTAGCCATCGAAGCTCATCAACTTGATCGATTCGACCACGCCGTTGGCGACAGCGTGAACTGGCTCCCCAGCAGCTTTGCCCGGCGATACGCGACCGCGCTTGTTCAACGCGAGCCAGTCTTCCCCGGCGTGATAAAGCTGGCTGAAGGGGATGTGTTCGCCATTGAGGTTGACGAAGCACTTACCGGCGTTGCCCAAAGCGGGATTCTGTGCGCCGAAGCGTGTATCGACGAGGGGCAAGCCCGACTGGCCGGGGATGAGCACGCCAAAACGCGCAGGGTCGAGGGGGAATTCAACCGTATCTGCAATTGCTGCCGTCTGCGGTACGGCCAACGGCGTCGGCGCAAAGCCCGATGACGATGCGCGTCCCTGGTAACGCCACACCATCGACGCGATCAACCCTATTGCCGCAATCCCAACGGCCAAACCACCCAACCACCAGTACTTCCTCATGCGTTTTGGCTATAAACTCCTCCCGACCGCATAACCTGCCTTCGTCGCTGCGAAGACGTTGCCCGGCGCGAAGGCGTCGCCGATGTTGTGCAGTTCTGGCGCGGCGCGCAGGGCGACGCATGTTTCGTACAGCGCGTCGTCGGGTTGGAAGCCTGTCGCCAA
>DAOUAY010000562.1:0-4688 GCA_034432995.1 Anaerolineae bacterium | reverse complement strand
ACTTATGATTGGATTGCGCCGAGTGCGTTAGGTGGCGTGACGGATGCGGCTTGGGTCACACTGACCGGTTCGTACACGTTTGCTGACCCGGTTGATGGTCTGAACCTGTATGTGGAGAGCGACAGCGCCACCGCCTCGTTCTACATCGACGACATCGTCATCGTCATGACCTCTCCGCCGCCACCCTCGACTGTCTTTGTCTATAACTTCGAGGATGGCACGACGCAGGGTTGGTATCCGCGTGGCGGAACCGGGATCGCTGTAGCCGTCGTCACCGACCCGGTGCATACAGGTAACTATGCGCTCCAGGTGACGGGACGGACGAGCGGGTGGAACGGGCCGGCACTGAATGTGCTGAACCTGCTGGAGGTCGGCGCTACTTATCAAATCAGCGGCTGTGTCCGCCTGGCGGAAGGGCTGGGGCCTTTCCGGACGAACTTCGCTTTGCAATACACGATTGGCGGTTCGACCACGTACCCCTGGCTAGGAAGCGATAGCAACACCACTTCCACTGCCTGGTCATGCGTGACCGGTTCCTTCAAGTATACGACTCAAGCCGATGCATTGACCCTGTATGTGGAGTGTTCTGACGCTAACGCCAGCTTCTACATCGATGACGTGATCATTGTGATGACTGAGCCGCCAGATGTTGAACCGCCTCCGCCAATTCAGGACATCCCCTCCGTCTACGACTTCTATAAGGACGATTTCCTGGTCGGAGCGGCGCTCGAGCCGACGCAGCTTGCCAGTGATCGGCACGTCGAACTGTTCCTCAAACACTTCAACAGTCTCACCGCTGAAAACGCGATGAAACCCGGTCCGATCCAGCCCACCGAGGGCACCTTCGACTGGACCGGTGCGGATGCGCTGGCAAACTTCGCGCGGGCGAATAATGTCGCGGTCCATGGTCACACGCTGGTCTGGCATCAGCAAACCGCCGACTGGATGTTCCAGAATGGCGCCGGCGCATGGTTGACGCCGACCGTCGAGAACAAACAACTGGTGCTCGATCGCCTGGAAGACCATATCGTCGCGGTTGTCGGGCGTTACAAGGACGTCGTCAATGTTTGGGACGCGGTCAACGAGGTCATCGATGCGTCCCAGCCGGACTGCTTGCGCCGCAGTCGTTGGTACGAGCTGACCGGCTCCGACTACATCTCGACCACGTTCACTATCGCGCACCGCGAAGCGCCCACCGCCACGCTGATCCTCAACGACTACGGTGAAACCAATCCGGCTAAACGCCAGTGTATGTACAACCTGGTCAAAGACTTGCAGGAGGACGGCGTTCCGGTTCACGGCATCGGCATGCAGATGCACATCAACATCTTGAACCCCTCGGTGGCGGCCATCGAAGAAACCATCGAGATGTTCGGCGAACTGGGTGAAGTGCATATCACCGAGCTGGATATGAGTATCTACGCCAACGATACCGATTCCTACACCACCGTTCCCCCGGAAGTCTTGATCAAGCAGGGCTACCGCTACAAGGAAATCTTCGAGGCGTTGCGCCGCCAGGGTCAGGCCGGGACGGGAAAACTTCATTCGGTCACGTTCTGGGGGTTGGCCGATGATCACACCTGGCTCTCGACCTTTCCTACGACTCGTATCAACCTGCCCCTGCTCTTCGACAAGGAGTTGCAAGCCAAGTGGGCCTACTGGGGCATCATCGACCCGTCGCAATTGCCGCCGCTCATCCAGGAACAACTCGTTTCCAAGGCCACCCCGGTTGTGGACGGGATGACCGAGACTCTCTGGAACATGTTGCCGTGGATTCAGATCGGCTCTACCGGCGCGATGACGGCCAGCTATCAGACCCGTTGGGATGCGGCAAATAACCTCTACGTGATCGTGAAGGTTGAGGACCCCAGCGTGAATGTGGGTGATAAGGTGGAAGTCTTCGTTGATCAGAACAACGCCAAGACCGCGACCTACGAGGCCGACGACCGCTACTACACGTTCCCTAGCGAAACCTTCTGGATGGACTTCGTTATCATCACCAACACCCACGGCTACGTGTTGGAAGCGCGTCTGCCGTTGTCGGAAACGCTCCAGGTCGGCAAGAAGATGGGCTTCGACGTGCGTGTCACCGATGGCAGCAATCTCAACTCGCCGCTTTCGTGGAACGACAAGACGCACAGTCAGACGACTGATACCTCCAAATTCGGCATACTGAACCTGATCGACGAGATCAAGTTGACGACCGCGATTCGGGGGACGCCAGTCATCGATGCGAGCGCGGATGCGCTGTGGGCCAGGGCCGAGGAGATCAGCACCGACGTCTGGGTGTCCGGTTCGAGCGGCGCGACGGCTAAAGTCAGGACGATGTGGGACGAGAATCGCCTGTACGTCTACGCGATAGTGTCCGATACCCTCCTGAGCGCCGCCAGCAGCAATCCCTGGGAACAAGACTCCATCGAAGTCTTTATCGACCAGAACAACGCCAAGACGACGAACTACGAACCGGATGACGGGCAGTATCGCGTCAACTTCGAAGGCGCTCAGAGCTTTGGCGGGGCGGCTTCGGCGGCCGCGTTGACCAGAGCGTGGCGGGTCATCACCGATACAGACGAGATCCTGCTTCTGGGCGGTACATACATTGTGGAGGCGGCGATCACCCTGACCCACGTGACGCCGGAAGCGGGCGTCTTCATCGGCTTCGACTTCCAGGTCAACGACGATGCAGACGGCAACGGTGTGCGAGATAGCGTAGCGATCTGGAACGATCCCACCGGCGCGTCGTGGCAGAACACCTCCCGGCTGGGCGTGCTCCAGTTCGTCGAGCGGCCATCTTACACGATCTACTTGCCTCTGGTGATGCGAGCCTACGCGCCGTAGGCGATCGGCGGCGTGCGCGAACGTTCACGCCGCCGATTTATCGCTCGTTTTACTCTCTGCGCTCCTTCTTTCCTGTTTCGGGGAAGAAGGAGCGCATTGTGTATGCGCCTTGCAGACTGGCATTTCGCGTGTATATTGGCTCCAGTAAGCGCCGTGTGAGACTTTTCAAAGACTACAAAAGTCTCAGCGTGTACTGCGCCTGGCAAAGCTATCGTATAACGCACATATCTGCTCAACCAGGCGCCGCGTGAGACTTTTAGTCTGGAGCCGAGACGGCTAAACTTGTTCTGGAAGGAATGTTGTTTATGGACGTATCGATCAAAGAAGTGACCACTCTGCGCGAGCTGCGCGCGTTTATCCGCTTTCCCAATAAGCTGTACCGGAACAGCCCTTACTGGGTGCCGGCGCTCTTCGTCGATGATTACCAGACGTTCCGCCGCGACAAAAATCCCGCCTTCGACTACTGCGAAGCGCGTTACTGGCTGGCGTATCGCGGGCGGGAGATTGTGGGGCGGATCGCCGCTATCCACAACCGCGAGTCCATCGCGAAATGGCAGCAACCGTATCTGCGCTTTGGGTGGGTGGATTTTGTGGATGATCCGGCTGTGTCCACGGCGTTATTCGAGCGGGTGGAATCCTGGGCCAGGGAGAAAGGGTTGACTGCCATTCACGGGCCTTTGGGCTTCACGGACATCGACCGGGAGGGGCTGCTCGTGGAAGGCTTCGAGGAGTTGGGGACGCTCGCCACGTTCTACAACTACCCCTATTATCCCGTTCACCTGGAACGGCTGGGTTACGTCAAAGACGTGGATTGGGTAGAGTACGAGATCACCGTCCCGCCGGAGCCGAACGCCACGATTGCCCGGATCGCCGACCTCGCCAGCCGGCGGTATAAGTTGAGCCTGTTGCGCGTCCGCGACAAAAAGGAATTGCTGCGCCCCCGCGTCGAGAAAGGTTTGCCCTCTTACGCGCACGAGTTGTTTGACGTGCTCAACGATGAATACGAACACCTCTACGGCGTCGTGCCGTTGACGGAAAAACAGATCGCGTATTACATCAAGCTCTACTTTGGCTTGATTGCGCTCGACTTTGTTCCCCTCGTAGTGGATGAAAACGACCGCCTGGTGGCTTTTGGGATCACCATGCCGTCCTTGTCCAGGGCGTTGCAGAAGGCTGATGGCCGGCTTTTCCCGTTCGGGTTTGCGCATCTGCTGCGCGCCCTGCGCCAGGGGGATCGGGCGGACTTGTACCTGGTGGCGGTGCGCTCCGAGTACCAGGGCAAAGGCGTGAACGCGATCCTGATGAACGAGATCAACCGCGTGTTCCAGCGGCGGGGCATTGTCAAGGCCGAATCCAACCCCGAACTGGAAACCAACGTCGATGTCCAGGGCCAATGGAAGTACTACGAAACGCGCCAGCACAAACGGCGGCGCTGCTTTGTCAAACACCTGTCTGGCAATTGAGAGTTTTTACCACGAATGTCTGCATTCGCTGAATCTTCACGAATGCTGTAGTAGTCAAGATGATCTTGCAATCACGAATCGAAGAATTGTACACGGATTTCACGGATTCCACGGATTTTTTAGGGAAAAGAAATCCGTGTTTTCCGTGTGCATCCGTGTACCAAAATTCCAATATGCTTCCGCCCAGTACACTATTCGTGAAAATTGGTGTAGATTCGTGGTTTGTTCTCGAGGAGTTTTAGATGACATATACGTGGTTCCTTTTCGATGCTGACGGCACACTCTTCGATTACGATAAGTCCGAACCTGTGGCTTTGGTGAACACGTTCACGCAGTTCGGCTACACCTTCGATGGAGCTTATCTGGACGCCTATCACACGATCAACG
>DAOUAY010000561.1:0-6251 GCA_034432995.1 Anaerolineae bacterium | reverse complement strand
AAACGCGCCGCCCTCTCCGGCCTCCTGCGCGGTTTGTGTAGCACGCTGCGATAGAGCGAATGAGCGAATCGGCGAATCAGCGAATCAGTGAATGGACGAATCGGCGAATGGACGAATTGGCGAATGGAAGAATCAGCGAATGAGCGAATCAGCGAATGGACGAATCAGCGAATGAGCGAATCAGCGAATGGAAGAATCGGCGAATGAAGCATCAGCGGGATTGTTGGCGTTGAAGTTCGGTGACGAGGAGTGCGAGCACTTCATCGAATAAAGCCAATCGGTGGTCCAGGATATCTTTTGCCAATAGGTGTTCAGCGCGCCAATACCAACCCTTACTTTCCCGCGCTGAACCAATGGCAACTTTGAAGAACCAATCACGCTGCTTGCCGTATCCTCGTCCCTGTCCTTCTTCCAGGTTTGCGCTGACAGAGCCTGCGCTGCGGATCAATTGCTGGGCGACGGCCTTCCCTCTTGCATCGAGATTCAAAATGTCGCAGTCTTGCCACACAAGTTCATAGGCAAACAACGCCTTGCGATAACCCCAAAATTGCCAGATGGATTCCTGTTTAATCCTTTCGTGAACGGTTTTCTCCCAATCCACATACTCCATCTCTCACCTCATTCGCCTATTCGCCGACTCTCTATTCGCCGATTCTCTATTCGCCGACTCTCTATTCGCTGATTCTTCTTATCGCCGCTTCCACAAACCCCCGGAAGAGGGGATGGGGGCGTTGCAGGCGAGATTTGAACTCCGGGTGGAATTGGCTGCCGAGCATCCACGGGTGATCGCGCAATTCGGCGATTTCGACCAGCCGGTTGTCCGGCGACAGTCCGCTGAAGACCATCCCTGCTTTTCCTAAAACCTCGCGGTAGGCATTGTTGAACTCGAAGCGATGCCGGTGGCGCTCGTAAACTTCTTCTACATTGTACGCGGCGCGCGCCTTTGTACCTGGTTGCAATTCGCACGGGTATCGCCCTAGCCGCATCGTACCCCCCAGATCGAGTAAGTCTTCCTGATCCGGCATCAACGAGATGACAGGATGCTGTGTCTTGTGTTTGAATTCCGTACTGTTCGCATCGTCGGTTTTGAGCACGTGGCGGGCGAACTCGATGCACATCACCTGCATTCCCAGGCACAGCCCCAGGTACGGAATCTGGTTCTCGCGGGCAATCTTCGCCGCCAGAATCTTGCCTTCGATGCCCCGCGAGCCGAATCCACCCGGCACCACGATCCCATTGGCCTGGGCGACTCGTTCGAGATTTTCGCCGTGTTCCAGCGACTCGCTGTGGATCCAGTCAATGTCGACCGCATATCCGTGATATAGTCCGGCGTGGATCAGAGCCTCGCGCACGCTGATGTAGGCGTCGTGAAGTTCCACATATTTCCCGACTAACGCGATGCGCGCTGTTGGCTTTTCAGATCTAAGGCGTGCGATAGCGTCGCGCCAGTCATCCAGGTCTGGCGGATGCACTTTTTCTTGCAGACGCAACATGCCTACAACAAGATCGCCCAACCCGTCCTCTTCCAGCATCAACGGTACCTCGTAAATGCTGCTGGCCGTAGTCAGGGGGATCACGGCGTCGCGTTCGACGTCGCAGAACAGGGCGACCTTAGCGCGGATGTCGCCGTCGATGGGTAAATCCGACCGCAGCCCGATGATGTCTGGCTGGATGCCCATACCGCGCAGTTCGCGGACGCTGTGCTGGGTGGGTTTGGTCTTCAGTTCGCCGCTGGAACTGAGATAGGGTAACAGCGTCAGGTGGATGTAGAGGACGTTGTCGCGTCCGACGTCTTTGCGCATCTGGCGGATGGCTTCCAGGTAGGGCTGGCCTTCGATGTCACCCACCGTGCCGCCGATTTCCACCAGCGCCACGTCGGCCTTCAGGTCTTGCGCTGCGCGGATGATGCGCCGTTTGATCTCGTTGGTGACGTGGGGGACGACCTGGATCGTGCCGCCCAGGAAGTCGCCGCGCCGCTCGCGCGCGATCACCTCGCTGTATACCTGTCCCGTCGTGACGTTGTTGAGCTTGCCCAGATTGTCGTCGATGAAGCGCTCGTAGTGTCCCAGGTCGAGATCGGTTTCCGCGCCGTCTTCGGTGACGAAAACTTCGCCGTGCTGGTAGGGCGCCATTGTGCCGGGGTCAACATTCAGATAAGGGTCCAATTTTTGGATGGAGACGCTCAACCCGCGGGCCTTGAGGATATGGCCTAACGAGGCAGCCATAATGCCTTTCCCGAGAGAACTGACCACACCACCCGTTACAAAGATGTATTTTGTCGCCATGATCACCTCCTCACGGGATTTCTATTCTACAGGGTTTTTGGGAAATGCCAACTGGCTGCTATAAGTCACATAGTCAGGTAGTCAGATAGTTGGGAGCTTGGTAGGCGTAGCATATATCAGCCGGACTTATCGGTTGTTTTGGCTTTTCTGCGAGGTGGATTATACTATCCGACTAATAACGACTGTCTGACTAACGACGATCAGACTACTGGGGAGGGGAGACGATGGAGATTCTGGGGATTGATATTGGTGGATCTGGCATCAAAGGTGCGCCGATTGAAACTCGCACAGGCGCGTTCTTGGCCGGCCGTCACCGGATTGCGACGCCTGAGGGGGCGAAGCCGGTGGACGTGGCGAAGGTGGTCAAAAAGCTGGCGAGACATTTCGCATGGCAGGGGGCGATTGGCTGTTGCTTCCCGGCGTCAATTCAGCATGGCGTCGCCCGCACGGCGGCGAATGTGGATAAAACCTGGATCGGAACGAACATCGAGCAGTTGTTTGCCGCCGCCGCGGACTGTCCGGTGCGCGTGCTCAACGACGCGGACGCTGCCGGTCTGGCCGAGATGCGCTTTGGGGCAGGGCAGGGTGTCGGTGGGCTGGTGTTGATCGTGACGATCGGCACGGGTCTGGGCACGGCGCTCTTTACCGATGGCGTGTTGGTCCCCAATACCGAGTTGGGGCACATCGAGATGAACGGCAAGGATGCCGAGCTGCAAGCCTCTGATGCCGCCCGTAAACGCGAAGACCTCTCATGGGAAGAATGGGCCGGGCGCTTTGACCAGTATTTACAGATGATGCGGGCGCTGCTTTGGCCTGATTTGATCATCCTGGGTGGCGGCGGCAGCAAGAAACTGGACAAGTTCCAGCGTTATCTCACCGTGGATATACCCATTGTACCGGCGGCGACGCTCAACAACGCCGGTATCATCGGCGCGGCCTTGGCTGCGGAGACGCTCAGGACGAGGTAAGTATTTTATCGGACGCAGGTTCTCGTGGATGCGCGCTGGTCGTAAATGATCGGCGCGCAGTGGAATATCTTTCGATCCTGGATAAAGACGGGAACGTGGACGACGCTTTGGAACCTGACTTGCCCGCCGAGTTGTTGTTGCGCTTACAGCGCTCGATGCTGTTGGGCCGGCGTTTCGACGAGCGGATGCTGAAGTTGCAGCGCCAGGGCCGCATCGGGACGTTTGCGCCGATCAAAGGCCCGGAAGCTGCGCAGGTTGGGCACGAATCTTCACGACTCCGCGCCAATTTTGATTTCTATCGTGAAAATTCGGGCAGATTCGTGGTTATCTTGACGGAGGACAAAATGATACAAGAGATACATACAGAAGTCGCCATGCTAGGTGGCGGGTGTTTTTGGTGTCTGGAGGCGGTGTTCGATAAGTTGCATGGTGTGTTGCGCGTCAAATCCGGTTATTCAGGCGGGACGATCCCGAATCCGACGTACAAGCAGGTCTGCGCCGGCATGACCGGCCACGCGGAGGTGGTGCAGATCACCTTCGATCCGGCGGTGATCACGTTCCGGGAACTCCTGGAGGTCTTCTTCGACATCCACGATCCGACGACGCTGAACCGCCAGGGCGCGGACGTGGGCACGCAGTACCGCTCGGCAATCTTCTATCACTCGGACGCGCAAAAGGCGACGGCTGAGGATCTGATCGCGGAGCTGGAGGCCGCGCGGGTGTGGAAATCGTCCATTGTGACCGAGGTGACGCCGTTCGACGTGTTCTACGAAGCGGAAGATTATCATCAGGAGTACTACGCGCAAAATCAGCAACAGCCGTACTGCCGCGCGGTCATTGCGCCCAAGCTGGCGAAATTCACCCAGCACTTCGTTGCTAAGCTAAAAGTGGATTGAGGGTGTGTTTTTGTCAACGGATTGAGCGGATTTTAACGGATTCTTCTGGTGGTAACTGGTAACTGGGAGGAATGATGATTGAGAAAATCGTGAAAAGCGATGCGGAATGGCAAGAGGTGTTGACATCGGAACAGTACCGCGTGATGCGCAAGAAGGGCACCGAACGCGCGTTCACCGGCAAGTACTACGCCTACAAAGAGGACGGCGTCTACCGGTGCGGGGCGTGCGGGCAGGAGCTTTTCGACTCGCAGACCAAGTTCGATTCCGGCACGGGCTGGCCGAGCTTCTACGCGCCGATTGGCCCCGAGCGGGTGACGGAAGCGAACGACTACAGCCACTTTATGGTGCGCACCGAGGTGACGTGCAGCCGCTGTGGCGCGCATCTAGGCCACGTGTTCGATGACGGTCCCGCGCCGACCGGGCTGCGCTATTGTCTCAACTCGGTTTCGCTGGACTTTGAACCGCGCGTTCAGTAAGCGGAGTTAGTCGATTTACTATCATTCGCAAAAAACGCTTGCGCCGGATCATAATCCGGCGCTGCGCGAACGGCGGATTGTGATCCGCCTCAAGCGTCGAAGCAGGCTGTGTGACGCGGAGGTTAGCGATGGCAATGGGACATTACGGCGTAAAAACGAAACTGTAGCCGCGTGACCGTCGTGGAGATGCTGGACAGCCTCATCGCGGCGGCGGACGCCGACCTGTCGCGCCCGCGCCGGCGGCGTATCAAGGAGACCTTTGCCGTCGTCTACACGCAGACGAAGGTGACCGCGTTGCGCGAGGACGAGAACGGCGTGGATGCGACCTTCGAGGGACAGGCCGATCCCGCGCAGCAGCGCTTCGACACCGATCCGCAACTGGCGTGGGCCGGACTGACGGAGAACGCGGCCCGCGCGCAGCGACGTTCGATCAAGATAGCGCGCTTCCCGTGGAGCGCCTCCGGCCGCGCGCTGACGATGGACGCGCCGGAAGGCATGACGAAAATCATCGCCGACCCGGAGACCGGGCGCGTGGTCGGCTTCGGCATCGTCGGGCGCGAAGCCGGCGAGATGATCGCCGAGGGCGTGCTGACCATCGAGATGGGCGCGCTGGCCGAAGATGTGGCGCTCACCATCCACGCGCGCCCGACGCTCTCTGAAACGGAGGACGCGGTGGCGGAGCTATTCCTGGGCAGTGCGACGTACATTCTGCCGGGCAAGAAGTAATCCGGTTTTGGCGCAGCACCCCCGACACATAGTCGGGGCGCCTTTGCATTGGCGATTTTCAAGTCTCACAAAATGCAGTAATATGCAGTTTCGGTTGTGGGATCGAGTTGCCGGAGGAGGGGGTATGCGTTGGACAAGGGGTCGCGTTATTCACGTTTTGATCGTTGAAGACGAGCCTTTGGTCGTCGAAATGTTGATGGGTATGTTGTATGAGCTAAACTACATCGTCGCCGGCGTGGCAAATGACGGCTCGCAAGCGGTGGAGATGACCCAGGCGCTGCGTCCAGACGTGGTGTTGATGGACATCGGCCTGACGCGCATCAACGGCATCGACGCCGCCAGCAAAATCCAGGAAGTGTGCCCGACTCCTGTCATTATCCTCACCGCTTACGCCGGACGCGATATGCTTGCCCAGGCTGTCGAGGCCGGAGTGGGCGCGTATTTGCTCAAGCCGCCCAATCGGTCCGATCTGGATAACGCCATCACAACCGTCATTGCTCGCTTTGATGATATGCAGACGCTTCGTCGTCTGAATGATCAACTGCAAGCTGAAATCTGGATCCGCCAACAAGTAGAGGAAGAGCGCGAGTGTTTGCTGGCGGCGGAACATGAGCATCGGCTTTTAGCCGAGATGCTCACCGAGGTGACGCTTGCACTGACCTCAGAAACCAATTACGAGATGGTTCTGGATGAAATTCTGAATCAGGCGCGGCGCATCATCACTTTCAGAACTGCGGCGATTTTCCGTCTGGAGAGCGGTGTCCTATACGCTGTGCGTTCGCAGGGATATGGGGAACACACGGCTTTTATGGCCGGTCTGAAACTGCCGTTGGATGATTTCACGATTCTGGCCGAGGTCGTCCGTTCGCAAAAGCCGCGCATCGTTTCTGATACGTGTTG
>DAOUAY010000560.1:0-1936 GCA_034432995.1 Anaerolineae bacterium | reverse complement strand
TGTTTCAACAACGCGCATACCGTTCATTTTGCCGAACAAGAGGATCGTGAGGGCGTCATCGTCACCACGTATGGCGTGAAGGTGACAGGCTACCTCAGTGCGTCGATCGAGCGCGGCGCGGCGATCCGTAACCAGCCGCAGCCGCAGTTGTACTTCCACCGCCCGCTGCAAACGCTCTTCGGCGCGGCGTTCGACGCGGGCTTCGTGCTGGATGCGTTGGTCGAGCCGGGTTTCCCGCCGGAGCACGCGTCGGGCCGCGAGGGGCTTTCGTGGGGCGGGAATCTGAGCGAGATTCCGCCGGTGCTGGTGGCGCGGATGCGGTCGAGTCGGTAGTTAGGTGGCGTTTACACATCTGTATCACTGGATTCTATCGAGAAAGTATGATAACTGAAGCAGAAGCGAAACGAATTACTCGCTATCTTGATGTGCAAACTGTTCTATCAGAACAGCCAGACCTGGTATTTGTCTTTGGGACTCGTCATCCTGAACCGGCGCAGGTGGCAGCGGACCTCATTAAGCGCGGTATGGGACGTTTCCTTGTACTAACTGGAGGGAAGAACCCAATCAACGGTATGGGTGAAGCCCTTACGCACTTGAAGATTGTTTTAGGACAGGGCGTAGAGCGTGAACGTGTAATCGTAGAAAGCGAGTCCACGAATACATTGGAGAATGTGGTTTTTGCTATCCCCAAGATTACAGAGCGGGTAACACTGGCGGCCTGGGAACCGGTCTTTCACTCGCTCGAACACGTCTTGGGACACGGCATCTTCGCGTTGCTCTGGCCAGATTGGCGCGATGGTCAGGCGAAGGGCGTCGCGTCGGCGTGCAAAGATCGGGTGAAGTACACCACCCTGGTTGCAGAGGTGGATGGCGTCGCGGCCGGGTTTCTAGCGTACACGTTGAAGCACGAAGACCAGACCGGCTATGACGTAGGAAAAATCTGCTGAATCTGCTCAATCTGCTGACGAAAAAGTAAGATCGGTATGGAAATCAAAGAAATCCAGGCGAAAGTGCTGCTGGCATCGGTGAAGCAGCCGGACTTGTTCTTCGGCCTCAAATACAACATGAACCTCTACAACGGCTGTATGCATCGCTGCATTTACTGCGACAGCCGCAGCGAGTGTTACGGCATCGACGGTTTCGACAAGGAAATCCTGGTCAAGGTCAACGCCATCGACCTGCTGCGCGACGAACTCTCGCGCAAACGCTTCAGAGGCGTCATCGGGCTGGGATCGATGAACGATCCGTTTATGCCCATCGAAAAGGAGATCAACCTGGCCGGGCGCGCGCTCGCGGTCATCGCCGAGTTCGGGTTCGCCGTCCACATCATCACCAAGAGCGACCTGATCCTCAAAGACCTGGAGACGCTGCGCGCCATCAGCCGCGTCTACGCCAGCATCAGTTTTACCGTCACCACGGCGGACGATGACCTGGCGGCGAAGGTGGAGCCGCTGGCTCCGCGTCCCTCGGCGCGGTTCGCCGCGATGCGCGTGCTGGCGGATAACGGCATCCAAACCGGCGTGACATTGATGCCCGTTCTGCCGTTCATCGAGGATACCGAGGAGAACATCGTCGCCATCGTCGAGCGGGCTGCCGCCAGTGGCGCGACGTACATCCTCCTGGGAACGGGCATGACGCTGCGCGACCGCCAGCGCGCCTACTACTACCGCCAGTTGGATCATCTGTTCCCCGGCTTGCGGCAGAGATACGAGCGCGCTTACGGCGAGTGTTACTTCTGTGAAGTGCCCTACGCTGCGCGTTTGCATCGCGCCTTCGAGACGGTGTGCGCACAGCACGGCATTGCCACGCGCCTGCCGGTCTACGAACCGCAGGCGACGCAGCAACTCGCGCTATTCTGAGGCATTCATCCGGCAATGAAAATGCTTGCGCCGGATCACAATCCGGCGCTGCGAGAACGGCGGATTGTGATCCGCCT
>DAOUAY010000559.1:0-8043 GCA_034432995.1 Anaerolineae bacterium | reverse complement strand
CCGCGCAGATTGAGCAACGCCCCGCGAAAATCCTCACGCGCCAGGTCGATCCCGATGAGGCAGCGTGAATCCGCATCGACGCGCAGCAAGATGGCGCGCTTGCCGCCGGTAGACGGCGCATGACCAACCTCCTCGATCAGCCCTTCGTCCATCAACTCGGCGACGACGTCGGAGACTGTAGGGCGCGTCAGATGGGTCACGCGCGCAATCTCGGCCCGGCTGATTTCCTCACGCTCGTAGATGGTGCTAAACACCAACCGGGTATTATGAATTCGCGTCTGCTCGTGCGTTGCTTTTTTGGCCACAGTTTGCGCTTCGAGAATCAACGAAAGAGGGATGTTAGAAAGTTAATTTTACTTACGAAGTAAGTATACATCCCTTTATAGCGTTTGTCAAGCATTTTTGGACCTTCACCAGGGTCTCATCATTCTCGCTCCGAGGGGAACGCCAGTTCCCCCCGTCTTAAGCCAAGCTATGTCACAAAACGCGGATCTGAAGATCCGCTTGAAGCGAAAATGGAAACGTGATGAGAATGATATAGCCCTGTAATCCTCAGCGCCACAGGTCTTCAGGATAAACGCCCTGTTGGATCAACGCGCGAATCGCCTGCTCGACTCGCGGGCGGTCCTCTTTGTACGTCACCCCGAACCACTGCGCGTCACTGGTGAGGACGCTGACACGCGCTTTCTGTTCCTGCACCATGTCGCCCACAATGTTGGGCAGGAAAAATTCCGCCTTCTGTAGATTGTGGGCGTTGTTGTGAAGAAAGACGGGAAACCGGCGCTCCAGTTCGCCGAACAGGCTCGGCGTAAATCCCCAGATGTTCATCGAGACGGTGGCGTTTGCCGGGATGTCGATCCAGATCACACCGTCTTCGGTGTAGGCGATGCGTCGAGCCAATCGCTCGATGTGGGTGCGCTCGCGGATGTGAACGAGGAAACCGCCGTCATCCACGGTACAGACGCCGCGCGAGACGTGCCCGTGCTCGGTGATCGTATTTTCCAACACGTAGCCGACCATGCAGTAGTCGTAGACGCCGCCCTTGTCCTCCGCGTGGGCGAGATAGCCGGACAGCGCCTCGAAGGCGGCGCGCCCGTAGAAATCGTCGGCGTTGATGACCGCAAATGGCCCGTCAACCTCGTCCCGGCAACTCAGCACCGCCTGCCCGGTGCCCCAGGGCTTCTGGCGCTCCGGCGGCAGCGAGAAACCCGGCGGCAGATCCGTCAACCGCTGGGTGACGTAAGCCACGTCGCAATACCGCTCGATGGTCGTCCCAAAACGTTCCCGAAACGGCGCTTCGATGACCTGGTTGACGACGAATACCACCTTGCCGAATCCGGCGCGCAGCGCGTCGTACACAGCGTAGTCAAGCAGCGTCGCACCATTCGGTCCCACCGGCTCGATCTGCTTGATCCCCCCATAACGGCTCCCCAACCCGGCCGCCATCACGACCAATATAGGATTTGTTGTCATAGGTTATCCTTGAGATGCAGGGTGATGAGAAATGAGTAATGAGTAATGAGTAATCAGTAATGGTATAAGCTGTCCCCCGTTACTCCTTACATTTTACTCTTCACTCTTCACTCTTTACTCTTCACTCTTCACTCTTCACTCTTCACTCAATGCGTCAACGTCACCTTGCGCAGGCCGCGCGGGGCTTCGGTGTCGTAGCCTTTGGCGCGGGTGAGATAGTAGCTGAAGAGCTGTCCCGGCACAATCGTCACCAGTGGGCTGAGCCATTCAGGCATATTGGATGGCAAACGAAAAGCGGTGTGGGCGAGCGACAGCACCTCATCGCGGTTGGAGATCGCCAGCAGTTCGACGCCTTGTGTTGTGACCAGATTGTGCAACAACGCCGACATATCGTCGAAGACGGCGCCATCCGGTACGACCGCCAACACAGGGAATCCTTGCGAGACGACAGCGACCGGCCCATGCTGGAAATCGGCGGAGGAATACGGCGCGGCGATGATGTAAGCCAGTTCCTTCATCTTCAGCGACCACTCGAACGCCGTCGCATAATTGTAGCCGCGTCCCAGTACCACGCACTGTTCCATATAGCGATAGCGTTCAGCCGCGCGCTCGATGACCAGATCGAGGTCCAGCGCCCGCTGCACAAGCGCCGGAACGCGCTCCAGGTTGGACCAGCGATCCTCTGTGTCCCCTGCTATCTCGCTCAACGCCGCCGAGAGCATCGCAATGACCAGCAATTGCGCGGTGTAGCTCTTCGTCGCGGCGACGGCCAGCTCTGGCCCGGCTTCCACATCGATGACGAACTGCGCCATCTGCGCCAGCGGCGATTGCGGCGCGTTGACGATCGCCAGCGTCGGCACACCCTGCCGCTGCGCTTCCGCCATCACCTGCACAATGTCCGGCGACTGGCCCGACTGTGAGATGCCCATCACCAACGCATTCTGCAGGTTCGGCGGTTTCCGGTACAGGCTGAAGAGCGACGGCGTCGCCAGCGCCGTCGGCAATTGGTTGTACGCCCCCCACAGGTATTTGGCATACAACCCGGCGTTGTCCGAGGTACCCCGGGCTACCAGGAAGAGATAGCGGATATCGTAGTCGCGCAGCGCCACGGCGATCGCGCGTATGCGCTCTTTTTGGTTTTTCAGAAGCCGTGCGAGCACATCCGGTTGTTCGAAAATTTCCGATTTCAAGCTCATCGTTATTGTCCTCCAAATTTCTGAATTCGCGCTGTAACATCCTGGGCCAGCCGGGTGACAAAGCCCTGGGCATACGCTACGACGCTCAGGTTCGGGTCTTCGATCAACGGGGTGAGGTCCATCGCAAAGATCAAGCCCGTGGCGACGTCGGTATCGTGCGAGGCGAAGTAAGTGGCATTGGCCTGCCGCCGGCCCATCGTCGCCAGATCGTAGCGTTTGCCGCCGCACACCTGCGAATCGAAGACGCCGAGCAACGCGGCCTGCAAGCCCTGATGCGTCGAAACGTCGAAGGTGACCTTGTCGGTATCGACCACCCAATCCAGGTTGCGCCACACTTCACAACCGTACAGGCGTTTAGGGCGCATCTCAGCAGGCAAGCGCCGCAACGCCTCGATCACCCGCAACGTCACGGCGATGTGCGTATCGTGCTTGTCCGCCAGATTGTGCGTGTAGACGATCTCCGGTCGCGCCAGCTCGAACAGCGCGCGCAGGTCTTCGACCGGCGCCGGATCGGCGCTGTCTTTCAACACAGCACTGGGATAATCCAGCAGTACCTGCGCGCCGTATTCGCCGATCACGGCGGCCTTCTTCTGCTCCCTGCGCCGCACGGCCTGCATCTCCGCATCGGTGTAACCGCTGTACAAATCCGCGCGCGGCGACCCTGCCCCGTTGGTCACGACGACGCCGGTGAACCAACAGGTGTCGCACTGAAAACTTTTGAGGATACCGTCGAAGGCCATAATCTCCAGATCGTCTTGATGCGCGCCCACCGCCATATACATCGTGCGCGCCAACGCCGCCTCCGTCGATACTCCATCCGGCACAAAAATCTCCGCCGTTTCCCGAAGTAGTTTCATCTTAACTCCTTGTCTGTGGTAACTGGTGATTGGTAACTCGTAATTCGTAATTCGTAATTCGTAATTCGTAATTCGTAATTCGCCGTCAATGTTCCCCGATTACCAATCCCCGATTACCGATTACCAATCGCCGGGAGGCTGGCTGCCGCGATGGATTGCCCCACACGGCGGCTTTTCTCATCGGGCAATTGGATGTGGATGCACGCTGCTAACTCCGGGAATTCCTCCGCCAACACCATGTGCGCCCCATCGAGGATGAGCTGTCCGCCACTGCCGGACGTGCAGCGTCCCAGGATGAGGACGTGGCGCAGGTCATAAAAGTCGGCGTAGTGCGCAATGGCGTAGCCCATATACACGCCCATCGTCTCCCAAATCTGCCGCGCGCCCGCGTGCCCGGCTTCCAGCTTCTCCTGGACGAATTTCAGTTTCGCTGCCGGCGTGATATCCTCCGGCAGTGTGATGCCCGCGCGCGGGGCCAGCCGGAAGACGCACTGCTGTGAGAAATACGTCGCCCCCACCCCGCGGTCGCCCGACCACTCATCCACGGAAGCATCGGGACTGAAATCCACCGGCGCGAAGGCCAGTTCATTGAGCCAACCGGTAATCGTGCCGTCCAGCGCGACGTAACCGGCAGCCTGGCTCGATCCCAGAGCGATGCCGAGCACGCCGTTATCTTCCAGCGACATCGCGCCCGCCAGCGCCGTCACATCGCCGTCGTTTACCATCTCGAGCGGCGCGCCCATCTCGTCGCGGATGCGCAGGAAAAGTGTTCTGATCTCGCCGTAGCGTTCTTTGGGAACGCCACGAAACAGCGAAGCCACCCGCACCTGGTTGTCGACGTAGATACCGGCTGCGCTACCCCCGATCGCATCCACGCGGGGCAGTTTCGCCGCCGCCGCGCGCAGGCTCGCCATAATCTCGCGGTAATGATACTCGGGGTCGCCGTGGACACTCGGCTCCCACACCACCTCTTCGCTGTAGATCGCCTCGCCATCCTCCACAGCGGACACTTTACGGTCCGATGCGCCCAAGTCGAAGCCAATGCGACAGCCCTCCAGGTGACGACCCAGCGGGCGACCGCTTTCCCGCGCCGGCGGTACGGCTTCTGGCGCGCAAGGGACAACGGTGAATGGGCGCTCGTAGACATCGTCGCCCATAAAGTGATAGTCGAATTCCCGCGCGCCGCCGGGCGCATAGATCGCCTGCAGAGCCGTCCCGATGTCCAACGGCCCGCCCACATAGACCCGCCAACCGCCGCGCTGCCAGAGCAGGAATTTGAACAGCCGTTCGGCATAAGGCAGGTTTGCGCCAGCCTGGGGATGCCCGGCAGGGAACACGCGTGTCTCGAAGCGCGAAACGACGCCGTTGAGTTGTTCTACGCCAAAAAGCAGCGGCACACCGCCGTCTGCGTCGGCGACAGCAGATTGGAAAGCGTGATTCGCCAAAACCGCCGGCCGGAATCCCGGATCGAGTGGAGGCGTAAAACGAGGTTTGACGAGTCGAAAATCTTGCCGCATCACATCTCCTCAGAGAGTAGTCTGGTAGTCGAGGCGTGGACAGCTACTACGCGCACATTCGACAAGGGTTCATGAAAAAGATACGGGTTGTCGAGGTACTTAGAAAGTTAAATTTACTTACCAAGTTATTATAACGCAGAAAGGTAGCATTGTCAAGAAGCAAACGCGGAAAAAGTGAGGCTTTACCAATCCTGGCTTGGAGAGGAGTCTCCAGGTGGGATGCCTCACCAACGAGGAGCAAAATTTCAACCGCGAATCACGCGAATCTTCGCTAATTTTACGAGATTCGCGTAGATTTGCGAGATTAGCGGTTTATTTTCCAAGGAGCACCAATACGCAATTTGAAGCCGAGAGGCGTCATCAGCCGCGGATCTGGCGATCCGCTTGAAGCAAAAAACGGCGCGGGAAACGACGGACTACAGGACTACCCGACTACAGACTACCCGACTACAGACTACCCGACTCACTTGAGCTGTTTTTGCTGCGCACGAGCAATGTCCACGTCCCCTTCTGCACGGCTTTGTTGTCCTGGTTGAAGATGGTGACGTACAGTGTGACCAAACCGCCATGGTAACCGGGCATCTCACGCTTCTTGGTGAGTTTGAGCGTGGCCCAGATCGTATCGCCGACCTTGACCGGGACGCGATATTTCCAGTCCAGGGCGACGAACGCATCTACGGTACCGCTCAGATGGCCCAGGCTGTTCGCCAAACCGGTGCCGATGGACAGGACGAGCGCGCCTTGCACGATCAATTCTCCGAAAGGCGTGGAGGCGGCGAAATTCTCATCGGTATGCAACGGGTTGTAATCCCCGGACAGTTTGGTGAAAGTCTCTAAATCTTCCCTGGTGATCGTGCGCCGGGTGGTCTCGAAATGCAGATCGGGATGCAGGTCTTCGTAGTACATCTTTTCGGTGGGCATAACAACCTCCATGTCCGCGGGCGATATCAGCGTGTGTGTAGCAATGCCTCGAACAAAGCAACGTAGTCCTGCACGGTATGCGCGGTGGAGAAACATTCGGCGATTTCCTCGCGGGGGCGGATGTAGGCGTCGCGGCGATCCAAAACCTTTAGTATGGCCTCCGCTAACCCCCCGGCATCACCGATGGGCGCGATTTCGCCCATGCCGGTTTGCTGGATGGGTTGGCGCACGCCGGGCAAATCGCTGGCGACACATGGGACGCCGCACAGCATCGCTTCCACTTGCACCAAACCGAAGGATTCGGTGGAGTTGAGACTCGGCACAACGAGCAAGTCCAGGTTGGGGTAGAAGGCCGCTATCTGGATCGGGTCCAGCACATCCAGGAACTTCCATTGATCCAGGTCCTCACAGCGGCGGATCGTCAGCCCTAGCTTGCGCGCATACGCCTCTTCTGCCAGGACATTTTTGTATTGTCCGGCAAAGAGAATCCGGGCGTTCGGGTAACGTGCCAGGATACGCGGAAACGCATCGAGCAGCACTTCCACGCCCTTCTCCGAGGCCAAACGAGCTGCCATACCGATGACGGGATGCTTGCGTTGGGGGTTATGCATCTTAGCAAAGGCTGCAATGCCGGAAGGCGTCATCGGCGGCAATTCTACGGGTGGGGGAATAACCTGGAGTTTATCGCTAAATCTGCGCAACAGTGGGGAATGATCGGCAAAATCCTGGGTGTAGGCAACGACTCGGTGGGCAAATTTCCCCGCCAGCGTGTTCATCACATCGACGACCCGGTTTACGATGCGGTTGAAAACGCCTGGTGGGAGTTGCAAGTCGCAGTGATAGGTGAGGACCGTCGGCTTCTTCAGCAGCCGCCCGCGCAGCGCCACCCCCGCCGCGTCGAATTGGGGCAGGTGCAGGCTGATGACGTCGGCTTGCGTGACCAACTTCCAGGCCAGGAAACCGAACGTGGGCATGATCACGCCCTTGCTGATGCGGAAAAGCACCGGCGCGCGCACGATGCTCACACCGTCGATGGTTTCACGGCGCGGCAGGTGGCGGCTGTAATGCGAGGTGAGGATCGTGACTTCGTGCCCCTGCCGGGACAATCCTTTCGCCAGCCGTTCTGCGTAGATGGTCAGACCGCTGGTATGCGGGCGATAGTACGTCAAAACGATGAGAACGCGCATAGGTGACTCCGTGATGCGTAAAAGGGTAACGAGTAACCAGTGACAGGGATCAGGCAAACAGGGCGCGGTTTTCCTCAACCCAGTGGTAGAGGCGGGTGATGCCTTCTTCGACGCCAGTTTTTGGACGCCATCCCAGATATCCGGCAGCTTTGCGAATGTTGGCGACGAAGATACGCTGGTCGCCGGGCCGCCAGTCGCTCCACTGGACCGGAATTTCGCGGCCGGTCAGCCGTTCCAACAGCGGGCGGAACTCTTGCCACACCGAAAGCTGATTCGTCGCTCCGCCGCCGACATTGAAAATCTGCCCCGCGACCCGGTGGATGTTGGCAATGGCAGCATCGTAGGCATCCAGCAAATCCTCGATGTAGAGCAGATCGCGGACCTGCTTACCGTCGCCATAGATCGTGATCGGACGCCCGAGCACTGCCGCGATGACGAACCATGCTACCCAGCCCTGATCTTCCACGCCGAACTGGCGCGGACCATAGATGCAGCTTTGCCGGAAGACAACGGTGGGGAGGTTGTAGATACGGGCGTAATCGCGCACGTACTGATCGCCCGATCCTTTTGAATTCCCGTAGGGCGAGTGGAAATCCAACGGGTATGTTTCGGGGATGCCCCGTGGATAATCGCGATAGGCGTAGCGCGTCTCTTTCTCTTCCACAATCAGCGATTCCATCCCGCCATACACTTTGTTGGTCGAGGCGAAGATCACAATGGGGTGATTGGCCAGCAAGCGGGCCGCCTCCAGGACGTTGAACGTGCCGGTGACGTTGATCTCGAAATCTTCACGCGGATGCAGGACGGAAGTCGTCACGGCAACCTGGGAGGCCAGGTGAACGATGACATCGACATCGCGGGCGGCGGTGGTAAGCAATGTCGCGTCGCGCAC
>DAOUAY010000558.1:0-1853 GCA_034432995.1 Anaerolineae bacterium | reverse complement strand
TGCCGGCCCTTCAAAGTAGCCGTACTTTGCTACGCCAGGTGTTTCTCACGGGATTGAGCACTCTGATTTCCTGGCCCGATGTCCAACAGGTCAGCATCAGAATGCGCTATGAAGAGCAGTGGCTGAATTTGGACTTGTTGAACGATCGCCCCCATGAATGCGCAATCGCTACGTTCAGGGAAAATGTCACTCTAATTGAAAAGCGAAAATGTCACTTCCGATTACCACAGATAGTAGTACAATGCAAATACCCCCCCCAAAGGGAGAGGCGAGACAGATCAGCCAGTGGTTGGTTTGTCTTGCCTTTCTGTGTGTCTGCCTGGCTGTGACGCGCCCTTTGCCGTGATGGGATAGCGACGCCAGGGATGATCCGGCGGCGGTTTATATGGTGTGTGCGCCTTGGTGACTGCTGGCTTAGGCCCAGGCTCCGGATCCCGGGCCTGTGGTTGGCTTTGTGCTGGCGGTTGGGCTGGCGTAGCCGGTGTGAACTTGCCCACGCGCACCGGGCCTGACGTGGCCGGTTCATACACCACCAGCGTGCGCCCTGCGTAACAGATAGCCAGAGACCCATCCAGGCGTTGCTGTACCTCGACGCGGGCACGGGCATAACTGATGCGGTCAGGGCCAGGGGGGATTTGCAGCCGCTTGCCGTCGAAAGAGATGGTGTTATCGTTATTGACGGTGCGTTGATGTTTGAAGCAGAAGATTTCTTCCCGTTTCAACTCTTCCGGCCAGGGACGGTAGGCCGAACCGGGCTGGGCAGGTGGCACACGGAAGCGCGCATTGAATGGGGGTAGAAAGCGCTCCAGCACCTGGTTGGCTTCTTCTTTGCTTGCTGCCCCGGCCTCGCGTAACTCCTTGACCAAGCGGTCCTGCAAGGTTTCCAGCAAGCGTTCGACCCGCCCTTTGGCTTGCGGAGAATAGGCCAGCTTCATTTCGACCCCTAGCTCGTCCATAATCCGCCCAAATTGGCTGCGCGGACGTTCCCCGGCCAATTCTTGCTCCAGCGTGGCCTCTTTGGGGCTGCGAAAGATGGTATGCCGGTCGGTGTACAGCGCGAGCGGCAGACCGTGGGATTCGCTGATCCTCCAGAGCAATTCCAGGTATCCCGCATCGTCTTCCTCTTCCCGAAAAAGGGCGTGGGGAACTTCATTGGTGGCGTCGTCGATCGCGACCAACAATGTCAGACGAGGCCCACGCCCTTCCAGCCAGTCGTGGGGACTGCCATCCAGCTGCAACAACATCCCGCTTTGACTGTAGCGTTCACGCCGCTTACGATGGCGTGGCGCGCGCCGCTTGCGCGGACTCCCTTGACCAATCGAGCGGCGCAAACGGCGCAACGTCGGGCGAGATACCGTGATCCCGTGTTCCTGCGCCAACTTCTCGGTGAAGTGCGAGTCATTGTAGTCGGCATAGCGCTTCTCAGCCAGCGCCAGAATGCGCTCCCGTGTCGCCTCAGGGGTCTTGTTCACCGGCTCGCGCCCACGATTCCCGTGCGCTAAGCCCGCTGCCCCTTTCCTCCGAAAGGCAGCCAGTAATCTCCAGACCTGCCGTAGGGATACCCCCAACACGTCTGCGGCCTCGCGCCCGGTTATCCGCCCGGCCTCTAGCTCCACTATCACCTGCAACCGCTTCTGCTCTTTCACCGTTAATGTCACTCCTATGTTGTCCATAGAGTGACATTTTCGCTGAACAGTTCACCAGTGACAAATTCGCTGAACAATAACATCAAGGGAACAGATAGTTGACAACCTCCACGAGTTGGTGTAAAATATACACCAACTAAATAGGCTTGTGGTGCAGGGGAGAGACCGCTTCAATGCGGCACCGAAGGGGCAAGCCGGTGTGGATGG
>DAOUAY010000557.1:0-2717 GCA_034432995.1 Anaerolineae bacterium | reverse complement strand
TTGCCCCTTGCCCCTTGCCCCTTGTCTCTTATTTCTTGCCTCTTGCTTCCTGAACCGCCTCCATCATATTCCGCAACGCGGGAATGACCTCGTCCCACGCGCGGGTCTTGAGGCCGCAGTCGGGGTTCACCCAGATTTGCTCCGGCTTGAGATGTTGGACGAAGCTCTCCAGTTTGCCCGCGATGAATTCGACGGTGGGCACAACGGGGCTATGGATGTCGTAGACGCCGGGGCCGACCTCGCGGGGATAGCCGTATTCGGCCAACGCGCGCAACATCTCGTCGCCGCTGCGCGCGTTCTCAATGGAGATGACGTCCGCATCCAACCCGTCAATCGCGGAGAGGATGTCCTGGAACTCGGAGTAGCACATGTGCGTGTGGATTTGCGTTTCGGGAGCGGCGCAGCCCACCGCCAAGCGAAAGGCGTCCACGGCCCAGGTGAGGTAGGCGTCCCAGCGAATGGGCTTGAGCGGCAGTCCCTCGCGCAGCGCCGGCTCGTCCACCTGGATCGCGCGCGCCCCCGCCGCTTCCAGGTCGGCGATTTCGTCGCGCAGCGCCAGCGCGATCTGGTAGGCGATGACGTGGCGCGGCACGTCGGCGCGCGGGTACGACCAGTTGAGGATCGTCACCGGCCCGGTGAGCATCCCCTTGACCGGCTTCGGCGTGTACGATTGCGCCACGCAAAACTCGCGCACGGTCATCGGCTGCGGGCGGCTGACGTCGGCGTAGATGATCGGCGGACGCACGTAGCGGCTGCCGAAGCTCTGCACCCAGCCGTTTTGCGTGAAGGTGAAGCCCGTCATCTTCTGCGCGAAGTACTCGACCATGTCGGTGCGCTCGGATTCGCCGTGGACGAGCATATCCAGCCCCAGGCCATCCTGCACGCCGACCGTGTAGCCGATGAACGCATCGATCCCGGCCTCGTACTCAGCTTGCGAAATTTCGCCTTTGTTGAAGCGCGCGCGCAAGCGGCGCACTTCCGGCGTCTGCGGGAACGAGCCAATCGTCGTCGTGGGGAATGGCGGCAGTTGCACTTGCAGCGGGCGGCGCTCGTTATAGGGCAACGCGCGGGTGAAGTCTGAAGGTTGCAGCGCGTCAAGCCGCGCTTGCACGGCGGCATCGGCGGGCGCGAAGGCGCGGAATTCATCCCAGAACGCATCCATAGCGCCGGTATCGCCGGTCGCCAGCAGCCGCACTTCTGTCAGCTTCTCTTCGGCAAAGGCCAACACGCCGCGCAGCGCATCGGGCAGCGCCTTTTCGCGGGCGGCAGTGTAGGGCACAAATTGCAACGAGGATGACGCGCCGATACGCATCTGCGGCGCATAGCCGCGCAACGTCTCCAGCAATGCAGTCGTTTCGGCGGGACGGACGCGCCACACGCTGCGCGCATCCACCACGCCCGCGCCGAGCGTTTTCTCTTGCGGCCACCCGTGCGTTTGGATATGCGCCAGATTGTTGCCGCGTGTGAAATCGAGTGAAATCGCGTCCACGGGCAGCGCGACGATCCAGGGGTAATTCTGGCCCACATCGTCGAAATAAGTCACGAGGTTGAGCGATAGTTCAGCTTCTACCAACGCGGTGTAAGTCGTTTCGACATAACCGCGCAGTCCGGCGGCGTCGCCGAGCACCAGCGCCGGTTCGTGCATCTGCACTTCGGTCACGCCCAAGGCTTTAAGGCCGTCGAGCAGTTGGCGATAGAGCGGCAACAGCGCCGCCAGCGTCTCGTCGAAATCCGCCGAGAGCCGCGCCAGCCGCAACAGCGTCACCGGGCCGAGGACAACCGGCGCGACGCGGGCGCCCAACACGGTTTGCGCCGCGCGGATGAGCGCCAGGAAGTCGTCGAAGTTCGCCGACGGCGGGATGCTCGCGTCAATCTCCGGGGCGAGATAGTGGTAGTTCGTGTCGAACCACTTGGTCATATCCAGCGCCGGGACGCCGGGGACGCCGCGCGCCATCGCAAAGTAACGCTCCAGGCCGCCCAAATCACGAAAACGCGGCGGAATCAGCCCGAAGCGCACCGTCCAGTCCAGGACGTGATCGTACAGCGTCTCCATCCCCACGCCGATCAAGTCGATGCTCGCCGCTGCCTGCGCCTGCCAGCCTTCGCGCGTCACTTCGGCGAACGTCGCCAGCAACGCCTGGCTATCCAGTTCACCTTTCCAATACGCTTCCAACGCCCGCTTCATCTCGCGGTTCTTGCCGATGCGCGGGTATCCCAGTGTTTGTGTGGTGTGCATAAGGCCCCCTCTTACTGTAATTATACGATTCTCATCTAGTAAAATTATGAGGGGAGTGTACCTTAAGCCGGGAAGATGTCAATTGATCCCGCTCCTTATGCCAATTCAGGAATTTGTGGTAAAACGATTTTACACGGAAACATAGACGTTTTTCAAGAAGGAGTCACATGCGCTATCATCTCACATCTTTTAACGCAGAACACCTTGATTCAGCCGTTGCCCTTTTCCAGGACAGCTACCGGCAAGAGTGGGAACACTGTCCACTGCTGCCCACCCGCGCCCTGGACGATCCCGACTGGATCCGTGATGCACTCGCTACATGCCTGGAACATCCCGGTGTGGCAGTCATGCAGGAGGACCGGCTGGCAGCCTACATGGTCACCGGGGCGCAGTTTCACTGGAAGGGCCAAAACGCTGCGCTCGTCCCAGAATACGGTCACGGCGCGACAGCCACGGACAAAGAGACCCTGTACCAACGGAT
>DAOUAY010000556.1:0-10578 GCA_034432995.1 Anaerolineae bacterium | reverse complement strand
CTGCCGGTCTACGAACCGCAGGCGACGCAGCAACTCGCGCTATTCTGAGGCATTCATCCGGCAATGAAAATGCTTGCGCCGGATCACAATCCGGCGCTGCGAGAACGGCGGATTGTGATCCGCCTTAAGCGTTGCGGTGAGGTCACTTTCTGAGAGGTTATATGGTGTCACGACCAAGCATTGACCAGCAAATCACATTTCTGTACACACGCGATCTGGCGCGGACGGCGCAATTCTACGAAGAGGTGCTGCAACTGCCCTTGACGCTGGATCAAGGGGGCTGCCGCATCTACCGGATCAACGGGGAGGCGTATCTGGGCTTCTGCGAGCGCGAGAGTGCGCCGGAAAAGCCGCAGGGCGTGCAGTATTCTCCTGTTCTTCTCCCACTGCGAATCAGGGCTTCCTCATTTTCGTCATAGTTTCCTTGTTGTGCTTCGAGCGGATCGCCAGATCCGCGTTTTATGCCACATCTCGGCTAAAAACAGGGAACTGGCGTTCCCCTCGAAGCGAGGATGATAAGACCTCGCTTCGAATAGCCTAATAATGCATATTGTCCTATAATAAGAGCAACAGCGCCACGCATGGCTGTATGCGCGCTGCAATTCTGTGTGGAGGTAATGGATGACAGAGAACCACACCCTCGCCCACACCTTCAATGTCTATATTCCGCGAGACCAGCGGCAGGCTTCGTTGCTTGGTGAGAAGCTGCCGGATCGCACTCACGGGTCTGCTCTCTTTGCCGATATCTCGGGTTTTATGCCCTTGACGGTTGCGCTGGCTCGCACGTTAGGGCCACGGTTGGGCGCTGAAGAACTGACCCATCAGCTCAACCGTCTACTTGTCTTTGGTGATGCGGGATTACTGAGCAAGGATCAGGGATTGGGAAACCAATCCCTGGTTTCCAATCTCCGTTTACCGTTTTGAGGAGCTGCTATGGCAGACTATTTGTACCATCTCGTTGTGGCGTTGGGGATCGGAATTTTCATCGGTATCCAGCGCGAGTCGGCGTATGACGAGCCGGAAGGCAAGCTGTTCGCCGGGGTACGCACGTTTGCGTTGATCAGCCTGGCGGGTTTCGGCGCTGCATTGGCGGCGGATCAACTGTCCTCGGCGCTGCCGTTTGTCGGTGTGCTGCTGGTGTTCGGCGTGTTGCTGGCGCTTTCGTATTACAAAGATGTGCTTGCCGGTAAACCGGGGATGACAACCGAGATGGCGACACTGATCACCTTCGTGATCGGCGCGGCGTGCTACTGGAATCTGATCCTGTTGGCGGCGGCGCTTGGCGTGACGGTGATGGCGCTCCTGTCGCTCAAGCCGCAATTCCGCACGCTCGCGCACGCCATCACCCGCGACGACATCTACGCGACGCTCAAATTCGCCGTCATCAGTATCATCGTCCTGCCGATTCTGCCGCATCGCAATTTTGGCCCGCCGCCGTTCGACGTGTTCAACCCCTACAAAATCTGGCTGATGGTGGTCTTCATCTCCGGCATCAGCTTTTTGGGCTACGTGATGATCAAAATCGTCGGGGCGCAGCGCGGGATCGGGCTGACGGGATTGCTGGGCGGGATCGCGTCGAGCACCGCCGTCACCCTGAGCTTCTCGCAGCGCAGCCGCACCAACCCGGAGTTGGCGCGTCCTTTCTCGCTGGCGATCATCGTCGCGTGGACGGTGATGTTCGTGCGGGTGTTGGCCATCGTGTTCGCGCTCAACCGGGCGCTGGCTTACCGGCTGGCGCTGCCGATGTGTGCGCCGATGGCGGTGGGGCTGATCTACTGTGGATACTTGTACATCAGACAGCGCGCTTACGCAAAAGAGGACCTCGCCTTTGCCAACCCGTTCGAGCTTGGCCCGGCGTTGAAATTCGGCGCGCTGTACGCGCTGGTTTTGCTCATCTCGACGGCGGCGCGGGTTCTCTTTGGCAACACCGGCATTTACGTGTCTAGCTTTGTCTCGGGTCTGGTGGACGTGGACGCGATCGTGCTCTCCATGGTCGATCTGGCGCGGGCGCCCGCCAACCTCGATCTGACCGTCGCCACACGCGCGGTCACGATTGCGGCGCTGTCGAGCACGCTCTTCAAGGGCGCTTTTGCGCTGATCAGCGGCTCTCCGGCGCTGCGCCGTGCGCTGTGGCCGGGGATGGCGTTGATGGTGGCGGTGGGTATCGCCATCGTATTTGTGATGGGGTAGGGTCATGAATACGATAGATCGCGTGCGCGGCAATTCCACCAATCTGTTGTCGGTGGGCTACAATGCCGAAACCCGGACGCTGGAAATCGAGTTTCACACACAAAAAATCTACCGGTACTACAACGTCCCGCCCATTGTCGTGCGGCAGTTGATGGATGCGCCGTCCCTCGACGAATTCCTCAACTGACCGAAACCACGGCCTACATCCTGCTGGCGTTGACCGAGCCGTTGCACGGTTACGCGATCATGCAGAAGGTGGAGACCATGAGTGAAGGCACGGTCAAGGTGGGGGCCGGAACGATGTACGGCGCGCTGTCCACCCTGGAAAAAGAGGGGTTGATCGTCAAAGTGGACGAGCAGGAGCGCCGCAAACTCTATACATTGACGGCTAAGGGGCGCCAGATTGTCCAGGCGCACATTCACCGCTCCGCGATCCTGGTCAGGAACGGGCAATGATTGTAAAATATCATGCTGCTGGAGATTTACTCCGACCCGGATTCCAAGGCGCAGAAATACCGCCGCCTTCTGGCTTACCTGACGATATTTCTGCCGATCATGATCGTTGTTGCATCGCGGGGTCATGAAGCGCCGTTCTTTGTGGGCATTCAAGCGGTGTATGCTGTTATGTTGGGCGTGTATATCTTCGCCGTTGTCAATCTCATCGGGCGCATCCGCAAATTGCGACATGTGTGAAGGAGGTATGGATGTCGAAACGATTCAAACATGATGTGCGTTACCTGACTTCCGCGTTGCTACTCGTCGCTGTCGTGGCGGCCTTCCTCAGCGGTTGGCTATCCGAAGTGTGGGGAATCAATACCTTTCTCGTGCATACTTACACGGGATATGTGATGGCGCTTTTGGCGCTCGTTCATTCGGCGCTGGAATGGCCCCGGCTTTCGGCCTACGTTCGTGCAAGGGTGCGGCGGCGTGATGTCACAGACATACGCCGCCGCGTGCCTGCCACGACAGCGGAAGCCCGCCCCGTTACGGATGACGGATCAGCACCCGTCGCGCCGGGCAAAGGTAGACGTCTTTTGACCCGGCGCGATCTGCTCGGTGTACTCCTTGGCGGCGCAGGCGGCCTGGTCTTGGGATGGCGCTTGGGCGCGCCGGCGCGCCAGCCGGAGAAGGCCGATCTGGGGATGCAGTACCACACCTGGAGCAAACCGGGCGTCCCCAATCCGTTGGCGCCGTTCCTCGACTGGGGACAGCGTCCGGAGCAGTACAAGGTCTATCCCGATGCGCCGCGCATTCCACTGCCCGCTCTTGGAGAGGCGCACGGACTGTCTCTCGAAGACGCCATCCGGCGACGGCGCTCGATCCGCACATACACCGGAACGGCGATGACGCAGGAGGCGTTGTCACGGTTGCTCTTCCATACCGGCGGCATTACCGCTGAACAGTGGGGCACGGGTTTGCGGGCCGCGCCTTCCGCGGGAGCGCTTTATCCCATCGAAACCTACGTTCTGGCCCATCGGGTGGAGGGATTGGAAATGGGTGTGTATCATTACGCGGTGCAGCCTCACGCGTTGACGCGACTGCGCGCCGGAGACGTGCGCAATGAGATCGTGCGCGCAGGCATCTTGCAGAACTTCCTGGGCGAGGCCAACGTCGTGCTGGTCTTGACCTCGATTTTCCAACGCCTGCGTTGGCGCTACCGGGAGCGCGCGTATCGCTACGCCATGCTGGAAGCCGGCCACATCGGGCAGAACGTCTACCTGGCGGCGACGGCGCTGGGGATGGGGGCGTGCGCAGTCGGCGCGTTCAACGATGATGCGGTCAACGCGCTGGTGGGTGTGGATGGCGTGGAGGAGGCGGCGCTGTACGTGCTCGCTGTTGGCGAGATTGCCTGACTTGCATCCGTTCACGATGGCGGTAAGATTCTGTCCGTTACCGTCTCAGAGCTTTCATTCGCCGCCGGGTATGGGATGATGCAGAAGCGGAGGATATTCTGCAAGAAGTCTTCATTCGTATGCATCGACACTTTTGTCGTCAGCCGGAATGGGACAAGCTCCAGAGTTGGGTTTACCAGATCGCACGTAATTTGATTATCGACCATTACCGTAGGTGGCGGGAGACGGTCGGGATTCCGGAAAGCCTGCTGGCTGAGCCAGACCTACCGGAAGAAGACCCGGAAGCGGAGCTGGCGCTTTCCTTGAGGGAGATGATCGACGAGCTACCGGAGCCGTATCGACAGGCGCTGTTGTTGACGACGATAGGTCAGTTCGTGATATGGCCTCATCATTTATGCTCTCTGCGCCTGGATGAAAGCCAACATGACAGGAAAAACAATGTCGGTTTTTACGGCTTCGATGATGGTCTCGTATTCGCGCAAGATGGCCTGGCCCTGCAGGAAACTGCTTTCCCTTGCCACACGGTTGTACAGATTGGGCAGGCTTTCGTCCGCAGGATAGCCCAATTTGTCGAACAAGACGCGCATGTCGGCGTGGATGCGGATCAGGTCTTGCTGGCCGAGTTCGTGAATCTCGTCGGCGGTCAGGTCGGTGGTGGTGTAGTGGCGTAGGAGATAGGCGTAGTAGGCTTCGCCGTTGGGGATTTTCGACACGTCGATGGCGTCGGTCGCTGTGCGCTGCTGTTTTTCGAGCAGGTCAGCCGGCGCGTCGAAGCCGGGCAGTACGGACTTTTCGATGGCGTCTGCGGCGGCTTCGAGCAGCGCCTTCTTGTCGGCGGCGCTCACGTTGTCCAGCGCGTTTAGCTTTGCCTCGAAGGCTGTGTAAAATGGCGTTTCGTTCGCATGGCTGTTCGCCATTTTGCGGAGATTACCCCCTATCCACTGGAGGATGCCGCGCGGCAATACCACGCCGATTTCTGCACAGAGAGTTGCTGTTCCAGCGTGAGCGCGGCGCGGTCGTAGGTTTTGAGCAAGGCCAAGATCGCCTTCTCCAAAGCCTGGGTTTCGCGGACGTAAGCGCCGGACATGTCGTTCAGTCGGTCTTTTCGCACGCCGAGCGCGTCCGACAGGCCCAGGGTGGTGATGTATTCTGGATAGCGTGTCACCAGGCGTATGTAGGATTGCTCGAAGAACGAGTCGATGTCCAGCCCTTGCAGGCCGTCGGCGATGGTGGGGAGTTCTAGCGGCGCGGGTGTAGCAGTGGGTGGCGATTCGACGGCGACAGTAGTGGGCGTTGGCTCCTCAACGCGCGGCGAGGGCGAGGGCGTGACGGCTGTTGTGGGTGCAGGCGTCGCCGTCGGCGTCGACTCTTGCGTCGCTGCCGGTGGTGTGACCGGCGCTTTTTGACAACCGGCTAACAAAATCGAGATGAACAGTAGACCGAGTGTCACTTTGAACCAGCGATGCATAGGATTCTCTCCTGAAAATGCCGAATATGCACTCATCAAGGTCATCTTACAATTCTGGTACACGGATGAACACGGAAAACACGGATTTTTTCCCTTATAACAAATCTGTAGCATCCGTGAAATCCGTGTACAATTCTCGGGGTTGTCGTCGCGGGCGGCAAAGACTTGCTTGGAAAATATACCGCTAATCTCGCTAATCTACGCGAATCTTTCTTGAAAATTAGCGAGGATTCGCGTGATTGGCGACGGTCAGGGTATTTTCGATGGGCGGTTGTTCGCTCGCTTCCAGCATCCTCAAGGCCGTCTCGCCCAATCCTGGAACGACAACTTGCAGCGCATGGATGAAATGCGTCCAAAAGCGCGCCGGCGTGCTGTCCGCGCGGTCCAACGACAGCCACCCAAACCGGACCTGGCGGCGCTGTTACTCGTGATGAATCCACGCCGTCAGCAGCGTCGTCTTGCCGAAACCGGCCGGCGCGGAGAGCAGAAGCAGTTTGCGCGCCAATCCCGTTGTACATTGATCAAGCAAGCGGGGACGCTGCGCGTAACCTTCGCGTAGTGGTGGGATGCCGATGGGTAATCACCAAAACTATCGCATTGACGCACGGGCTGACCTCGGCTATACTGTAAGTAGAGTATTTCTGAAGGAGTCTACCTATGAACCCAATCACTGATGGTCCCATTTCCCCGCATTTCAAACCGGTTCCTTTTGCGGGTCATGTCGATTTGACAGCTTTACCGGACAGCGCGAACGTCTCGGCGGAGATGTCGTCCGCTGTGCAACACGCGCCGTCCGGCGATTGCGTCGCCTGGGGTATCCCCTTCCAAATTGGAAAGGTCGTGGTCGTCAGCGATGCGCCGGTCGCCGTGGCTTTGCCGCCGACACAGGCGCGCTGGTTCGTCTTTC
The DNA here is from genome assembly GCA_034432995.1 of Anaerolineae bacterium. Classification (GTDB taxonomy): domain Bacteria; phylum Chloroflexota; class Anaerolineae; order B4-G1; family SLSP01; genus DSWT01. The sequence continues at coordinate 4,160 of DAOUAY010000556.1, read as the reverse complement.
TGCACACGTCGGATGTGCGCCCGCTGGAGCGCGATGCTGCGGGCATCACCTCGCCGATGCGCGGCGCGGGTCAACTCAACGAGCACGCCGCCGATTACATCCTGCTTTATGCGGATGGCGCAGAGGCGCGAGTCGAAATCCGCCGCCGTCATCACATCGGCGCGTTCCGGCGTGGATGGGGCGAGAACTGTTTCCAGGCGGTGGCGCATCACAAGCCACACCCGCTTCGGGCGCCGCACGAGCAGTTGAGCGACGGGTGGGGCTGGAAACAGACGCGCGCCAGCGTGGCAGATGACGGGCTGTGGGTGAACTGGCTCTGGGCGTGGGAAAACCCGCACCCCGAAAAAGCCGTCGTTGGTGTACGCTTCGAGCCAATCAGTGGCGTGGTCGTCGTCTTGGCGATGGCGGTGGGCGATGTGACCGAGCAGCCGCTCCGCTGGCGCAGGCGGCGCAAGGCCGTGTTCACGCTGCCGGAGGGCGTCGCTTTTGCGCCCGACCTGGACGATAACGGCCTGTTGCAGCAAATTCAACTCGATATGGGGCAGGTCATTTCTGCGCAGCGGCGGCTGGTGTATCCCAATGTCGCCTGGGGCGATTCTGATAACAACCAACTGCCGCAGGTCTCCGAACGCGAAATTCTTATCGAGTACACGTCGCATCCCGACGCATATTTTCATCTCTGGGATGGCAATGTGATTCCGGTTTCCCAGGTCGAAGCAGACCTGACAGGCGTTCCGAAACCTGTCAGGTCTGTGCCCCCTGCCACGCAGCGCGTCAACCTCAAAGTCGTGGACGAGAGCGGTCGCCCTGTCGCCGTCAAATTGCACATCCACGGGGAGGCCGGCGAATACCTCGCGCCGGTAGACCGCCACCGTATCATCAACGGCGCGTGGTTCGAGGATTACAGTGTGGACTTTCTGCACGACGGCCTGCATTCCGCTACGTACATCCCCGGCGAGACGTGGGTGGACCTGCCGTTCGGCAACGTTTACGTCGAGGTCTCCAAAGGCTTCGAGATTCGCCCGGTGCGCGCGGTGATCGCTGTGACGCCGGAAACGACAGAAATCGTCATCCCCATAGAGAAGGTGCTGCCCTGGCGCGAGAAGGGGTGGGTGACGGCGGACACGCACGTCCACTTTCTCTCGCCGATGTCGGCGCTGCTGGAAGGCGCGGGGGAGGGCGTCAATGTGGTCAATCTGTTGGCGAGCCAGTGGGGCGAGCTGATGACCAACGTGGGCGACTTCGACGGCCAGAACACCTGGGGCAGCCGCGAAACCGGCGGAGATGGTGAATACCTGGTGCGTGTGGGCACGGAGAACCGCCAGCACGTGCTCGGCCACATCTCGCTGCTCGGCTATCGCGGGCGCATCATCGCGCCGATGACGACGGGCGGCCCGGACGAGTCGGCGCTCGGCGACCCGATCGAAATTCTGCTCACGGAGTGGGCGCGGCAGTGCAAGGCGCAGGGCGGCCTCGTCGTGCTCCCGCACTTCCCCAATCCGCGCGCCGAACACGCCGCCAGCGTCATCAGCGGGGACATCGACGCCGTAGAGATGACGTCGTGGGGCGACTTCTACAGCGGCATCAACCCGTACAGTTTATCGGACTGGTATCGCTATCTGAATTGCGGCTATCTCGTCCCGGCGGTGGGCGGTACGGACAAGATGTGGTCCGGTGTGGCGGTGGGGACGGTGCGCACCTACGCGCGCATCCCGCCGGAGACGCCGTTCACCTACGCCGCCTGGATGGATGCCGTCCGCCGCGCCGAAACCTTCGTCACCTACGGGCCGCTGCTCGAATTTGCCGTGGATGGCAAGCCGATGGGCAGCCGTATCCCGATGACGGCGAACGGCGGGACGGTGGATGTGGTGTGGCAGGTCGCCAGCGTCACCGTGCCGGTGTCGCGGGTGGAACTGGTGGTCAACGGTGAAATCCGCGAGAGTGTGGCAGTGGATGGCGCGCAGGCAAGTGGTTCATGGTCCGTTAAGATGGACAAGAGCGCGTGGCTGGCGTTGCTCGTGCGCGGGCACTACGCCGATAGGCCGGAGATCATCGCCGCGCACTCCTCACCGGTGATGGTGGATGTGCAAGGCTCGCAAATGCTCGCGGCGGCTGACGCCGTCACCATTCTTGAGCAAATCGAAGGCGCGTTGGCCTACCTGGATACGGTGGGCACGCGGGCCGAAGATCGCGCCTACAAGCGGATGCGGCTGGTGCTGGAATCCGCGCACCGCAGCCTGCACAACCGTATGCACCGGATGGGTCACTTCCACGAGCACACGCCGGTTGAGGATCACCCAGCGCATCACTGAGCACGATTTGTACGCGGATTTCACGGATTCGACGGATTTTTGAAAGAAATCCGTGGTTTCCGTGCAATCCGTGTACGATTCTTTTTTTATTCCACTCGTACCCGCGTCAGCACGACGGTTTTGGCGGGCATTTGGCCTTTCTCCCACACGATGGGCAGATGCTCCAGTTCCCCGGCAGCGTTCACGCGGTAGATCGCCAGTTGCAGGTTGTAGACGCCCGGCGTAACGTCGGCGGCGATGGCGAGCGCGCGGGCTTCTTCGATGGTTTGTCCTACCTGCCACGTGGATGTTGGCGCAGCGCCGTCCAACGGCCAGGCGTCGGATTGAGCCGCCTTGTTCCATTGCGCGTCGATAAGCTGCACGGAGATCGTGTAATCGCCGTCGATGCGGGCCGCGCAGCGCCAGTGCAACGCCGTTTGGAGCGTCTTGCCGCGCGCCACAATCACGTCGCTCAAGTCGTAGCCGGTGAGCACGATGCCTTTGCCGAAATATACGTCGGTTGGCTCTGCCACTTCACTCAGCCATACATCACCGAAGGTCACAGTGTCGCCGGCGGATGCTACAACGAAGGGCGCTTCGGCCTGCACCGGCAGGCGCATACCTGTGACGGTTTCGTACATTCCCACGGCGAACGTCAGGCTATCAGGCGTGTAGGCGAGCGGCGAGATGGCGATTTCGTAGTGCTCGATCCACGTGTAGCCCGGCTCCAACCACGTCGTCGAAAGCAGCCCGCGTCCGGGGAACGTATCGCGTTGCGAGATGATGCGTTCACCTTTGCCCAGGACGTGGATGAATAGGCTGTGGTCGGTGGCTGTGGGCGCGAGCACCTCCCATTGCAGCGTCAACCCGACGGTGTCGCCGGGCATCGTGTTGCGCCGGTCGATTTGGAACCCGGTCAGCCGCAGCACATCGCCGAAATCCGCGCGCAAGGGTGGGGTGGTCAATGCGGTGCATGTCGCTTGCGGCGGCGTGTACGCCGGCACAATCCACGCCGGAAGTACCACCAAACACAAGATAAACAGAAACACGGCGAGGATTTTGGATTTTAGATTTTGGATTTTAGATTTTGGGAAGCGGAAGCCTTGGATTAGCGATTTGCCATTTGCCATTCGCCATTTACCATTCGCCATTGGAAGCGCCAACGCCAGCGACCACATCGGCAGCGCGGAGAAGATGAGACGGCCTTGTGAAGACCAGGTGATCGTCGCCCATTGCATCCACGAGACGAAGACCGCGACCGGCCACGCCCAGGCCAACGCCCGCGCGGCGGTCAGTTCATCCCAGGCAAAAGGCCAAAGATTGGTAATTGGTAATTGGTAACTGGTAATTGGGGATGGCGTTAAATCACTGCTTGGACTTTCGACTTCGGACTTTGAACTTTGGACTTTCGACTTTGGACCAATCGCCCACAACCCGAAACGCACAATCGCATCGATCAACGCCAGGATGGCGAAGAGATTGAGCACTGTATAAATCCACGTGGGCATCGGGACGTTGAGACCGCCGAAGTTGCCCCAATACCCGGCGGCGAAGGCGAACCGCTCGGCCCACAATTGCGCCAAATCTGCCGCCACGTCGCGCGTGCCGAGCACGGCGTAGAAGGCATTGAGTCCGAGCCAATCCCCGTAAAGTTGGAAATTGCGGTAGAACCACCACCCGGAGATAGCAAGCGCCGGCAGCAGGACGAGCGCCAGGTCGCGTAGGGCGTGCAGCGCGATTTTGAGGAGTACGGAGTAGGGAGTATGGAGTAGGGAGTATGGAGTAGGGAGTAGGGAGTATGGTGTAGGAGAGCGTGATTCATCCATTCGCCCATTCACCGATTCGCTGATTCGCCGATTCGCTGATTCG
>DAOUAY010000555.1:0-16500 GCA_034432995.1 Anaerolineae bacterium | reverse complement strand
GATTGTGGATTGTGGATTTGTTGATTTTCACGGAGAGGATTGGATGATCATCGAGAAACTTTTGCATTCTGTAGCCGGCAATGCGGCGCAGGCGCAGCCGGCAGACATACGCATCGGGGGACATTGGACCGCTGTGACAATTGAGCTTGGCGGGCAGGTGCGAGGCGGACTGTCATCCACGCTGGGTGGTGGGGGAGATGAGCACCATCACGGAAAGGGTGCGCCGGTCAAAGATGCGGGGTGCTTGTTGACCTACAGCGCGATGCAGTTGGCGGCGTTGGCGAATTCGGACAGCCTGACCGAGACGAGCGTGGGCTTTGCGACGATCAACGCGCTGCTGGATGTGGATCTCGCGGCCTGCGTCGAGGTCAACGCGGCGGACGTCATCGCCGAGCGGGGCGCGGGACGCAAGGTCGCCGTCGTTGGACATTTCCCGTTCATACCGCGCCTGCGCGCCATCGCCGGGACATTGTGGGTGCTGGAATTGCGCCCGCGCGAGGGCGACTTGCCGGCGAGCATGGCGGCGGAGATTTTGCCGCAAGCCGACGTGGTCGCCCTGACCGGCACCTCGCTGCTGAATCACACCTTCGAGGGACTCATCGCGCTCTGTCGCCCGGATGCTTTCGTGGTCATGTTAGGCGGCACGACGCCACTGTCGCCGGTGTTGTTCGAGGCCGGGGTGGATGCTATCGCCGGAACGCTACTCACCGATCCCGCCGCCGCGTTGCTCGCCGTGAGCCAGGGCGCCACTTTCCCCCAAATTCCCGGCAAACGCCTGCTCACGATGTTTCGAAAGTAGACGGTAGACGGCAGACGGTAGACGGGGAGAAATCCCCCCTGTCTACTGTCTACTGTCTACTGCCCACTGTCTACCGTCTACTGGCGTCACGAACGGCACGAAGGCGACGCCACCGAGGTCGAGTTTTTGGATGTCGTCGCTGTGGCGAATGACTTTCCACAGGGTTTGGTAGCCGTGACGCGGGCCGACGGGGATGATCAGCCGCCCACCATCAGCCAGTTGTTCGATGAGTGGAGGTGGGATTTCGTCAGGCGCGGCGGTGGCGATGATGCCGTTGTAGGGGGCGAATTCCGGCCATCCATAGTACCCATCACCAAGAAGACAATGCGCCTTGTAACCAAGCGATGCCAGACAGGTTTTGGCCTGCTCGTATAGTTCGGGGATGCGCTCGATGGTGTAGACGTCCATCCCCATCTCGGCCAGGATCGCGGTCTGGTAGCCGGAGCCGGTGCCCACCTCCAGCACGCGGTCGCCGGGTCGTAGATCCAGAGCGTCCGTCATCAACGCGACAATGTACGGCTGTGAAATCGTCTGCTGGCAGCCGATGGAGAGCGCATGATCGCCGTATGCGGAGATACGCTGGGCTTCTGGCACAAAATGATGACGAGGCACGCGCGACATGGCGTCCAACACCAGCGGTGTGGTAATCCCCCGCGAACGGATGAGCCTCACCATCCCTTGTTGTTCCATGAGTCCCTTTCACCGGCAATTTTGCGCGGCAGGATAGCCGATCCACCCCTCCCAACGGATGACGTCCGCGCCGGAAACCGCCCACACGGTCAACGGCAGCGCCTCACAACGCCGCCATGAGAACGTCAACTGTCCTTCGGCCAACAGCGTGTCCGGCCGGATTTCTTCACGATAGTAGCGGTAATCGCCTGTGCCGCCCGCAGCCTGGAGCGCGAGCACGCCATACCACGTCCCGGAGACGGCATCCTCATTCCACGTCAGCAATGTTGGAGGGATCAGCGTCAACGGAACGAGCGTCGGAGCGGCAGTACTCGTCGGGCGGACTCTGGGCGTCGGCGTCGGGGTCGGGGTAGGCGCGCCACTGACCTCGACAATCACCGCGACCGCTGTCCCCGCCACCGAACCAGTACCATGGCGTACCTCCCAGGTCGAAGTATAGACGCCTGCACTCGACGGTGCGCGCAGCGGCAAGATCACCTGCGTGCTTTCCCCGGCAGCAAGAGACTGGACAGGAATGGCATTAGGCGCTCCCATCTGCGCGCCGGAGACAAAAGCCACACGCACATCCTCAGGCCAGGTGCAGTCTCCCACATTGCGCGCGCTCAGATATGCAGCGACCATCGTCGCCGGCAGCACACTGTTGTCCGGTTCGCGGCGCACCAGGTTAAGGCGAACGCGGGGCACGCACACGGGCAATACGCCACTCGATGAGGCGTCGCCGGAAGGCGTAGGGGTGTGCGCGGCCGGCGCAGACGTCGCCTCGACTGCGGCAGAAACCGGCGTCCCTTCTGGGGTCGAGGCGACTATAGATGGCGTTTCTGTGATGGGTGGCGGCGTCGCCGCTGAAGATGTCCCCTCGTCAGTCAAAACAGGTGTACCGGCAAGTAACTCCGAGGTAAGTTCCATGGCCGCAGGCTCACGCACCGTTGCGGTGAGCGTCCGCAACTGCTCCAAAAAGCGCGGAATGTCGCCGCGAATCCCCCACCATACCACGATGCCGACCACGATGCCGACCAGGGAAACGGTCGTCACTCCGACCAGACGCGACCAAAAGGAGCGGCGCCGCGGTGCAGTTCGTTTTTTGGGCGGGGGTGCTTCTGTCGTGGAAAGCGGGAATAACGTTGGCGTGCGCACGGAAGGCCTGTGTTCCATGACGACCGGCCACGTCCGCAACAGACGCTCGTCCTCGTCTAGATCATCCTCAGCGCGCGAAGAGCGCTTGGACGCCGGTGGGGGCGTTGTCGCTGCCGGCGGCGGCGTCAATGTGGCGGGCGGCGGCGATACTGACGGCGATCCACCATACGCCTCCAACCCGATCACCTGCCGCAGCGCTGCGGCCATTTCTGCCGCGCGCATAAAACGCCCTTCGGGGGCTTTCGCCATCGCCTTGAGAATCACCTCATCGAGGCCCGCTGGCAACGAGGGCACGAGTTTCTTCAGGGGCGGCGGTGTGTCGTTGATGTGCTGCATCACCATCCCCATCGGCGTGTCGGACTCGAATGGCAACTGTCCGGCAACCATCTGATAGAGGACCACCCCAAGCGAATAGATGTCCGACGCCGACGTGCCCTGGCGGCCCATCCCCACTTCGGGGGCCATGTATGCGGGTGTCCCGACCATCGCGCCGCTGGCGGTTAGCCCGGAGAGGGTCAGCATTTTGGCAATGCCGAAGTCGGTCAGTACCGGCTGGCCGTCTTGCATGAACATGATGTTGGCCGGTTTGACATCCCGGTGCACCATGCCGCGCTGGTGCGCGTAGTCGAGCGCGTCGGCAATCGCTATTCCGATGCGGACGGCTTCTTCAAGGGGCAAGGATGCCTCGGACAGGCGGGTTTTGAGCGTAGGACCGTCGATGTATTCCATCACCATGTAGTAGATGTCCAGCGCCTCGTTGTAGTCGAAGTCGTAGACCTGCATGATGTTGGGATGGCGCAGTGTGGCGACGATGCGCGCCTCGCGTTTGAAGCGGGTGACAAACCCTTCCTCGCCGGCCAGGAAGGGATGCAGTACTTTGACCGCCACCATGCGGTCCAACTGCGCGTGCTGGCCTTTGTAGACCTCCGACATGCCGCCATGCCCGATATGTTCGAGCACTTCGTATTTGCCGAGAGTCTTGCCGATCAGATACAGAACACTACTCACACGGACTCCCTATTGATTTCAAAATCGGCCGCCTGCGCACGGCAGGCGCCGATAAACACATTCAATACTTCCCACGCCCGGTCAGAATCCGCCGCAGGGACAAAAACGTGATCCCGTGAGAAGGCCGACAGCGCCAAAAGGCTTATCCTCGCCTCCGCCAACACGGACGTCAGCGCCGCCAGATAACCGATGACGCTCCACTCCAAAGGGATGTCGAAGGTAATCAGACGATACGGTGGCGAAACATTCAGCGCACTCACAGACGAAGGAAGCTGTGCAAGGGATTCCTGAGCCAGTATCAGCGTCATCTCGTCCTTATCCCGTATGCAGGCCCAGAACGATGCCGGCCACTTTTCCGGCTCCAAAGCGATACGTTGTCCTTGCGCCAGACCGACCTTAAGAATCAAATACAGCTTTCCATCGGTGAATAGTTCCGTCTGGGCGAGAATTTCGATCAGTTCAGGCTGCCCCATCATCATGCACCTCCGTCAGGCATAGTGCGAATCTTCGCACGCCCTCCCGCCAGCCAACGATTCACCACAGCCCGCCGGGGATTCTCCCACATGTGGAATCGCATCGACCTACGCTCATTATACCCGCGATAGCGCCTTAGACAAGAATCACAAATCGCAGACTACAAAAGTCTCACGAGGCACCTGACCAAGCAAGTACCGGCGTTGAATACACAATCTATAGGGCGCAGTACGTGCTGAGACTTTTGTAGTCTTGAGCTGCGGCTGAGAAGTCTGGTATAATTCGAGCATTATGGCGCTACTTTCGACATCCAATCTAGCCAAATATTTCGGCCCGGACGAGATTTTTTCGGAGATCTCATTCGAAGTTCATCCAGGCGACTGCGTGGCGCTGGTAGGCGTCAACGGCTGCGGAAAGAGCACGCTGCTGGATATCATCGCCGGTGTGCAGGAACCCGACGCCGGAACGGTGAGCCGCGCGCGCGACATCCGCATCGGCTACCTGCCGCAAATCCCCGATTTCGACACGACGGGGACGCTGTGGGAAGCGATGGAAGCCGTGTTTGCCGAATTGCGCGCTCAGCAGGAGACGCTGCGCCGGCTGGAAGAACAGATGGCCTCATCCAACGAGGTGGAGCGAGAGGCGGCGCTGGCCCGTTACGGCGTGCTGCTGGACAGGTTCGAGCAAGCCGGCGGCTTCACCTACGAGACGCGCATCGGGCAGGTGCTCGGCGGGCTAGGATTCCGCAAGGACGAGTTCGATATGCCGACAGCGCACCTCAGCGGCGGCGAACAGACGCGCGCGCTGCTGGCCCGATTGTTGCTGGAAGAACCCGATCTGCTGCTGATGGACGAGCCGACCAACCACCTCGACCTGGAAGGGATCGAGTGGCTGGAGGAGCAGCTCAAGAGTTGGAAAGGCGGCATCATCGTGGTGGGACACGACCGCGAATTTCTGGATACCGTCGCCAACCGGGTGCTGGAAATGGAATTCGGTCACATCGACGCCTACCGTGGCAATTACACCGCCTACGTCCAGCAACGCGCGGACCGGCGCCGGCAGCAGCAAATGGCGTTCGAAACGCAGCGGCAGGAGATCGCCAAAACCGAGGACTACATTCGCCGTTACATGGCCGGGCAGCGCACGACGCAGGCCAAAGGGCGGCAGCGCCGGCTGGAGCGCGTCGAGCGGTTGGACCGCCCTATGGAGCAACAGCAAATTCACATCAATCTGCAAACCACACTGCGCAGCGGCGATCTGGTGCTGGGCCTATACGACCTGCGGGCCGGCTACGCGCCGGACGCGCCAATGGTCGACGTGGAAGAGGCCGAAATCCGCCGCCGCCAGCGCGTCGCGCTGGTCGGCCCGAACGGCTCCGGCAAGACGACGCTGCTACGCACGATCCTGCGCGAGCTGCGGCCCTTGCATGGTCGGGTACGCATCGGATCGGCGGTACACATCGGCTATTTCGCGCAGGTGCAGGAACACCTGATTGCGGGGAAAAACGTGTTGGACACGCTCCTGGATGCCGGTATGGCCTCCGTCGCCGAGACGCGCAACTTCCTGGCGCGCTACGGCTTCCGCGGCGACGATGTCTTCAAGGACGTCGCCGTACTTTCCGGCGGCGAACGGGCGCGGGTGGCCCTGGCGATCCTGACGCTGGAAAAGGCCAACTTCCTGCTGCTGGACGAGCCGACCAATCACCTGGACATCCCCTCGCAGGAAGTGCTGCAAAACGTCATTACCAACTTCAACGGGACGGTGCTGCTGGTCAGCCACGACCGCTATCTCATCCGCGAAGTGGCGACGCAGGTGTGGGCCTTGGCCGACGGGAGACTGCACGTCTTCGCGGAGGGGTATGCCGCCTACGCCGCGTGGCATCAAGACGCGCGCAAGGGAAGCACGCCGGGCCTGCAGCGCCGCGAGGAAGAAGCGCGCGCCCAGCGCGAAGCCGAACGGCAAGCCGAACGCGAGCGCGAGCGCACATTCGCCCGTCAGCAGAAACATCTCGAAAGCCTGGAGACGCAAATCCACACCCTGGAAGCGCGCCTGCAAGAACTCACCACCGCCCTGGACGCCGCCGGACGCACCCAAGACGTCGCCCGCGTCGCCAAACTCGGCGCGGAATACCATCGCGTCGAAGCGGAACTCAATCATCTGTTAGAGGAATGGGCAAGTGTGGCGGAGTTGAGGAAGTAAGGAGTAAGGAGTAAGGAGTAAGAAGGAAGGAGTAAGAAGGAAGGAGAGAAATGAGCAATGAGGAAGACACTCTGACAACTCGGTTGATTCCCAATCACCAATATTCACTCCCTACTCCCTACTCCCTACTCCCTACTCCCCCCCACCGCATCGGGCTGACGGGCAACATTGCCACGGGAAAATCCACCGTCGGGCGGATGTTGGCGGAGTTGGGCGCGGAGGTCATCGACGCGGACCGGATCACGCACGCCGTTTTGGCAATCGGTGGTGCGGCTTACGACGATGTCGTTGCGGCGTTCGGTGTGGACATTCTCGCCGCCGACGGCAGCATCGACCGGGGCAAGCTCGGTGAGATCGTCTTCAGCGATGCCGAGGCGCTGGCGCAGCTCGAACGGCTGGTTCATCCACCCGTCATCGCCGAAGTGCGACGCCGCATCGCCGCCAGTACTGCGCCTGTCGTCGTCGTCGAAGCCATCAAGCTGCTCGAAAGCGGCGTCGCCGATGACTACGACGCGATCTGGGTGACGACGTGCCCGGAGACGGCGCAGGTCAAGCGGTTGATGAAATCGCGCCATCTCACCCGCGAGGAGGCGCTGCGCCGCATCCACGCGCAGCCGCCGCAAGTCGAGAAGCTCGCCCGCGCCGACGTCGTCATCGACACGCGCGGCAGCCTCGCCGAAACTCGCGCGCAGGTCATCGCCGCGTGGGAAGCTATTAAAATGTCAACGGATTGAACGGATTTCAACGGATTTTTTCTGACTATGCCGCCATTCGTCATTCACCATTCGCCATTCACCATTCACCATTCACCATTCGCCATTCACCATTCGCCATTCACCATTTGCCATTTTTAGGAGGTGGAAATGTCTGTGTCGAAACACATCTTGAACGCCTTTGCCATCGTCGAACGCATCCTCCGCGCGCGCGTCGCGTATTTTGCCGAGATCGGCCAAAACCAGGACTTGCCGGACAAAATCCTGCACCTGCTCATCCTCATCGCGCTGGGATTCAGTGTCTTCGGCGGCGTCGCGGCGTTGAGCGGGCGCGCGCTGGGGCCGGCGCTGTGGGGCATCGTCAAGCTGCCGGCGCTGTTCCTCATCAGCGGGCTGATCTGCCTGCCGACGCTCTACTACTTCAGCGTGCTGTTTGGTTCGCGGTTGCGCTTCTTGCAGATGATTACCCTGATCCTCACCTCGCAGGCCGTCGCGGCGGTGCTGGCGCTGGGCGTCACGCCGATCAGCCTGCTCTTTCTGCTCAGCGGCACCAATGCGAACTTCCTCGTGCTGCTCAACATCGGCGCGCTGGGCCTGTGCGCGGCGCTCGGCCTGATCTTTCTCGTGCAAGGCGCGCTCTATGCCAACGAACCCGCGCCGCCGGACAAGATGACGTTCCTCGGCTGGATCAAGCTGTTCGCGCGCGGCGGAGTACGCTCGCTGGTGTTGTTAAGCTGGCTGGCGCTCTACGGCCTGATCGGCGCGCAACTCAGCTACGCCATGCGCCCGTTCTTCGGCGTGCCGCTGGAAGGCAGCGATTTCTTCTCCAGTGTTGGCTACGCCGTGCTGCGACTGTTCGGCGCAAGGTGAATTCAACGACGAAAACGCTCGCGCCGGATCATAATCCGGCGCTGCGGGAACGGCGGATTGTGATCCGCCTTAAGCGTTATAGTAAGGTTTTTTTTCACCAGGAGGTGCATACGTGAGCAAAGAGACTGAATCCGCATCGCTGTTGGCCGATATGACAATGATCGAAGCTGACATCGTGGAAACGCCAACGCCGCCCCGCCCCGTCGTCGCGCCCGCGCCGCCCGTCGAGATCGTCCCGACGTGGCTGGAACTGCGCGGCTTTTGGCGCATCTTCACGATGTCGGAATGGATTATGCGCGACCGGCTGAGCTTCTTCGAAGAAGTCCGCACCCACCGCGACCTCGGCGCGAAGTTACGCAGTATGGTGCTGAGTTGCCTGTTCTACCTGGCGCTCTTCGGCGTCGTGCTCGGCATGTCGCATAGCTGGATGCAGGCGTTGATGTCGGCGGTGAAGCTCCCGATGCTGTTTCTGGTGACGTTGCTCATCTGCCTGCCCACGCTCTACTTCTTCAACCTGTTGTACGGCTCGCAGTTGACGTTCCAGCAGACGACGACGCTGATGATGGCCGCCGTCACCATCACCGGGGCGTTGAGCCTGGCCTTCGCGTCGATCTCGCTCTTCTTCTGGCTGACGATCGGGGAGCAGTACACGATTCTCATTTTGCTCAACGTCATCGTCCTGGGGATCAGCAGTTGGTGGGGACTCAGTTTCCTGCGGCAGGGGATGCGCCACGTCCAGCGCCACGCGCTCGACGTGCGGCAGGGCCGTATCCTGATGACGTGGCTTGTCATCTACGCCTTCGTCGGCACGCAAATGGCGTGGGCGCTGCGGCCGTTCTTCGGCGTGCCGGCCGAGCCGTTCGTCATCCTGCGCAGCGACGGCGGCACGTTCATCGGCAGTATGCTCACGGCGCTTAACTGGCTGTTGCTGAAGCTCTTCGGATACGGATGACCAAAAAGTATCTGCGCACCTCCGAAGTCGCCAAAGCCGCCGGTTGCCATCCCAACACCGTGCGGCTTTACGAGACGTGGGAATTTATCCCACCCATAAAACGCACCAGCAACGGCTACCGGCAGTTCACCGAGGCCCACGTTGACTGCATGATACTGGCGCGCCTGGCCTTTCGCGGCCCCTGGCCCGGCGGAGCGATTCGTCGCTCTGTTATCGCGCTGGTGAAGCAGGCCGCTACCGGCGATCTGGGCGGCGCGTTGGAGGCCGCCTACGCGCATCTGGCAGTTGTCCAGACCGAGCGCGCTCACGCGGAAAGCGCCGTGCGCCTGCTGGAACGCTGGGCGCAAGGGGCATCCGCGGACGCCACGCGCGCGCCCTTGCGCATCGGCGAGACGGCAAAATTGCTGGGCGTCAGCGTGGATATGCTGCGCAACTGGGAACGCAACGGCTTGCTTGACGCGCCGCGCGATCCCGACAACAACTACCGCTACTACGGCGCAGAGGAGATCAGCCGCCTGCGGGTCATCCGTATGCTGATCCGCGCCGGATATAGCGTTATGGCGATCCTGCGGATGCTATTGCAGCTAGACGGAGGGACCGCAGACGACCTCAGACAGGCAATCGACACCCCAGCGCCCGACGAAGACGTCTATTCCGCCGCCGACCGCTGGCTTTCGGCGCTCGCGGAGCAGGAACAGCGCGCTATGGACATCATCGGGCATTTGGAGATGATGATCGGCAAACAGCATCGCTAATCGAAAGTCCCTACGCGCGGCCATTCCGGGGCCGGCGGCAAAGATCCGACGCCGCTGGACAGAATACCTTCTGCCGTCATCGGGAAACGCAGCAAGCCCCGTCCCAGATGCTCGTTATAGAAATAAGTTTCCAGATCTACAGCGGCGCGCATCGCCTCGAAAGCGCGTTCAGCAGCGCCCGCGCCGCCCGCGCCAAAGCCATCGAGGAACGCCTGCGCCAATGCAGTGAAGATCGTATCGCGTTCCCACGCGGCGGCGGCGGCTTGCATCGCGGCGCGGCCTTCATCCACATACCCCGTCAGCAAGAGCAATTGCGCCCGACGAAACGCGGCGAACGCGGACCAGTGCGGTATCTCACCCACCGGTTCCCACGCTTCAGCTTCCGCCAACGCGAGCGCCTGCTCGTACCAGGGCAATGCGGCCTCGAAATCACCCTGGCGGAAGCGCGTTTCGCCTTCGTTCACCAACCAGTGCAAGCGATCTCCGACTGTGACTTCGCTCTCCTCGCCCCAGATGCTGCGCTCCAGGTCTACCGTCATCTCGGCGAACGCAAAGCGCCCCAGCCCCGCATCCCAACGCCAGACTTGCCGCCCCAATGGGTGATTGACCAGTTTGTGATCGAAGCCCAGATTGTAAAGGTGCGGGTAGGTGAGCGCGATCTGCAGCGCGCCGGGCTGTGTAGGATCGGGTTCCAGCGCGTAGCGCGACTCGCCGGCCCAGGTGAGCAAATCCGCGCGGAAGAGCAAGGCGAAGTCCGCTCCGGTCCAGCGGAACACCTGGACGTAGTCCCAAACGCCGCTTCCACCACGCAGCCTGTACGTCGCCACAAGCTCAGCCAAACCATCGCCGTTCAGGTCTTGCACTTCGACTGCGCCGGGCCACAGATTGGAAGAAACCTCGATTTTATCCGGCCACGGGACAGGCGCAACCTGCCAATGCCCGCCGGCGCCATAAGCGTAAAGCAACGGATCGCCGCCGATGCCAAAACCGATAACCAGTTCAGCCTCTACGCCAGGATCGAGATCGACCGGCAGCACTTGCCCACCCTCCATGCCGGGTAGGTCAGCCGCCATACGCGCCAGGGCCGGTTGCTGTGCGGCGAGCGGGACGGCGGGCGCAATCGCCGCATCAAGATAGGCAGCCGTATCTGTCATCAAGGCTTCGGCCAGCCGCTGCAACTGCTCCGCGTCAGGATAAATGACCCCCGTTGTCAACTCGCCAAGCCAGGCCTGCGTCAGCGCAAAAGGCCCCGCCGGAGCGGCGGCCTCGACCACCGGGGTGGGCGTCGCCTCAGGTGTGGGCGCAGCCGGCGCAGTGGACTTCGGCAGTGTTTGCGCAGTCGGGGTGACAGCCGGAGAAGGTTGCGGCGCAGCACAAGCCGCCAACAACGCCAACAGGCCCACACATACGACGATCAATCTTCTCAACCTTATGCGCTCCATCATAGAAATGCCTCCCTTCGATGCTTAAGGTAGATCACAATCCGCCGTGCTTGCAACGCCGGGGCGATGAAAGTCAAGAAAATAATCCGGTCATTGAAATCGCCGGGGAAAACCGGCGGAAGCCGGCGCGCACACGGCGCGCACACGTACACACCAGGCTTCAGCCGGTCAAAAGCCGGCATACCCATTACCATGTTAATTTTTGAAACTTCATCACTCGTAAACGCCCAGCTCGACGTAATACCACATCCCATCCCGCAGGCCGTGAAACCAGATCATCATCTCGTTATGGCCGGGATTCGCCAAAGCCGGTTCGCAACACAGATAGTGCGGCACTTCGTCGTAGCGGTAGGGCAACACCTGGCCATCATAAGACAAACCGACGCCATCCGCGCTGCTAAAGAAGAAAAATGGCCGGCCGGCTAACAGTCGCCACTCGAAAATCTCATCGTATCCCAAACGCGCGTTGAGACTTTCACCGGCGATGATGACCTGACCGGGCAACACTTCGAGCACCCACTGACCTTCCCACTCGGACAGGCGTCTCGCTATCGGCGACACCGATATCTCACCAAAAGTATGGGTGTACACTGCCGTATCGCCATTGTAGACCGTCGCCGTGGTCATATCGGATTCGACGCGATAAACAGCATCCCCTATCGTCACATCCTGCGGTGCAGGTCGATACCTGCGCCAGTAACGGCGCACATCGAGGGTCTCGGGGGTGAGGCGGTCGTAATACTCGAAATGAAAGGGATGATCCTCGTCGGCGCTAACGATTGGATATTCCTCGAAGGTGAGTGTAGGGATAACGTCGTTCAATATGGCCGGTTCCGTGACTTCGAGCGGCGTGGGCAGAGGCGTAACAAGAGGCGCAGCGGCAGGTGCAGAACACGCCGCCAGCAAAACGAGGAGCAATCCCAGGCCGAGGTAAAGATAGTTGTGACGCGCTCCACTCATAAATCCTGCCTTGCGGCGGAGACAACCACCACGTCCTCCGGCCCGTAAAGATGACGTGCGATGAAAGCTCGCCATACACCGTCTGGCGACACTAAAACCGGCCCGCGGGTGGAAATCTGCAGCGCGTCATCACCGGGCATAGTCGCGTTCACACTGTCTGTCGGACGCGGAGCAAGCTCCCGGAGCACATCACCGGGTACAGCGATCACCTGCTGACGAGAGTCGGTCTGCGGGGCATAGCGCCACTGAGACACGCGCGCGCCGCAGGTTTCCATGTAGTACAGCGCACCCTCGACGTTCCAGCCGTGCAACTCGTAGACACAACGGCGTATCTCCGCGCCCGCTGCGAAAGCTTTGGGCGCACTCCACAGCACATTCGGCATCGTCGGCACGCGCATCACCGTATCCGACTCAGCCCGCACCGCCGGGCGGTAACGATGAATCACCGGTGTGATCAAAATCGCCAGCCCAACCAGCGCCAGCGCCACACGCGCGACCTTACGCGGGCGCCCCCCAAACAACGCGACAGCAACGAGTGCCAAGCTCGCTACGAACACGCTCCAGAAGACCAGCGGATACGAGAAAGCATGGCCCAACAGAAAGAAATACCACACTCCCAGAATATCCAATGATGAAATAGAGCCATTAGCCACAAGAGACTTGACATAGAGCAAGCCCAACACCAGATAACGCGCGACAAACAGAACTCCGCCCAATACTAGCGCCGCCTTCACCAGCCAGCGCCCACCCCGGCGCGACGCAAACGAATCTTCGATTGTCATAGCACCCTCCTGTGGATTAAATCGTTATTTACGACGTTTCATCTTCACCGTGAGGACGCCACTTGCTCGCGGTAAAACGCCAGTTCCTCCGGCCTATGTTTTTGGTAATATGCGAGCAGCGACTCCGAATCCTCAACCAAACCAAGCAAGGTCTCCCAATCCATCACAGCCAAATCGGCTTTACCCCATTGCTGATAGGCATACGCGCGATTCTGCAAAGCGTGGAGCGAATTCGGGGTACGTTCGAGAGCAGCGGTACAATCGCCAACCGCCTCCGCATACGCGCCAGAACGCGCATACACCGCGCAACGGCTGATGTATGCCGAGACGTTGTTCGGGTCGTCTTCGATCGGCGCCGTAAATTCGGCCACCTGTCGCTCTGCTTGGGATTGACAACCGGCCAGCACACTCACACCCAGCAACAGCAAACAGCATAGAATCTTCAGCGACATCGCGCCTCCTGAACACGTGGCTACAAACACACATCCATCAGCATAACCGCACTTGGCGCCATTTGCTTGACGCGACGACTACGTTTGCCTCACGTTCCCCTCAGCCCAGCAGCCACGGCAATGCCAGCAGCAAGACAATCAACGGCAACGCCCCCAGGAAAAGCAAGAGCAAGGTTGTCCCCAGATTCGACTTCGAGCTTTGTGTTTGCATACCGATCCTCCCTCGTAAATGGCAAATGGCAAATGGCAAATGGCAAATGATGAACAGAAAAAAGACGTATTTTCTATACGAAATGTTCCCTCGTGATGTCGCGCGCTTTTATAGTGTAACGGAACGTCGAAACGATGTATACTGTAGAAAACACCAGAAATAAACAGAAGTTATGTTTCCAACCCTCCACTTGCGCACCAGGGTTGTACAATTAAAAGTAGACGGTAGACAGTAAACGGTAGACAGGGGCGGAAAACCCGTCTACCGTCTACGGTCTACTGTCTACCATCAAAGAAAGGAGCATCGTAAACAAAGCCATGTCCGCATCACAAATTGTCGTAAAAAACCTGTGCAAGACGTACCGCGTGCCGGAGCGGGAGGCGGGGGTGGGCGCGGCGCTCAAGAGCCTCATGTACCGCGTCTACCGCGACGTGGAGGCCGTGCGCGACGTCAGCTTCGAGATCGCGCGCGGGGAGTTCGTCGGTTTCATCGGGCCGAACGGAGCCGGCAAGACGACGACGCTCAAAGTACTGTCGGGACTGCTGCACCCGACGTCGGGCGAGGTGCGCGTGCTCGGCTTCACGCCGTGGGCGCGCCAGCACGATTACCTGCGGCGCATCAGCATGGTGCTCGGCAACAAGAGCCAGATGTTGTGGGACATTCCGCCGCTCGATAGCTTCGACGTGCTCGGCGACATCTACCGCGTGCCGCCGACCGAGTTCAAGAGCACGCTGGATGAGTTGGTCGCGCTGCTGGAAATGGAAGACCTGCTCACCAAGCCGGTGCGCAACTTCTCTCTGGGCGAGCGGATGAAGTGCGAGCTGGTCGCCGGGTTGCTCCACCGCCCGGACGTGCTCTTCCTCGACGAGCCGACGTTGGGGCTGGACGTTTCGATGCAGGCGCGACTGAGACGCTTTTTTGCGGAGTACAACCGGCGCAGCGGCGTGACTGTCATCCTCACCAGCCACTACATGGCCGACGTGACGGCGCTGTGCCCGCGCGTGATCCTCATCCACCACGGACAACTGCTCTACGACGGCGCGCTCCACGGGCTGGCGGAGAAGCTCGCGCCGTTCAAACTGATCCGGCTGGCGCTCAGTGGGACGAACGGTCAATCCGACCTACCGCCCGAAGCGGATGTCGTCGAACAAGAGAACGGCCACCTGACGCTCCGCGTACCGCGCGCGACGACGCCGACAATCACCGCCCAACTGTTGAATACGCTGCCCGTCGTTGATCTCTCTGTCGAAGATCCGCCGATCGAGGCGGTCATCGATCGAATCTATCAGGAGGGGACGGTATGATGCAAGAGGCAAGAGGCAAGAAGTGGGATTCACGCATCACGCTGCCGCAGGTCAACTTCAGGGGCGGGCTGGCGCTGATCCGCAAAACATGGCTGAGTTGGGTTCAGCATCGCAGCTTCTTCTTCCTGCTGGCCTTCGGCTGGATGATTCCGCCGCTCATTTATCTCTTCGTCTGGTCGACGGCGGCGGGCGGGGGGACGGTGGGGGGATTTTCGCGCGGGCAGTTCGTGGCCTACTACCTCGTCCTGATTGTGGTCAACCAACTGACCTATTCGCAGACCAACTGGACGGTCGGCGACGTGATCCGCTACGGGGGGATGAATATGCAGTTGTTGCGCCCGCTCTCGCCGGTGTTCGACGCGCTGTCGTCGGAAGTGGCGGGCAAGGTGGTCTACATCCTCTTCATCGTCCCGGTGACGGCGGTGTTGGCGCTGTGGCTGCGCCCGGAGCTACACGTGACGCTACGCAACGGCCTGGCGTTCATCCCCGCGCTGGCGCTCGCGTGGGCGCTGCGCTTCTTCTGGGGCTACTGGCTGGCGCTGCTGGCCTTCTGGGCGACGCGCGCCGACGCGCTGTTGGCGCTCCAGGATGCGCTGATCTTCCTGCTTGCAGGCCAAGTCGCGCCGACGGCGTTGTTGCCCGGCGTCCTGCGCCAGGCCGCGACGTGGCTGCCGTTCCGCTACATGGTCGGCTTCCCCGTGGAAGTGCTCACCGGGCAACTGGACGCCACCGGTATCCTGACAGGCTTCGCCTTCCAACTCGGCTGGCTCGCCGTCGCCCTCGCGCTGTTCAGCGTGATGTGGCGGGCGGGCGTGAAGCGATACTCCGCTGTCGGGGGATAGTCATTAGCCTTGTAGTCATATAGTCGAATAGTCGTTAGTCTCGTAGTCGAATGTGACTATCCGACTAATGGCTACCTGACTATCTGACTACTCGACTATCAGACTTTCAATAGCGAGGAACTATGTATTACCTTAAACTTATCAAACGCTTTATCGTAATCGCCTTTCAAGACGTGCTGGCGTACCGGATGAATTTCTGGATCAGCCTGCTGTATTCGGTGTTGAACCTGGGGACGGGTGTGCTCGGCATCGTGGTGCTGTTCAGCCAGGTGGAGACGCTGCGCGGGTGGACGCTGGCCTCGACGCTGGCGCTGTTGGGCGTCTACCTGACGCTGGGCGCGCTGCGCGGGCTGTTCATCGGGCCGAGTTTGGAGGCGCTGGCCGGGATGGATGGCGAGGTCTGGACGGGGCAGTTCGACTTCACGCTGCTACGTCCGGTGGATGTGCAGTTCCTCGCCAGCTTCCGGCACTGGCGACCCCTGGCGCTGCTGGATTTGCTCCTGGCGCTCGGCGTGTTGGGGACAGGTATGGCGCAGATGGGACAGACGCTCACGCCGGGTCGCGTGCTCGCCTTTGTCGTGGGGATGGCGGCGGGGCTGCTCATCCTCTACGCGATTTTGCTGGCATTCAGCGCGCTCGTCTTCTGGAGTCCGGGCTTTTTGTTCACGTGGCTCTTCAACGCGCTGTTGCAGATGGCGCGCTATCCCGTGGGCCTCTACCCCGGCTGGCTGCGCCTGGTGCTCACGTGGATCGTCCCCGTCGGCGTGATGACGACGATCCCCGCGCAGGCGCTCAGCGGCGAGCTGCCCGCCGGGATGCTCGCGGGCGCCGTCGCGCTGGCGCTGGCGTTCTTTGCCGGCGCGACGGCGTTGTTTCGGACGGGGCTGCGGCGGTATGCGAGCGCGTCGAGTTA
>DAOUAY010000554.1:0-2330 GCA_034432995.1 Anaerolineae bacterium | reverse complement strand
GCGTGGTCGAACCCAACGACACTTTGTCGGCCCAGGACTTGGCCGACCGTGTTTGTGAAACCTTCAACTGCACTCATGAACCACACCTTGCTATTCCCGAAAATGTTCCCTGTTAATGCACTAAGGACTATAGGACTCAGGACTATGGACCGGGAGCAGATAAATGAGCAGAATCACCGAAACATTCGAGTCATTGAAACAAAATGGCCGCAAGGCGCTGATGCCCTACGTGACGATGGGCTTTCCGGCGCTGGAAAGCGCGCTGGAGATCGTCCCGGCGCTGGCGGAGGCGGGGGCGGATTTGGTGGAGTTGGGCGTCCCGTTCAGCGACCCGCTGGCAGATGGGGCGACGATCCAGGCAGCGGGACAGCGCGCGCTGGCAAATGGCATGTCGCTGACGCTGTGTCTGGAGCAGGCGGCGACGCTCCGCGCGCGTGGCGTGACCGTACCGTTCGTGCTGATGGGCTACTACAATCCCATTATGCAGTTCGGTTTCGAACGGTTCGCGGAACGGGCCGTGGCGTGTGGCATCGACGGTCTCATCGTGCCCGACCTGCCGCCGGAAGAGGCCGAGACATTGCACGCAGCGGCGACCGCGCGCGGGCTGGACGTCATCTTCCTGCTGGCCCCGACCTCCGACGCAGCGCGCATACAGACGGTGACGGCGCTGTCCGGCGGATTCGTCTACCTCGTGTCACTCGTCGGCGTGACGGGGGCGCGGGAGAACATGCCGCCCGACCTGGCGGACTTCGTCGCGCGCGTGCGCGCGGTCACGGACAAGCCGCTCGCCGTGGGGTTCGGCATCGCCACGCCGGAGCAGGCCGCGCAGGTAGCGCAGATTGCGGATGGCGTCATCGTCGGCAGCGCGCTCGTCAAAGTGATTGGCGCAGCGGAACGTCCGGCAGAGGCAGCATGGGCATTCGTAACAGCGATGCGCGCCGCAATTTGACAAGTTTCGCATTTCGGCTAATATAAAAACAATTTGTGATCGAGTTATGCAGAGAAGTGCCGTTATGAGAACAAACATCATCCTGATCCCGGCTCAGCAGCCTAAGCCTTCTACCTTGTGGAGGGCCGGTTAGGGCTACCTGGGATTTAGCCAAAGAAGAAGTCAGCCTACCGGTTCTCGGTAGGCTGATTTTTTATCTATGCGATAAGCACCAGCCATAGTTCAGTTCAACAAGGAGGAGCGCGATGGAGATGAAAACGGGGTTCAAGGTGGAAAGTATGCTGGTCACGGATAACCGGCTGCCAACGCTGTTGGGCGATTATCCACCGGAGCAGCGCGTCTACGAGGGGCTTGAGGGGGTCCTGGCGGGGCGCACTGCGATCTGCGATATCGACGGGGACGTCGGCGCGTTGCAGTTCCGCGGTATCGACATCCGCGATCTGGCAAAACATTCGAGTTATGAAGAAGTCACATATTTGCTGTGGACGAACGATCTGCCCACGCGCAACCAGTTGTGGGCGTTCAAGGCCGCCCTGGCCGCCGAGCGCGAGGTGGACGCCGGCATCTACGAGATTCTGCGGTTCCTCTCCCACTATATGAAACCAATGGACGCGCTGCGCACCGCCGTCTCGGCGCTGGCCTCCGACAATCCCGGCGAGGACAACACCAGCCCCGAATCGCGCCTGGCCAAGGCGATCTACCTGACGGCCAAGTTCCCCACACTCGTCGCCTACTACTGCCGCGAATCACAGGGCAAGATGTGGGTGCATCCCGATCCCAAGTTGGACCACGCCGCGAACTTCCTTTATATGATGCACGGCAAGCGCCCCACCCCGACCGAAGCGCGGGCGATGGATTTGACGATGCTGCTAATGGTGGAACACGGTTTCAACGCCTCCACGTTTGCCGCGCGGGTGACGGCCTCGACGCTCTCCGACATGGGCGCGGCGATCACGTCGGCGATGGGCACGCTCAAAGGGCCGCTGCACGGCGGCGCGAACCAGGGCGCGCTGGAAATGCTGTTCGAGATCGGGACGCTGGATAAGGTCGAGCCGTACATCGACGCGGCGCTGGCGGCCAAACAACGCATTTTGGGCTTCGGGCATCGCATCTACCGTAAGGCCGGCGACTCGCGCGTGCCGTTCATCAAAGACATGCTCTACCAACTGTGCGCGCAATCGGGCAATTTCCACCTGTACGAATTGGCCGACGCGGTGGCCCGCACGGTGTGGGAGAAAAAGCGGCTGTTCGCCAACGTGGACTTCTACCTCGCGCCGATGCTACACATGCTCGGTATCCCGGTGGATTTGCTCACACCATTCTTTGCGATGTGCCGCATCGCCGGGTGGACGGCGCACGTGATGGAGCAATACGCCAACAA
>DAOUAY010000553.1:0-21689 GCA_034432995.1 Anaerolineae bacterium | reverse complement strand
CAGGCCCTGCAGCGCATGGCGATCAACACGCCGATTCAAGGCAGCGCGGCGGACATCATCAAGCTGGCGATGCTGCGCACGCACCGGATGCTCAAGGAGAGCGGTCTGCGCACGCGAATGATCTTGCAAGTCCACGATGAATTGGTGCTCGAAGCGCCGGAGGACGAACAGGAACGCGCTATTGCCTTACTACGCGAAGCGATGGGGCAGGCTTTTGAGTTGATCGTCCCGCTCAAAGTGGATGTGGAGGTCGGGATGAATTGGGAGGAGATGTTGTAAAAATACAGTTGCGTCAAATGGTTAGGTTGTCTTTACCGATTTAGCCGATCATACTCCTCCGGCTCGACATCCGCCACTTTAGCCATCGCGGCTTCAAACTTGATCCTGTCGCCGCGCTTTGCTCGTTCCGCCAAGTATCCTTCGGTCTTTAGCGCCGATACTTTCTCCGCGACGGCCAGCACGATTAACTGATTCATCGAAACCTGCTCCGCTTCAGCTAACTCACGCACCGTTTCATGGAGATAATTAGGTAGTCGCAAACTTATCGTGGTCATTTCCCTACTCCTAATTTTGCCAAAAACTCCGCAGGTGTGATCGCCTCCACCCCAAACTGCCCTGTTCCTGCAAAATCTTGATGGTTATAGGTGACGATAAACTCACACCCGGCGCTTACAGCTAATTCCAAAACCATGTCATCCTTCGGGTCCTTTAGAAATGGTCGCCACAGGTAAAATATCTCGCGCCGCTGCGCCATCCGACACAGATAATCGAGAATGTCATCGATGTCGCGCTCCTGCAGGGCTATCTGGCCGAGTAAACGTTTGGCTGCATCCTCATATTCCAGCGCCAAAGGTACAGATAGATTTATCTCGAAATTGGCCCGTCCGATCAACATGAGCAACTTATAGGATGCGCCTTGTCGAGAACGCAAAGCTGAGACGAGGACGTTGGTATCGAGGACAACCTGAATCTTGCTCATAGTGGTATTATATACGATACCAGAATTTCGTCAATGCTACACTTTGGCGGCGGCGTAAAAGCTGAGTGCCTCGGCTTCATTATAGCATACAACGCCGTCTTGGTGGGTCCTTAACGCCGGCTCAAATCCAGCGCGTTGACGTTGACCGGATGCAAGGTCACGACCACGCGGGACTCGCCAGGCCGATCCATCTTGCGCACATCCGCGCCATATTTGCGCCCCAGCTTATCGGCAAAGATATAATCCGGATCGGGCGTCAGTTCGGCGCGCGCCCGCACCTCCAACGTGCGCCAGGGCGTAGCGGGATCGATGAAAAACAGGGCGCACTCTGGATGCGCTTGCAGGTTCTTCACCTTCTGCCGCGCGGTGTTCAGCGATAATCTGATCATCTCATCGTCATCGAAAAGAAACCAGATCGCCGTCACCTGCGGATAGCCATTCCGCCCGATTGTTACCAGCATCGCTACTTTGGATTGCAGCAAATCGTGATGTGTTTCAGGATATGTAACCATCGTTCCCTCCTCAACAAAACTCGATATGACCTGCGCATCTTTACAGATCATCGACCGGCGCTTCGTGCGTAAGCCAGTTCATCTCGCTATCGACCATGAACTGGTTGGGCCAGTCAACGTCTTTCTCGTTCAAGCCTACAAATTCAAGCAGGAGGTCGGCCAACTTCTGGGCTATGACGAATGTGGGGTCATGGAGAAGCGCGTCCAGCGTCTCCAAGAAGCCCTCCGGTTTGACCGGGGCCTTTTGCGTTTCCGCCAGCAGCCACTTGTGATAAGGATACAAGGCTGCATTGCGATTGAGGATGATGCGACTGGCAAACAAGGTTAATTTCTGCGTGGCTAAATGCACGAGATAGGCGTTTTGATTTTCTTCCGCCTGGCTCATGTACCATTTCCATGCCAGAAGCTGGCAGATGAATCGACGTTCGCGCGACGCCTGCTGCTCGATAGGGAATCGCGTGACACGCTGCAAAACTGAATCGAGGGCCGCTGTCCTGGAAGACAGGATCGTAGCATCCTTGAAAGCGTATCGCGCGGGATCGCTGCCTCTTGCGGCGATCTGGTTGAGCGACGCCAGGGAAACCACTTTGCAATCGATGTAGCCGCCGGGATACGCGCATATATCCCACAGGCTGAAGGCGAGTTGCTTTTGGCCTTGTCGCCTCTGATATTCGTCCTCAGTAGCGACAAGGATAATGTCAATGTCTGAATTTACTTTCGCAAACCCGTGGGCCAGCGATCCGACGAGCAAGATCGCTATGAACTCGTCCTTGGTGGCGTATCCTGCCAAAAAATCATCGATCGCTTTCGAATGATGCGCTTCCATTCTAATGTGCTTATCGCTCCTCCCGCGAGTACGCCGTCATCAACGCAGCCGGCGCGCCGATGCGCCGTTTGGCCGCCTGACCCGAACTCAACCACAACACCAAAATGGTCAGCAGGAACGGCAGCATATTGAGCAGGTTGGGCGAAATCCCCAACGGTTGCAGGCGGAACTGCAACACACGCACGCCGCCGAACAGGTACGCGCCGAGCAGGGCGCGGCGCGGGTCCCATATCGCGAAGATTGTCAGGGCGATGACGATCCAGCCGGCGCCGGAGGTCATCCCTTCGACCCAGGCGGGAGCGTAAGCCATCGACAGGTACGCGCCGCCGAGTCCGGCCATCACGCCGCCGAACATGACCGCCGTGTAACGCACCAGGGGCACGTTGACGCCTTGCGCGTCGGCAGCGGCGGGGTTTTCGCCGACCGAGCGCAGGGTCAAACCGGCGCGCGTTTTGTACAGCACGAACCACAGCAATGGCACGAACAGGATACTAAAGTAGACCATCGCATCGAACCGAAACAGCAGCACGCCGACGATAGGCAAATCGCGCAGAACGGGAATGGTGAGTGGCTGCAAGCGCACGGCGAGCGGTTGGCCGACGAACCGCTTGCCCATCATCCCGCTGACGCCCAAACCGAGCATCGTCAGCGCCAGGCCGGAGACCACCTGATTCACCCGCAGACTGACGCTGGCGAAGGCGTGGATCAGCGCCATCAGCGCGCCCGCCGCCGCCGCCGCCGCGATCCCCAGCCAGACGTTGCCGGTGGTCTGCGCGACCGCAAAGCCGGAAACTGCACCCATAATCATCATCCCCTCAACGCCGAGGTTGAGCACGCCGGAGCGTTCGGAGTATATTTCGCCCAACGTACCAAAGAGCAAGGGGGTGCCGGCGGGAATGGCAGCGCGCAAAGCCGCAAGGATAAAGTCTAGCATCTTACACCTCCAGGCGTAGTTTGTACTGGTTGAACAACTCGGCGACGATGACGAAGAGCAGGATCACGCCATTGAAAATCTGCACCGTGGCCGCCGGTAAGTTGAGCGCGATCTGGATCGCGTCGCCGCCGACCAGCAGTCCGCCGAATAAAAAAGCGGAAAGGATGGCCGCGAGCGGGTTGAGCCGCGCCAGCCAGGCGACGATGATGGCAGTAAAGCCGTAGCCCGGCGAAATCGCTTCGGGGGGACGCAAGCGATAGTGGATGCCGGTCACCTCCCCCATACCGGCCAGCCCTGCCAGTCCGCCGCTAATCACCATCACCAGCAACGCCACTCTTTGATAATCCATCCCGGCGTAGCGCGCGGCATCGGGATTCTCGCCTGTCACGCGGATCTCGTACCCCAGTTTGGTGCGGGTGAGCAAGAAATAGACCAATACGGCAAACATAACCGCCAAAATCAAGGTCGGGTAATGAATGCGGGTGCCCACGAGGCTCGGAATGCGTGCGGCGACCGAGAATTCGTCCGTGATGGGAAAACCGCGCGTATCCGTGCCGCGCCAGGGGCCATATACCAGGTACTTGACGGCTTCGTTAGCGATGTAGACGAGCATCAGGCTGGTCAACACCTCATCAATGCGAAAGCGCGTCTTCAGCAAAGCGGGAATCGCAGCCCAGAGCGCGCCGCCCACGAATCCGGCCAGGAACAGTGCGGGCAACAGAAGATAAGCCGGCCAGCCAGGGACCACGCGCTGGACGCCGGTGGCGAAAATTGCACCGAGCAACAACTGCCCTTCCGCGCCGATGTTGTACATACGGCCCTTGAACGCCAACGTCAGCCCGACGCCGCACAGAATCAGCGGGATGGATTTGGTCAGCGTTTCCTGCAAGCCAAAGCGACTGCCAAATCCGCCGCGAAAGATGCGCTGAAAGGCAACGCCGGGGTTGACGCCCAACAGGTAGAAGATAACGCCGATGGTCAACAACGCCAGCAGCAATGAAACGACCAACGAGGCCACCGGCAGCCAACGCGGCGCGGAAAGCCGCTTCTCGAAACGGATGCGGGGAATTCTCATACTATTCTCCTCGCGAGTCTTTAATCGGCAGTCAGATAGTCCAACTTCCAAATCGCTTCGCAACTCTTAACTCGCAGCAGCGCGCAGCACGCCGGCCATCATCAGGCTGATCTGTTCGAGGTCGGCTTCTTTGGCGATGAACTGCCCCATCATTTGTCCCTCGAAAATGACCGCTGCGCGGTCGCTGAGCGAAAGCGTCTCCTTCAAATCGTCGGAGATGAGCAAGATCGCCGCGCCGCGCTCGCGTTCGGCCAACAACAACCGCCAGATCGTCTCGGTTGCGCCGACGTCCAACCCGCTGGTGGGTTGCGCGACGATAAGCAGGGCAGGCTTTTCGGCAATCTCCCGCGCCAGCAACGCGCGTTGGATATTGCCGCCGGAAAGCCGTTTGACGGGTGTGCGCCGGTCGGGCGTCGAAATGGCGTACTCGCCGATCAGGCCATCGGTGTAAACGGCAATAGCGTCCTGATTGAGGAAAGGCCCGCTCCCAATGGGAGGACGGGCATAGTTTTTGAGGATCAGATTGTCGGCGACGCTCATATTCGGGACAAGCGCCATCCACCGTTCGCCCGGCACAAAGCCGATGCCGCGATCGATGCGGGCGCGCGGCGGCGCGTGGGTGACGTCCGCGCCAGCGACGAAGACGCGCCCGCCGGAAACAGGCCGCAGGCCGGCAAGCGCCTCGACCAGCTCGCGTTGCCCGTTGCCGGAGACGCCGGCAATGCCGAAAACCTCCCCGGCGCGCACTTCCAGCCCAAAGTCAACGACGGCCGGCAGGCCCTTGTCGCTCAGCACGTTGAGACCTTCGACTTTGAGAATCGCCGC
The DNA here is from genome assembly GCA_034432995.1 of Anaerolineae bacterium. GTDB lineage: Bacteria > Chloroflexota > Anaerolineae > B4-G1 > SLSP01 > DSWT01. Next base: position 16,538 of record DAOUAY010000553.1, on the reverse strand, counting down.
CCCGATCTCGACCGGTTTCTTATCCAGATGGAACAACACGTCGCGCCCGACCATCAACTGGGCGAGTTCGCGCTGGGTCGTCTGCGCGGTTTCCAGCGTGGCGATGGACTTGCCCCGGCGCATCACTGTGACGCGCTCGCTCGCCTCGAACACCTCTTCCAATTTGTGGGTGATAAAGATTACGGTGTGCCCCTCGGCGGTCATACGGCGCAGGACGTGCAGGAGTTCGATGGCTTCGCCTGGAGTGAGCATCGAGGTCGGCTCATCCATAATCAGGATCTTAGCCCCGCGATACAACGCCTTGATGATCTCGACACGCTGTTGCTCGCCCGCCGAAAGCTGCCAGATGCGCGCGTCGGGGTCCACTTTCATCCCGTAACGTTCCGCTAGTTCGAGAATCCGCGCCCGCGCCTTCTCGTCGGGGAAGAGTAAATCTTGTTTCAAACCCAAGACGACATTCTCGGCGACACTGTGATTCTGCACCAACCGGAAATGCTGGTGAATCATACCGATACCCAACCGGATGGCATCTTGCGGCGAGTGGATCGTCACAGGCTGTCCATCCAGCCAGATTTCACCTTCGTCTGGATGATAGATGCCGTACAACACGTTCATCAGGGACGTTTTGCCCGCCCCGTTTTCGCCGAGCAAGGCGTGGATTTCGCCCTTGCGCACTTCCAGGTTGGCGCCGTCGTTGGCCGTCACGCCGGGGAAGCACTTGACGATGCCGCGCATCACGACAGTTGGGGTATCTTCAGGTAAAGCAGATGTCATTTCTGCCTCCGTATCTTGTCAGCAGACTAAACAGATTTAGCAGATTTGCGATTTTTCGATCGATCATCTGCTTAATCTGCTGATAAAAACAGTCTCAACGCTAAACAAATTGGGTGGGAGTATGACTGCCTCCCACCCAATAAACGACGTCGTTGCCTCTTACGGGTTGGCGTTGCCGATCACGCCTTCGACGAACCAGTCGATCGTATTCAACTCGAAGACGGTAAGACGTTGGTTCGGCTTGATCCGCTGCGCGCCGGTCTGATCGTTGATTGGGCCGGTGAACGGGTCGAACAACACCGCAGAGTCCTTCATCTGGTCGATGCGCGCGAAGACCAGGTCGTGGACGCTCATCTCACCCAGAATGGGATCGGTGAGTTTGACGGCCTTCAGCGGGTCGACAAAGACGGGGCTGATCGGCTCGCCAAACCGGCCGCCCAATTCCACCGAAGCCGGCGCGCCCAGGTTCGGGCCGCCGCTCAACAGCGCCCAGTAGTCCACGTTTTCGAGGTTTTTGGTGGTGTAGATACCCAGGTAAATCTTGGTCAGGATATCCTCATAGAGAACGCCCCAGTTGACCAGTTGACCACTCAGCATCGAGTTAGGGCCAAACTGCGCCATAGGATTGTAGTGCCCAAACGAGTAAACTGTCTGCCCCTTGGCGGTATACTCCTCGGCCACCTGCACGACCGTAGCGGTGTCTTCCGTAAACGCCAGCACGTCAGCTCCATTGGCGATTAGCGCTTCCGCCGCTTCGCGCGCCTTGGCGGGATCGTACCATTCGAAGATCCAGTTCACCTCGACGGTGGCGTTGGGGTTAGCTTCGCGCACGCCGAGGGCAAAGGCATTGATATGGCGCACCAGTTCGGGAATGGGATGCGCCGCCACGTAGCCGGTCTTGCCGGACTTCGTCATCGCGCCGGCCATTAAACCGTTCAGATAGTACAACTGGTAGAAATCAGCCATCAGCGTGCCCATATTAGGCGCGCGTTTGTAACCGGAGACGTGGAAGAAGAAGTTATCCGGGTACTTCTGCGCGGCGGCCAACGTGGCATCCATAAAGCCGAAAGACGTAGTAAAGACCACATCGCACTTCTCTTCCACCACAAAGCGGTCGATGAAGCGCTCGGAGTCCGCTTCCGGCACGGATTCGGCATAAGCGGTTTCGAGCCAATCGTACTTGTTGTCCACGTACAGGCGGCCAACGTCGTGGGCGTTGGTCCAGCCGATGTCGCCAATCGGCCCCACGTAGATAAAGCAGGCCTTGATTTTTTGTTCCGGCGCGGCGACCGGCGCATCTTCTGGCGCGGTGGCCGGTGGGGCGGCTGGCGTTGCGCCGCCGCAGGCAGACAAAAGTAGGGACAACAGAACCAACACCGAACTAAACTTCAACAACTTGCTCATGAGATTTTCCTCCTTAACTGTAAATGGTTATGAAAAGCTTGCGCCGTTCGCAGAAAGCGCTACTGCTACGAGCTCTCACCGAATCAGCTTCAGCTACTAAGCATTTTATGTCGATTCTCAAGAATCGTCAAGGAGAATGAACGCCGGGGATGGCAATTTCCGCCAGACGCCGAGCGTCACAGCCCCCAGGATAACGAGAGAAGCGCCGATGAGAAAAATCCTGTCGTATCCAACACGCTGCCCCAGATAACCGCCGCCGCCCGCCATCAGGCCGAATCCGGCGCCAGCGGTCAGGTTGGCGATGGCCGCCGAGACAGGCCGCCACGCTTCCTCGTTGGCCAGGGCCATCGGCGCGCCGATGTTGGCGGTGGAGACCAGTAATACGCTATCCAGATAGACGTTGAAAAAGGTGCGCGCGCTTGAATTTACGAATGTTATGCCAGTAATTCCTCATTCCAGCGATTCCAGCCAAACCTCTACAGTCCGTCCGACAGCTTCCAGACTTTCCACCGATACCTTGTCCGGCGTATCTTGCAGTGTGTGCCAGTACGGGTAATCGAAGTCGATCATCAGCACCGCCGGTATGCCTTTTTGTGCGAAGGGGATGTGATCGTCGAGTATTGCGTAACGGTACTCCGGGATGATGCGGTTGCCGTAGCCTAACTCTGCGGCGATGCCCCACAGCGTCTGGCTGAGGGCAGGATCGGAGTTGCGCTCATAGTACACCTGCTGGTCCGCATCGCCGATCATATCGACGAGAACCATCGCCTTTAGCGGCGGTTCGCCGGCTTCGCCCCAGTGCTGCGCCATGTACGACGATCCCACGATCCAGTCCCAGCCATCGAGCCGCCCGTTGTCCTCGGCATCGAAGAAAGCCAGGTAAATGCGCCGGGTTTTCGAGTCCCACGCCAGCGAGCGCGCCAGTTCCAGCAACACGGCGACGCCGCTCGCCCCGTCGTTGGCCCCCAGCACCGGCTGCGCAGGGTCTTCTTGATCAGCGGAGCGCCGCGTGTCGTAGTGCGCGCCGACGAGGACAGCGCCTGCATCCCCCCCGACTTCACCCTTCCACGCAAGAATATTGCGCACAGGTGTATCCATATAGGTGAACTCTTGCTCGTAGACCTCCCACCCCTGCGCGCGCAGTTCCTCGATGATCATATCGCCCGCTTTACGATTGGCCTCCGTGCCGGTGATGCGATACCCCAGATCGCATTGCCGCGTCACCCACGGGTAGGCCAATTCGCCGCTGAACGTCTCCGGTGCGGATGGCGCAGATGCAGGCGCGCGGCAAGCCGCCAGAAGCGCCGCGAGCAAGACAAGCGCAAAGCATCCAAAAATCCGCTTGATCTGCTGACAGAAAAACAAAAGGTGTGTCATGCGACCTCCGGGAAAATCTTGCCGGGATTGAGCACGTCGTTTGGATCGAACGCCGCCTTGATCCGCCGTTGCAACGCGATGACCGTTCCGTCCAGGATCATCGGCAAAAAATCGCGGCGCTTGGCGCCGATGCCGTGCTCACCGCTGAGCGTGCCGCCGAGTTTGGCGACGGCGTGATAGAGGTCCAGCAGCACCGCGCGCTCCTGCTCTGCCCATTCGTCTATCGGCATGTGCGGGTGTTTGACGATGGTGGCGTGCAGGTTGCCGTCGCCGGCATGACCGTAGCAGGGGATGATGACATCGTACTTCTCTGAGATGCGGTCGAGTTCGGGCATTAAGTCGGGGATTTGCGCGAAGGGCACGACGATGTCTTCGAGGCTCTGCACCGGGCTGTAGACTTTGAACGCCTCGGCGATGTTGCGGCGCACTGACCAGACCCGCTCCTGCGTCGTGTGGTTGTCTGCCACGTAGACCTCGAGCGCGCCATGTTCGAGACATAGTTCGCCAATCGTCTCGTACTCCTTCTCTACCTGCGCCTCGCTGCCGCCGTCCACTTCAATCAGCAGCATCGCCCCGGCCTGCTCGTAGGGCAGGTCCTCGTTGAGGTACTTGCACGTCGTCTGCACCGCGAGTTTATCCATAAATTCGATGGCGGTGGGGATGATGCGCCCGTTGGTCATAATCTTCGGCACCATCGCAATCGCCGAGGGAACGTCCTCGAACAGCACCAGCAAATCCACCTTCGCTGTGGGCAGTGGGAGCAGCTTGAGGATGATCTTGGTGAAGATACCAAGCGTCCCTTCCGAGCCGACCATCAGGTGCAGCAGATCGTAGCCGGTGACGTCTTTGACGCGCTTGCCGCCGAACTGGACGATCTCGCCGGTGGGCAGTACCACTTCCAGACCCATCACGTACCGCCCGGTGACGCCGTACTTGACCGCCTTGCCGCCGCCGGCGTTCTCCGCCACGTTGCCGCCGACGAAGCACGTCTCCACGCTCATCGGATAGCCCGCGTAGAAAAGGCCATCCTCTTTCAGAATTTCGTTGATCACGTTCGTGACCACGCCCGGCTCAACGACGACTAACAGATTGTCGCGGTCGATCTCCAAAATGCGGTTCATCCGCTCCACGGAGAGGACGATGCCGCCGTACACCGGCACCGCCCCGCCCGACAGCCCCGATCCCGCGCCGCGCGGCGTGACCGGGATCAACTCGCGGTTGGCGAGCCGCATAATGGCGGAAATCTGCTCCGCCGTCGCCGGTTTGACGACGACATCCGGCATGTGCGCGAAGGCCGGATCGGCGACTTCATCGTGCGCGTAGGCTTCCAGTTTCTCCACGTCGTCGTAAATCACGTACTTCTCGCCGACGATGCATTGCAATTCCGCAATCACAGCAGGTGTGACAGGAGTATAGTGCGTCATAGATTCTCCTCGTATAAAATAGCCCCACTTCAACGCTTAAGGCGGATCACAATCCGCCGTCCCCGCAGCGCCGAATTATGATCCGGCGCAAGCACTGGTAGAAAAATTCAGACATCTGTCCGTAACTTTTCAAGTACGGCCGGCAACACCTCGAAGACGTCGCCGACGATGCCGAGATCGGCGACCTGGAAGATCGGCGCGTCGGGATCGGTGTTGATGGCGACGATGTACTCCGCCGTCTGCATCCCCGCGAGATGCTGGATTGCGCCGGAGATGCCACAGGCGACGTACAGATTCGGCGCGATGGTCTTGCCGCTCAGGCCGATCTGCCGTGGGTAGGATTGCCACCCGCGATCCACCGCCGCGCGCGTCGCGCCGACGCTGCCGCCCAACACGTTGGCGAGGTCGGCGAGCAAGTTGAAGCTCTCCCCGCGTTTCATCCCGCGCCCTCCGGCGACGATCACTTCTGCATCTTCGATCACCACTTCCTGCGACTCGTCGGGGATGAAACGCTCGTAGCGCATCCGCGCCGTTAGCAGCGATTCCGGCACATCCACACGCACAATCTCGCCGCAACTCGCGTCGAGCCGTGCTTCGTCGCGCGGGGCGGGCGGCGTGGATTTGGGCCGCACGGTCGCCATCTGCGGGCGCGCCGTGGGCGTCCTGATCGTCGCCATGATGTTGCCGCCGATCGCGGGCCGCGTTTGCAGCAAGTCGCCCGTCTCCGGGTCGATTTCCAGCCCGGTGCAGTCCGCCGTCAGCCCGGCGTGGACTTGCATCGAGACATAGGGCATCACTGTGCGGCCCGTCGTCGTCGCGGCGGCGATCAGCACTTCGGGTTGGTAGGTTTCGATGAGATAGCGCAGCGCCTTGGCGTGCGGCTCGACCAGGAAGCGCACCAGCGCCGGGTGATCCACCACGTAGACGCGATCCGCGCCGCGCGCGAGCAATTCGCGCAGTTCCGCTTCCGGGATGGCGTTGCCGAGCACCACGGAGCACAGCCGGCAGCCCCGCGCATCCGCCAGCGCGCGCCCGCGCGTCAACAGTTCATACGAAACGGGATGTAGCTTTCCCTGTTTTTGTTCAGCCAAAGTCCATATATCCGTCCAGTTCATAGTCTTTTAGTCCTCAGTCGTTAGTCCTTAGTCGAAAGTCCAAAGTCGAGATTCGCCATTCACCCATTCCCCCATTCACCCATTCGCCCATTCGCCCATTCGCTCATCCGCTCAATCAAATCAACTGACGGTCGCGGAGGAAGGCGACGAATCGAGCAGCGGCAGCATCGACGTCGGCGGGGTTTTTCACGTAGACAAGTTCGCCGTGGCGCGAAATCTTCGGCTTGTCGATTTTCACCACGCGAGTGGGCGAGCCGTTCAGGCCGATCTTTTCCGCATCAAGCGCCAATTCGTCCGGCCCCCAGACAGGCAGGTCGGTCTGGCGGGCGCGCTGTTTGCCGCGCAACGTGGGCAGGCGCGGGGCGGCGATCTCCTTGACAACGGTGAGCACGGCGGGCAGCGACGTCCACAGCACCTCGATACCGCCTTCGACCAGCCGGTTGAGCCGCAGCCCGTCGTCTTCGATATCGGCAATCCGGCTGACATAAGTGGCCAGTGGGAAATCGAGGAACGCCGCAATGCCGGGACCGACTTGCCCTGTATCGCCATCGGTCGCGCGCTCCCCGCAGATGACGAGATCCACCGCGCCGAGTTTTTTGATCGCCTGGGCGAGGGTGTAGGCCGTAGCCCACGTGTCCGCCCCGGCAAACTTGCGATGGCTGAGCAAGACACCGTCATCGCACCCCATCGCCAGCGCTTCCTTTAGCGCCTTCGCAGCGAGCGGCGGCCCCATCGAAATCGTCGTCACCTGCCCTCCAACCGCGTCGCGCAACCGCAACGCCGCCTCGATAGCGTACAGATCGAGCGGGTTGACGATGGCCTCCACGCCGGTGCGGATCATCGTGCCGGTTTCAGGGTCCATCTTCACGTTGCTGGTTTCGGGAACTTGCTTGATCGGAACAACTATACGCATCATCACCTCCAAACAGTTCGAATCACTGGCTCTCCATTGTACCCGCAAGGCACAGATACGCCAATAACAGAATTGTGTTAAAATAGAACTCATCTGTGGCAAGCCACACCAACGATCACGAAAATGCTTGCGCCGGATCAAAATCCGGCGCTGCGCGGATGGCGGATTGTGATCCGCCTAAGCGTTGAAGTAAGGTTACATTCTGAGGAGAATCATGAAATCGACATTGACGCCCGATAATTACGTACACCAGTTGGCGATGGAGACCCACCGGCAATTCGCCTTCAGCGCCACGACCAAAACCGAATTCAATGCATGGCAGCGCCGATTTCGTCCGCACCTGCGGACGATGCTCGGCCTGGATGCCATCGCCGGGCGGGGACCGTGCGACCTGCGCCCGCGCCAGATGAGCGAAGAAACCCTGTCGGATCACGTCCGCGAGGCGTGGATTATCCAGACTGAACCCGGCTTCGAGCTGCCGTTCTATCTGCTGTGGCCGTTGGAGGTCATGGGGAAGCTGCCCATTGTGATCACGCCGCACGGGCACGGCAAGGCGGGCAAACGCACCTACGCCGGCCTGTGGGACACCGAAGAGGAGCGGCTGTCCATCGTCGAAGGCGAGCGCGACGTGGCGCTGCAAGCCGTGCGCCAGGGCTACATCGCCGTCGTGCCCGATATGCGCGGGTTTGCCGGATTGCGCCGCTGGAACGAAATCAAGATCGACGCCACATCCTCGTGCCGGACGATGCAGATGCACGCGCTGCTGTTCGGGCGGACACTCATCGGCGAGCGGGTGTGGGATGTGATGCGGCTCATCGACTACGCCGAAACCCGCCCGGAAATGGACACGAAGCGCATCGCCATCACCGGGAATTCCGGCGGCGGGACGGTCTCGCTGTTTGCGGCGGCCTGCGATCCGCGCATCAACGTCACCGTACCGGCAAGCTACTTCAGCACCTTCGAGGCATCCATCGGCTCGGTTCACCACTGCGAGTGCAACTACGTACCGGGCATGTTGGCGACGGCGGAGATGTACGACGTCGCCGGGCTGATCGCGCCGCGCCCGTTCCTCGCCGTTGCGGGCCGCGAGGACCCACTCTTCCCCTACTCCGCCGTCAAACAAGCCTTCGAGCGCTTGCGCCACATCTACGAAGTCGCCGGGGCGCCGCCCGAACACTGCCAGCTTTACACTGGCGAAGGCGGTCACCGCTATTACAAAGCAGGCGTGTGGCCCTTTGTGCAGCAAATATTTGAGATGGCGGAACATCTATCATTTGGATAGGAACATCAAGAGAATTTGCTGAATCAGTCGGTTATGTTTGCTCCTAATATCTCGAATTGTCGAAGAAAAGGTAATTCGGTAGGCGACTGGATCGATACAGCAAGTTTAGAAGGTGAAAGTACTGATGCCGCTACATCTGAGAACTGGGTAGGAGTTAATTGCTTGACAATTGAATTGATATCTTCAAAATTCGGCAGACCGATGGCGAAAAGCTGATGCTTTCCAAGCCAAGTCATAAGACTTTTCATCTCGTCCAGACGGAGCATTGTTTGAGTCAGATATACACGTTGCGCTAATTCAACTCGCTGTACATCAAGTGAGCCATTAGCGATTTGATATAGAATATCCGCAATAAGGTTCATCGTCTCCTCTGCATCTTTTGGAGAACAGATAGCACGCACGGTCAGAACGCCACGGTCACTAAAGAAATGAACCGGTGACTTGATTGTGTAAACCAATCCACGATCACAACGTACTTTTCGAATCAACTCGTCATAAAGGTAGTAACTAAGAACATTTACAATGTGTCGGGTAAGCACGCTAACATCAATGACTTCGAAACCGTATAACAGGTTAACCAAACTCCCTTTACTTAAAGCACATCGCAAGCAAGGTCTATCTGGAGCTGGACCTTTGATATACTCAGGCAGTTGATCTCTGGCAGAATATACTGGAGCAAGCCCCTGCTCTGCCATACGAATAAACACCTCAGGCGTAACACCACCTACACAGACCACGGCCAATCGTGAGGTTGTGTTAAGAACCTCTTGCCAATGGCTCTCAATCGTTTCCTTCGTTAGCTTTTCAACAATATCCACATAGCCTGTGGGTAACAAAGGTGGATAAAGACCCCGCCACAATAGATTCTCTAGCTGTACAAAGTTAGTCAGATTAATGTCTTGCGACTCCTGTGCAATCTCTCTTAGGATAATAGCCCGTTGTGTTTCCACTTCTTGTTCTGAAAAATCAGTATTGAAGAGCATTTGAGACATAAGTTGTAACGCCCTAGCCACATCACTACAAGATACTTGCATAAGAAAGACTTGATACTCGCTGGCTGTAAAGCTGTTTGTTGGAGCAGCTAATTCCTCCAACGCAGCACGCCTTTCTCCACCACTCGCAGATACAAGATGCTCAATAAAATGTGTGATTCCATTCATACTTGGACACTCATTCCAATAACCACCTCGAACCCAGAAGCCAATCTGCACTGTGTAAGCACCAGGTATATAACTACTGGCAATCTTGATCTTGTTGGGGAGAAGAGTTTCTTCAATAGAGACAGCACGCATTTGTTTAGTTCCCTCCTGGCGCGTCATAATGTAATACCCCATAATGATACAGGATCACAGCAGATGCGCTACCAAATACAACCCACATTATGCCAAGCGAGTAGACTGGCAGTATCTCTGATGCAAGCAATTTCCCCAGATAGACACTGGCAGGTATATAGTACACAAATTGAAATGGCAACCAGTTGCTCAAAGTAACTAACCATGATGGGAAGAGCGCGAGGGGTATAAGCCATCCTGACAGTACTGCATTCAGGTTCCAAGCTAGGTCCCGCAGTGTTAATGTTTTTTCTAGCCAGAAGCTAAGAAGCCCGATATTGAGTTGTATGAGAAAAGTAACACAAAACGCGATAAGAAGTGCAGGCAGGAATAACAATAGTACAACAGAATTGTGTGGACACCAATCTACAACAACAGCAATTGGCACAAAAAGTATTGATGTGCATATTACTTTAATCAAAGCCGAAGATAGCTTTTGTAGAAACAGATATAATGGATAATATATAGGACGCGCTAAATATAAAGACAGATCCCCTCCCTGTATGTCATCCCAGACTTGATATGCAACCGTCATAGCATCGTCAATAAAGCGTCCAACAAACAAGAGGACAAAGTAATAGATTCCTATCTCTTGAATTGTATAACCTAATGACACAGGGGATGTACGAAAGACAAGGCCAAAAACAGTTACTACGATAAATAAACGAATAGGGAGTACAAGAAACTCGCTGAGCCACCCAGTAGCATAGGAGCGGAAATCGGTCCACTGTATATGTAACAGAGCCAAAAAGTTATGTGACATGCTAATTACCTGTTGATTCGTAGCTATGCAACATTTGGTTTTGAATAAACCAAAATAGTACGAGCCACAATATTATCACCAGCACAGTGATAATCTCCCACCCTTTAGGCAACAGTTTCCCAGTCAATAGCATAGCAGGATAAGTGGAAATGAGAATCAATGGCAAAAGCCAGGTAAAGATCAACCGAACTGGGCTGGAAAAAGCGGTAAGGGGATATTTTTGAAATTCGTCAAATCGGAACAAGAAATTTACGATTGCTCCTGTACGCCCCAACCGAAAGGCCAGCAGCGCAACACAACCACGTCCTAGATTCACAGCCAGCACACCACCAATCAATGTAATACTTGCAAATACTATGTGCTCGATGTCAGGCTGGTAAGGAGTTGAAGTAAAACCAATACCAATGATGATAAGACCGGTCAACATTTGCTGAACAGCACTAACTACAGGCATACTTTCACCTAGTAGCCCGACAAGTAACGGAATAGGGCGGCACAACAGACGGTCAATTTCGCCACGTGCTAGCCGCTTGTCTAGTTGAGTGAATCCAAAAAAGGACAACGAGATGCCAGTAGCCAGAATTGATATACCATTAAGTACAATAAGTTCCCCAAAACTCCAACCATCAAAGGTTTGCGAGAATTGTAAAACCGTACTCCAAAAGATAAGCGTCAAAGAAGTGTAGAACATGAATTGTAATATACTCAAGAAAAAATCGACAGTAAATTGGGTCTGCATTCGCCATGAGAGCATTAAATAGCGAACAATAATGCGTGTAATTCTTATCATAGTATTGAAGCTTTTCTTATTCTCAGGATAACTTATGTGATTTCATGTCTACTTTTCCTGGAAGAACGTTAAGACTTGTTTCAAGGAAGGCAGTGTCACACCTAAATCAACGGATTGCACACAATACAGCAGATGTTTCACAATGTCCGGGACCTGCTCAGCATTAACACGAAGAACTACCTTGTATTGATTCATTTCCAGAACCATAGTTGTTGCTAACAAGTGATTGAACGCTTCTTGATCAATCACAGAAGAATAAATACAAGTTATTTGCCGCCAATTAGTTAGCCTCCTAATATCCTCTATTTGTGTATCCACTATAATTTCCCCTTGATCCAGAACAATAGCCCGATCACAGAGTTCTTCAATGTCCGAAAGGATATGGGAGGAATAAACAATCGTAGTGCCATACATTACTTGAAGAGATCTAAGAAATTTGCAAACACTTTCACGTGCGATAAAGTCCAGCCCAATAGTTGGTTCATCCATAAAAAGTAATGGAGGATTATGCAACATAGAAGCAATGATTTCAATCCGCGCCCGTTCGCCCAACGACAGTGTGCGAGCCGTGCTTTGCAGATGGCGTTCAATATCAAAGATAGTTTGAAAACGAGCTAGCTGCTCTGTAAGGCGCTGCGGTGACACAGCGTGAATGTCGGCGTAAAGCTTTAGGCTCTCAATGACTGGCACATCTCGCCATAAAACGGATTTTCCGCCCAAAACAACGCCGATGTTTTGGACGTAACGATACCGCTCTTGAAATGGCTTAAAACCTGATACCTTGACATCTCCCTCGGTTGGTGCAAGTATACCTGTTAAAATCTTAATAAGTGTTGATTTCCCTGAACCATTTAGACCAAGAAGCGCAACAACTTGACCTGCCTCGATATTAAAGGATATATCGCGAAGTGCTTGAATATAGGTAGTGGTTCGCAAAGGCCATATCTTCCCAGGACATGACTTACGATAGCTTTTGCTTAAGTGTTGAACATGAATCATCGATTTACTCCAGGCCGCCTATTGGACAATTACGATCCGGAGCAAAGACGCGTTGATAGATTTGAAGGCTCTCAACGTAGCAACGTCCATGGGCGTTGCACTCTTCGAATAATGAACAATCAAAGCAGTGTGTACCCTGGAATAACTGGCGCGTGGGTACAAAGAAAGTGCGTAGTTTTTCACCAGTCCAAATTTCCGCTAAAGACTGATCTGGCACACGTCCAATATGGAAACGAGTATCCAGGGGTGGGAGGCGATCACATAAAGTAACTTCACCGCCTGGCAAAATCACGAACCCTGTGCGTCCAGCAGCACAGTGAAGAGAACTCACACTATCAGTAAGTTCTTTGAGCCGATTGTCGGATCCGATCTCCGACGTCACATATATTTGGTCTCCATACCTTTCCTGCAGTTCACGTAACATGGGCTGCACCTTACGTGAACTCCTGGCGTCAAGTGATAGATCGTCTGCCCGACGGCCAAAATGACGTGTATAGTAAGGTGTAAATGATGCCCTGCGTACACCATACTGCACTAACATATCAACCAGTCCTCGGATATCGTCATAATTATAAGAAGTCAGGACAGTATTTGTCTCAACTACTACACCATACTCACGCGCTAGCACAAATGTCGCGCATACGTCATCCAGATGATTCTTGTCCCCTACCAGACGAGCACAGGTGTCAGCTTTGTAAGAATCCAGACTAACCTGTAAATGCAAGCGTGGCATTCGAGCAATCTGTTCCATTACGTCTGGCTTCAATCTAGCTTTCGTAGATATCTCAATTTCAAAATCGGTATCTTGTAGGTATTCAAGTAGTTCTAATATGTCAGGACGCAGGAATGGTTCTCCTCCGGTCAACGTTAGAGTTACTATGCCTATCTGTTTTGCTTCCTCTAGCAGCGGGATTAGTTGTTGTGCAGAGAGATAACATTCACGGAGTTGCTGTGCGTTTGCAGCAAACGGGGCGCCGACATAACAATAGCGACAGCGCCGAGAACAGGATCTAAGCAGAACAATCGCGATGTCAATTGGTTGGGCTAAACGGGTGCTGCAATCCAATGGGCTAGTTTGCTGAAAGATAAACTCCTGAGGATCAAAATGTCGGGACGGAGGTTGATCAACATCGGTCAGTAAATGGTGATACCTGTTTGTCGTTCGATTTACAGCATCTACTGCATATGGTATACTGCTATTAAAAGTAGCAGATAGGATAAGTGCCACTTCGTGTTCTGACCGCTTGCCATCAAATAATGAGAGGATTAACGCCGTGGCGGGTGGGAAAAAGTATAGCTCTTTGAAGTCGCTGCGACGACGGCTAAAGAGAATAACCCGGTTATTGTCACGTCTCATAGTGAGATCGGGTTTCAGCGTAAGGGCCATTGCGCCTCCTAAACCATTGTGCAACAACAACTTGCTTTATAAAAGACTGAGTAGCAATTGTCCTGCAGACGGGATTATGTGGGGCGTTTGTCTCAACCTATGCCATTACCACCGCCTGACGATGAGCAGCATTTCATGCACCCTGCTGCGACGACCTCATCAAGATCCCAAATCAGAAACTCCGCTTCGAGTCCCGCTTCTTGAACAGTCAAACGTAGCTGAGTCACAAGATCCAAATCGCTTTCCGACATTTCGACCTCCTCAATTATAGTGAATGAGGTTATGCAAAACAGACCTTTCAACCTATGTTATGTGCTGCCATTACCGCCGCCGGAAGACATACAACACTTTGAGCATCCTGCCGCGACGACTTCATCAAGGTCCCAAATCAGGAACTCCGCTTCAAGTTCTGCTTCTTGAGCAGCCAGACGTAACCGAATCACAAGATCCAAATCACTTTCCGACATTTCGATGACCTCCTTTCACAGTGACTATGTTTAGGTGTCGTCAACACCTCGGAATAAACTATTGTGGGGAATTTACTGCATTATAGGCGCAATTGGTACTCAGTCAAAGAGAATTATATTACATATTAAGCCTGCTGTCAATAGTTTAATCTTTTTTTTTTGAAATTTGAAATTTTGGAAAGAAATGTAAACATCCCGCTGAAGCGTTACTGGAACTTGTTGGCGCAGTACCTCAAACCGCAATGGGGCGCTGCGCTCTTTCTGGTTATGCTGCTCGTGAGCAACATCGGACTGCAATTACTCAACCCGCAGATTCTGCGGCGGTTCATCGACGCGGTGGTCACGGGCCGCGAGATCGCCGCGCTGATCCGCATGGCGGCGCTCTTCCTGGGCGTCGCCGTGGCGGGACAGGCCGTCACACTCGGCGTCACCTACCTGGGCGAAACTGTCGCCTGGAAGGCCACCAACGCCCTGCGCCGCGACTTGACCGCGCACTGCCTCAAGCTCGATATGGCGTTCCACAAAGCCCACACGCCGGGCGAGCTGATCGAGCGCATCGACGGCGACGTGAGCACGCTCGCCGGATTCTTCTCCGAAATGGCGTTGCACCTGCTCGCCAATGGCCTGCTGTCCGGTGAAACCCTTCACCTTAGGCGGATTTAATGATCACAACATCATTGCGCCCAAGCCAAAGCCCAGGCCGGCGCCCAGAACGTCCCCAGTTTGAAGCCTGCCGTAATGATGATAGATGCTGCGAGAATGAGAACGCCAACGCCGATCAGGACGTAATCCCGCCGGTTGTAGGACAACTCATGCACCCAGGTACGCGGTTGAAGGCCAAAGCAGCGCAAGTCCATCGCGTTGGTGATGTCCTCGCCGCTCAGGATAGCGTTCATTGTGACGGGCACGACCAATGGCGCCATTTTGCGGATTTGCGCGATCACCCCACCGCTGAGTTTTTCCACTTCGTACCCCCGCGCGCGTTGCGCGTCCAGCGTTGTGCTAAAGTCGCGGGCCAGGGTCGGCACGAAGCGAAACGCCAGGTCCATCGAGAAGGCGAAACGGTCCGGCAGGCCCATACCGCGAAAGGTGACGCCGTACATGCTCGGATCCATCGTGTAGGGAATGATGAAGAACAACACGGAGATCGACAACATGCGTGTGATCTGCGAGATGGCGAACCAGATCCGCTCCACGGTGATCGTCGGAGTAATGGCAAGGCCGAACACCCTCCACTCCACCCGCCAGACGGCGTGCCCGCCGCGCAATACTTCGCCGGGACCGCCGCGCCCGGTAAAAAGCGCGTTCAACGCCACGATCCCCACCACCAGAATGAGCACGAATGTCCACACGCGCCGCGTTTCCGCCCAGGTGAGCTGCCCCAGCGCATACTGTACCATCACAACTGCGAAGAAGAAGAGCAAGAAACGAATATCCCAAAACTGAATGATCGAAAATAAGACCAGAAACGAGAAAAACCACCGGGCGCGCGGATCGAAGCGTTCCAGAAAACTGTTGCGGAAGCGGTATTTCCATGTAACGAGCATAGCTCCCCCCTCAAAAGGCACGAATCATGAATCATGATTCATGATTCACGATTCATGATTCGTGATTCACATCTTAGCGCCCAGAACGGGCGACGACGGCGTCGTAGGCCACCATCAGGATGGGTACCAAAATCAGTCCATTGATGATGTTGGACAACGCGGCAGGCAGCCAATAGCCAACGATGGCCGTATTGAAGTCAATGCCGCTCAGAGGAATCTCCAGCAGTGAGGGGACGAGCATCCCCACAATCGCGGCGACGATAACCAGCACTTCGGTCTTGATCAGTGTGCCCTTATCCTTGAAGGATACGATCCTGCCAAGCAGACCGATAAAACCGGGAATCATGCCCATAATGCCGTTCCCCAGACACCACGCCCACCAGAAGCCCCACCCGGAGAGGAAGTCGCCCAAGACATTCCCCACGAAGCCGGCGAGAAAGCCCACAAGCGGGCCAAAGGCGATGCCGAAGAACATCGGGATGGCGACGGCCGGCCGCAGCGAGATGTTCCCGGCGGCGGGCAAGGCGAGGAAGTTCGTTACCCAGGAGAAGACGCCATACAGCGCCGCGCCGATGGCCGCATACACGACCTCCCGCGTTCCAAATGACCACAGCGATTTCTTTTCCATGATTAACCCTCCATAAAATGATTGTTTGGTGATAGAAACAACTGGCGATTCAATAACTCAAGTGATTTTTGCGCTTATGCTCACCTCCTTGTCCGTAGCCTTACTACGACGCTTGGGGTGGATCACAATCCACCGCCCCGCAGCGCCGGATTGTGATCCGGCGCAAGCCAACGCGTTCCTAAAAATGCGCCAGCATCTCCGCGCGCGTGAAACGACCCGTCTGCGGCAAAAGCTCCAGGTTCAGCGCCAGCAACGAAGTCGGCACAACCCGGCAGCGCCGCAGCAGCTCGAAGTCGTTGAGCACACCCTCCGTCGGCCCCTCCTCGGCAATCCGCCC
>DAOUAY010000552.1:0-5011 GCA_034432995.1 Anaerolineae bacterium | reverse complement strand
GGGCGAATGAGCGAATGGGCGAATGGGCGAATGAGCGAATGGGCGAATGGGCGAATGAGCGAATGGGCGAATGGTGAATGGTGAATGGCGAATGGTGAATACAGCGTTTTTAATGGTCTCTTGGAGGTGGGGTATGGTGAAACGTGTGTGGAGCATGATGGTGATTGTATTGTTGTTGACGGTGGTGTTGACGCGGCCTGCCGGGGCTGGCGAGGCTTTGCCGCCACCGCACATCGGCTACGGGATGATGGTGGCCTTTCCGCCGACCGCTATACCGCAGGTGAAGGCGGCGGGCTTCGACTGGTACAAGTATTTCACTCATTGGAACAGAGTCGATCCTGGCTACAAGGGTAACTATAACTGGGAAACTGTGAATTGGCGGCTGGATGAGGCTTGCGCCAATGGCCTGAACCTGCTGCTGCGCGTCGAGCGTGATTCCAGCGACTGGACGCCGATCCGGGATCACGAGATGGCCGCCTGGCAAGCGTTCTTCCAGGCGCTCGCCTCGCACATCGCGCAGAAACGCGCTGCCTGTGCAACGCCCTACCGCGTGGCGCTGGAGATCTGGAACGAGCCGAATCTCGATTTTCAATGGAATTACGAGGATGTCGATCCAGTGCGCTATACCGAGATGGTCAAGCGCGCCTACCGTGGCGCGAAGGCCGGCGATCCCACGATTCCTATCGTCGCCGGGAGCCTTGCGCCTACGGGTGGATGGCCCGATGGACAGGCGATGAACGACGTGGAGTTTCTCGAAGCGATGTACGATAATGGACTGTCCGGGCATTTCGACGTGATCAGCATCCACAACTATGGTTTTGGCGGCGCGCCGGAGGACAAAGATTGGGGATTTTCTATCGCCAACTTCCGCCGCGCTGAGGACATCCATGACGTGATGGTCGCGCACGGCGACGGCAAGAAGGCCGTGTGGAGCACGGAGTTTGGCTGGTTGCTGGACGCTGCTGAGGAAAGCTACCCGGAGTGTGTGAGCTATTGGCAAAGCATCGGCTTTGCCTGGCAGAGGGTTTCGGCGGCGAACCAGGCCGACTACTTGCAGCGCGCGTTCGCCTACGCCGACGCCAACTGGCCGTGGATGGGCGTGATGTTCGTGTCCAATCTGGATTTCAGCGTGACGACCTGGTATCCCACGTGCGACCCGCTGAACTGGTTCTCCGTCCTGCGCAAGGACAGTTCGCCCCGTTTATCTTATACCGCTTTACAGACGATGGAAAAGCGCCCGCGCTCCTGGGTCGCGTCGGGGATGGTCGTCGAGCCGGCGGCGTTCGACTGGTCGGTGCGTCTGCGCGAGCGGGCGATTTTTACCGAGACGGTCACAGTGTCGAGCACGGCTGCGCCGTTCGGCTGGAACGTTGTCACTACAACGGCAGGATTGCCGTTCACGATCACGCCTACATTGGGCGTATCGGGCGAGCCGTTCCAGGTCACTGTGGACGCGCGGGAACTACTGACCGGCACGTATACGGGCGTCATCACCGTCACCTCGGCGGATGCGCTGGTCACGCCGCCTGTGATCGCAGTGCCGTTAACGTTGGAAATATGGAGCGCGTGGGGGATGGACGTCCGTCCCGCCAACTTGAGCTGGATGATGGCGGTTTCGGAGACACGCCCGGTCTCGGCGACCGTGGTGGTGGAAAACACCGGCGATTTCGAGTTCGATTGGACGGTGGCCAAGGCGAGCGAAACATTGACCATAACCGTTGTGCCCACCAGTTCCACACAGACGGGCACCACCTTCATCCCCGGCGCGTTCCAGGTCTTCGTCGATCCGCGCGGATTACCGGTGGGATTGTATACCGGCACGGTCACTGTGACGGCATCGACGACGCAAGTCCCGCAGAGTCCGTTCGTGCTGCCGGTGAGCGTCCGCGTGGTGGAGCGACTGTACAACGTGTATATGCCGTTGGTGCTGCGGAGGTATTGAGGTAGACGGTAGGCAGTAGACGGTAGACGGGGTTAATCTGGCGTTGTCAACATCCCCCTATACAGCAAATCCAGCCCTTCGTCGATCAGACCGCGCCCACACGGCATGGTTGATTCCGTGGATTCCGTTTCGGCAGTGACGATCTCCAGCACACACAGGCGGAAGAAGTACATAATCAGCAAGGCGCCGGCAAATTCGGCGTCGATGTCAGCGCGGAAGATGCCCTGCGCTTGCCCTTCGCGGATCAAACCGGCCAGCGCCAGCGCCGCCGTAGGCTGATTTGGGGAAAGATATTCGGGCTTGGGATGCGACATCGCGTGGGCGAACATCCGCCGGGCCAAATGGCGATAGGGTGTCAACTCCTCACGAAGCGTTTGGAACAACACCCGGATGCGTTCGTCGGCGCGCGCTTCCGGCGCGGGTGGGGCGGCGAGCAGCGATTGGATGCGGCTGTACAGCAGTTCGCCGAGTAGATTCTCCTTGCTCTCGAAGTAGTTGAAGAACGTCCCCTTGGCAACGTCTGCTGCGACCGCGATCTCTTCAACGGTGACGGCATCGAAGCCCTGGCTGCGGAAGAGGCGCTCGGCTTCTTCCAGCAGGCGGCGATGCGTGCGCTCCTTGCGCTGTTCCCAACGGGATGAGGTATGGTTTGGTTTGTCCGTCATAGTTGACCCTGGTCATAGTTGACTCCGGTCATTATACCACGGAATGAGAAACGAGAGATGAGAAATGAGAAACGAGAAATGTGAGATACGTGATGCGTGAGTTGACGTCACGCATCACGCATCACGTATTGCGCCTTATTTTGCGGAGATTTTGGCCCAGTCGTCCAGGAAGCGCTGCAGGCCGCTGTCGGTGAAGGGGCTGTGCATCATCGTCTTGAGGACAGGGAAGGGCATCGTGAGGATGTCCGCGCCCGCGAGCAGCGCCTGCGTGACATGCAGCGTGTTGCGGATGCTCGCCGCCAGCACCGCGCAACCGAAGCCGTAGTTGTCGAAGACCTGGCGCGTTTGCCGCACCACCTCCATGCCGTCCAGCCCGGCATCGTCCAGCCGCCCCAGGAAGATCGAAGCGTAGCTCGCGCCGGCCTTCGCCGCCAGGAACGCCTGGTTGGCAGAGAAGATGAGCGTCGCGTTGATACGCCCATTAGGCCAGCTAGAGATTTCGCGCATCGCCTTCAACCCCTCGGGAATGGTGGGGATTTTGACGTAGACGTGATCCGACCAGGAGAGGATTTCCCGCGCCTCCTCGATCATGCCAGGCGCGTCGGTGCTGATCACCTCGGCGCTGACCGATCCCTGGACGATGTCCACGATCTTGAGCGTCTGCTCCTTGCGATTGGCGGTTCCCGCTTTGAACATCAACGTGGGATTGGTGGTGACGCCGTCCAGCACCCCCCACGCCGCCGCCTCGCGGATTTCATCCAAATTTGCCGTATCTACAAAGATCAATGCCATAGTAACCCCTCCTGTAGGTTAAACTACAAATCTTCACGAATTTCCACGAATAGAAATCAACATTAGTGACAATTCGTGAAGATTCGTGGTAGAAAACCATAATGCGCAGTTGAAGAATCCGTCGCCTCCGTTAAACCCGTTGACTTCTGTTTGCCCGCTGCTCGGTCAGTTGGCGTTGGATTTCGGCGTACTTCGCGCGGGTGATGGGGTAGAAGTAAGCAACGACGATGGAAATGCCCAGCACCACCGCCGGGACAACCGAGACGAAGATACGCAGCGCCGTCAGCGCCGAAGCCGGTTGCGCCGGGAAAGGATCGGCGTCGGTGGGCTGTACGTATCGCGCCCAACTCAGCACGATGGGCAGCAGGGCGAGCACCACCATGCGCGCCAGCTTGTCGATGAAAACCGTGATGCCGGTATACGCGCCTTCCTGTCGCCGGCCACTCATCAGCTCATCTATCTCCATTACATCGGGAGTGATGGCGTTTGGCAGCACGTGCGCCGAGGCGACGCCTAATCCTGCCAGCGCCGCAAGGATGTAAAGGGGAACTTTCGCGCCTTGGGGGACCGGCAGCAGTGCGAGCATCACGAGCACCCAGGCTACCGTCGTTACGATGTAGGCGTTTTTCTTCTCCATACGCTTTGCCAGCCAATCGACTCCCGGCAAAAAGAGTAGCGCCACCGCCAGGATCACACCTTGCACGATAGAAGTTTCATCTTCGGTCATGCCAGCCCAGTAGATGAGGTAGTAGGCGAATACCGCTTGCACGATGACGACGGGCATCCAACTGAGGATGCGCAAGGCCATAGCATAACGGAAGACGTGGTTGCGCGCCACGAAGCCGACAGCCTCGCGCAGCGGCAGTGGCTTTTCAGCCTGGAATTCGGCGCGCTCGCGGGTGCCGAAAAACGTAATCAGCAGCGGCGGGATGAACGTGAGGCCGCTGATCACGCCGATGGTCTGGTAGGCTTGCGCCGAGCGCGCGGGGAACATCGGAAAGATGACCAGCCCCAGCAGCAGCGGGGCTGCCAATCCTGCGCCGATCGAAACCGCCATGCGGTACGTCACCAGCGACGTGCGCTCGTCGGGATCCAGCGTCAGTTCCGGCATGATCGCGTTGTAGGGACAGCCAATCGCGGTCGCTGCCCCTTCGTAGAGAATGTACATGAGGGTGTAATACGCAAAGAGCAGCCATTGATTTTGCGTCGAGGGGATGACCCACAACAGCGCGAAGAACACACCGAAGGGGATCGCGCCAAACAGCAGATAGGGCCGCCGCCGCCCCCACCGGCTGCGCGTGCGATCCGAGAGGAAGCCGAACAGTGGATCGTTCACCGCGTCCCACAGCGTGACGACCAGCCAGAACAGCCCTACCAGCTTCAGGTCCATGCGCACGATGTCGGTGAGAAAAATGCTGTACCAGAAGGGGATGATCGTCCCCGGTCCCACGGCGCTGCCCAACTCCCCGATGCCATAAGCGGCCTTTTGCCAGAATGTGAGCTTCTCAGTCCTACCTGTTGTTGTCATACGCTATTCCCTCTGCCAAAGATTCGCCGATTCGCCGATTCGCCCATTCGCTCATTCGCTGATTCGCCCATTCGCCGATTCGCC
>DAOUAY010000551.1:0-7488 GCA_034432995.1 Anaerolineae bacterium | reverse complement strand
TCCCCTGAAACCAAACGGACGGTCGCCGTGATGGCATAAGTGGCCCCAGGCAGTAACAGGCTTTTAACGCTTACCGCTGGACTATTCCAGTTAGCCGTGCGGCCAGTCGTGAGCAAGCTGTAGGTGCCTGAATTGGCTTGTAAGGACGATACACTCACGACGGCAGCCCCACGGCCATACCATCCCTGTGTCGTGTTATCCTCGAAGTTATAAGCCTTGATCAACGTCGCCTGCGGCGCA
The DNA here is from genome assembly GCA_034432995.1 of Anaerolineae bacterium. Lineage (GTDB taxonomy): Bacteria > Chloroflexota > Anaerolineae > B4-G1 > SLSP01 > DSWT01. The sequence continues at coordinate 7,248 of DAOUAY010000551.1, read as the reverse complement.
AGGGGCTGCGCGACCACTGGTGCAGCGGTAAACACCACCGGGGACAGTAAGCTGACCAGATAGGCCAGCACCACAAACAATGAGAGGCGTGTGCGCCAATTCCGTTTCGAAGAACTCTGTTGCATCGTTTCATCTCCTTTTTGGGTTAAATATAGTCAATTCTAATCTACCAATCATCGCATCTGTAGATAGCATTTCAATATTTTCAGTAGGCACCTCCTTATATTGTGAACGCTCACATATCCCCTATAACAGTATAGCATAAGTTTTCCGAATTTGGAACTATTTCCCGGTAACGTTTCCGAAAAATCTCGCAAATCCTCTGCCGCGCTTCAACGAGCATCCCTCAAGGCGGCGAACCCACCATTGACGCCCGCACGGACTCCGGTATACTGGCGTGCGGTCGCGCATCACGCGCGCAAGGAGGATAACGATGGAATCGACAACACTGCCAATGGGCACAAAGAAACACATCGCACTGGTGGCGCACGACAGCCGCAAGGACGACCTGATGGAGTGGGTGCGCTTCAATCGCATGTCGCTGATCCAGCACGAAATCTACGCGACGGGCACGACGGGCTGGTTGTTGCAGCGCGAGTTGGGGATCGAAGTCCACCGTATGCAAAGCGGCCCGCTCGGCGGCGACTTGCAGATCGGCGCGAAGATCGCTGAAGGGGAGATCGACTTCCTGGTCTTTTTCTGGGACCCGCTGGAAGCGCAGCCGCACGACCCCGACGTGAAGGCGCTGTTGCGGCTGGCCGTGCTGTGGAACATCCCCGCCGCGACCAACCGGGCTACGGCGGATTTTATGTTCTCGTCGCCGCTGATGCACCAGGACTATGCGCGCATCGTGCCGGATTACGCGGCGTACCAACGCGAGCGGGAACTGCGAATGGAGCAATTCGTGGCGGAGGAGTTACAATCGGCCACCACGAGCATCCCCAAAGTCGCTCCGTCATCTGAAAGCGCCTTGATATAAGACTAACCGCAGGCGGATTTTCTGTTTCACCACAGAGACACAGAGTCCACAGAGTTTTTCGTGGTTTTCTCCGTACTCTCTGTGCCTCTGTGGTCAATACCGTCAGACGTTTCGCAACACCAATGGCAAGTAGATGCGGGCGCGCACGTACTCGTCCGCCCCCACATCCGGCGCGGAGCCGATGGGGCGCGGATCGCCGTCGATGTCACGCGTGACCCACCTCAGCGGAAGGGCATGATTGATTGCGTTCGAGCCGGGCGAAAGGTGATAATCGGGCAAGAGCGCCGCCGGGCCGGAAACTTCATCCACACTGGTGACGCCCGGCCCATAGTTCTGCCCGTTCGCCTCGAATAGCATGTGCGTGGCGCTGACGACACTGCCGGCCGGCGCGGTGTTGGTAATCCCCACCTTTTGGCCGACGATGATGTTGTTGTACATAAGCACGTCGCTCGCCGTAGCCACGTACACCCCCACACCGTCGCCGTCCAGGTTGGCGACGATGGTGTTGTGCGCCATCCGGCCTCTGATCGCGCCACTGGCCGAAATCGATATCCCGCTGCCGGTGGTGCTGACGCTGTTATGGGCAAGGATGTTGTTGGTCAACGTGAAGGTATGGCACGACGCCAAGTCCACCCCGCCTCCACCACCAGCGCCAACCGCCCGGTTCCCCAAAATGGTATTGCCTTCCAACCACGGGCTGCTACCTGCCAAAGAAAACCCGCCGCCGATGCCGCCGGCCCCGCCGCTCGTCGTATTGCTCAACACGGCGTTGCCCACAAAGCGCGGCGCGCCCGACCAGACATAAACACCACCACCCGCGCCCCACGCCTCGGGCGCCGAGTCGGCGATGTTCTGCGCGATGAAGTTATCCTGCACCAGCGCCACGCTGCCAGAGATCGCCATCCCACCGCCCCACCCCCAACCGCCCACCGCGCCCAGCACGGCTATGTTGCGGGTGATGGCGTTGCCCAGGAACAGCCCGCCCCCGCCGTTCACATAGATGCCGCCGCCGTAACCGGGCGTTTCCGATGAGGCGATGTTGTTGAACACCTGGTTGTGCGCCACCGTCGCATAACACGCATCCAGATAGATGCCGCCGCCCTGACCATCGCCGACGTAACTGGCGCGATTGTCGTCAGCGATGATGTTGCCGCTCACTACAGCCTTGTCAGATAGTTCGCGCAGGAACATCCCCCCACCCCGACCGCGCTGGTCGAGCAGCGCGCCGACATTGCCATAGACCCGGTTATCGCGGATGGTGGCGAAGGGGCCGCTGAAGTAGATGCCGCCGCCGCCGCTAAAAAACACCGGATCCCCGGTCCCGCGCAGCGCCACGTTGCGTTGAATCAAGTTACGCTCGATCGTCACTGGCGTGTTCGACCAGACATAGATGCCGCCGCCGAGACAAAGCACACCCGTCCCGGACGTATTGTTCAGAATGTAGTTGTTGGCGATGGTCGGGCTGCTGTCACGCACGGCAATCCCGCCGCCATATCCCGCCGACAGACCGGCGCGGTTGTTATGAATGGTGTTGAAAAGCACCTGCGGCGAAGCGTTTTCCAGATAAATGCCGCCCCCCTGCCCCCAGGTGCTGTCGTCGGCGATATTATTGGCGATCAGGTTGCCACTGATGATCGCCGTAGCCGGGCTATCGACCAGGTAGATGCCGCCGCCGCGCCCGTAGCCAGTGCAGGCCATTGTCGTACAACCGTAATTGCCGGTGATGACATTACTGACGATGATCGGAGCAGCATTCCACGCAGCGATGCCGCCGCCGTGGTTGGGATCATCCGGCAAATCTCCCGCATCCCCACCGGTGATGGTGAAGCAGTGGATCGTAGGGCTGGCGTTGGTGATGCTGATGACACGTCCAAGCCCCGCCGCATCGAGCGTCACGTTCGCCGGATTGCAGGAGATAGGCGAGAAGCTGCACGTGAGATCGCTGGGATCAACACACATCGCCTCCCACGCGCCGTCCAGGGTAACAGATTTGGTGATCACCAGCCGTTCAGGATAGACCAATGGGCCGGCCAGAGTGTGTTTTGCCACACAAATTCTATCACCGGCTATAGCCTGATCGATTGCGTGCTGCACAGTGCGGCAAGGATGCGCCTCGTCGGAGCAGTCGTTCGCGATGTCGCTGCTATCGACCCCTAACACAAAGCGGTCGCACGTGACCGCCGTCGCTGCCTGGGTTGTGTGTAATCCCAACTGAAAAGTCAGGAGAAAACCCAGGGCCAACACTAACGTTCCACAAATCCGCTTGCCGAACATCGTGCCCTCCCCTTGGAAAACAAACCGCTAATCTCGCTAATCGACGCGAATCTTTATTGGAGTTGACTCAACGGTCGAACGTCAACCATTTGGGTAACTTCCGTTTGACCGGCGGGTTGACCGCCTCGATTGCCTGGATGACGGCTTCACAGAACTTCTGCGCCGCCGCTTCCGGCCCCATGCCGATGTAGCCCCGCACCCGACCTCTGGCATCCCCGATGACGCCAAAGACCTCCAACCCGGCATCGCGCGTGAGTACCGAACTGTAAGCCCTGACGCGGATCTCCTTCAAATCGGCGGCAGTCAACACCACGTCGGCATCGTCCGCGCTACGCACCCAGATAAGCTGCTGCGAGGTCAGCAGCATTCCCATGTAGACAGTCGCAGCGCCCCCACCCTCCAACCAGGAGGCCAGCCGCCCGGCGGGTTGCTTCGTAGAAATGGTTTCACAACACATCAGGACTTCGGTTTCCGGATCGCCCAACTGCTGCGCCTGGAAATAGTCCCGTATGGCCTGGGATAATGCCGGGCGCAATTCGCTCACCCGACATTCGCGTGTAGTGCGGTGGTACGTACTCATCGTATATCCTTTATGCTAAGTTCTAGACCGGAGTTCATCACGCTGTTCAAGTCGCTTATTCCCCATTTTCTCACAACACGTCGGCCTCGAACGGCAGCACCTGGACGCGCGCGCCTTCTGCGGCGCAATCCCAATCCTCCGGGATGATCGCCAGCCCATTGGAGCGCACCATCGAGTTGAGTATACCCGATCCCTGTTCGCCGGTGAGCGCCACGTGAAAACCATCCACCCGGCGTTCGAGGTGCACGCGTACGTAATGCCGCCGGTCGTCTTTGTGCGGGATGGCCTGATCAAGAATCGCCTCAAGCGTAAGCCGGCGTAAGTCCCGCACGCCGAGCATCGTCAGGATCGCCGGACGGGCGAACAACTCGAACGATACCATCGTCGAGACCGGATTGCCCGGCATCCCCAAAACCGGCACCGTGCGCAGTATGCCATTCACCTCCGCCGTGATGTAGCCGAAGGCCAGCGGCTTGCCCGGCTTCATCCGCACACGCCAGAAGGAGATTTCGCCCTCAGCAGCCAGCACCTTTTTCACCACGTCGAAATCGCCCACCGAGACCCCGCCCGATGTCATCAGCAAATCCGCGCCCTGCGCCAGACCCGCGTGGATTTTGGCGGTCAGATCAGCCACGGTATCCCGCGCGATGCCCAACATCGACGGGATACCGCCGTACTGAAGCACTTGCGCCGCATTCGAGTAGCTGTTGGAATTGCGGATTTTGCCAGGCGAAAGCGGCGCGTCGACCTCGACCAGTTCATCGCCGGTCGCCAGGATAGCGACGCGCGGGCGGCGGATCACGGAGACTTCGCCGTAGCCCAGCGCCGCCAGCATCCCGATCTCCTGCGGGCGGATGCGCGCCCCGCGCGCCAGCGTGCGTTCGCCCGCGCGCACGTCTTCCCCGGCTAAACGGACATTCGCGCCAACACGCATTTCGGCGAAGCAATCCACCCACGCGCCCTCCTGGTGCGTCTCCTCGAAGGGGATGACGGCGTCCGCGCCCTCCGGCAACGGCGCGCCGGTCATAATGCGGATCGCCGTCCCCGGCGTGACGCGCCGCGTGGCAACGTACCCGGCAGCCAGATTCTCAATCACACGCAGCCGTTTTGGCGACTCCGGCCCCGCGCCTGCGAGGTCGGCGGCCTGCACGGCGTAGCCGTCCAGCGCGGTGTTGGCGTGCGGCGGGATGTCGCCTGTGGCGACCACGTCCTCGGCCAGCACGCGGCCCAACGTCTCCAACACCGGCGCGCGCTCCGCTTCCAGCGGGTGGAACATCGCCAGCACTTTTTCCAACGCCTCTTCGACGCTCAACATCGGATAGAGTTCGTGTTCATGCTTCACAGTTTGTTTCTCCATCAACGCGCGACTTCCCACGCCAGATGTTGCAGTTCCGGCGCGATGAGCTTTTCCCAGGCCAACTGCACCGCCGCCGGAGAACCGGGGGTGGAGATGACGACTTTCCCCCGGTACGTGCCCGCCGTCGCCCGCGAGAACATCGCGGCGGAGCCAATCTGCTCGTAACTCAACATACGGAACAACTCACCAAATCCGATCAGATGTTTCTCCAATTTGGCGTCCAGGACGTCAATCGTTGTGTCGCGGCGCGAGATGCCGGTACCCCCGTTGAAGAGGATGATACGCGCCTCACCGGCAGCTAATTCGTCCAACACGGCGATGACCTGCTCCGGCTCGTCTTTGATCAAGCGATAAGCGACCAGCCGGTGTCCTGCAGCTTCCAACGCAGCCTCAAGATAGTGCTTGTTGGTGTCGGTGGCCTCGGTGCGGCTGTCGCTCACCGTGACCAGCGCCACAGGAATCGCCCCCTGCGCCGCGGCGAGGGTTTTATGGTGGAGCATACTGTGAGAGGGTGATGACATATTCACCTCCTATGGTAGCGTTTGATACGCGCCATGCCAAGAGAAAACGCTAGAAGGTCATCGACCTACATAAACCAGTATAGCACGCAAATCAGACTGGGGCAACAAAAAAAACCGGAGGATGTGATCCTCCGGTTCTTTTCGCAGTTTCCCTGCGGGAGCGACGGGACTTGAACCCGCGGTCTTCGGCTTGACAGGCCGACATGTTAACCACTACACTACGCCCCCTGAACGATGCAGATGATACCACAGGGCCTGAATTTGTCAATCACGCATACCGGTTGAAGCGCCACACGCCGATGATGGTGAACAGGACGGCAAAGCCAAGCAACACACCGACGATCGGCAGGACATCGACCAACGTCGCGGCGCGCGCCAGGATGTCCGTGTAGGCGCGCATGGCCCAGGTGGAGGGCAGGATTTGCGCGATCTGGCGAAACAGCGGCGGCGTCACCTCCAGCGGGAACCACGCACCGCCCAACGCCGCAGTCGTCATCGACAACGCGACCACAGCGCTGCTGGCCTGTCCGCCGGTTTTCACAAAGGTCGCCAGTAGCAAACCCATACCCGCGACGGCCAGCGCGAACGCGACGGAGACTGCTGCCACGGCCAAAGGAGCGCGATCCCACCCTACATTGAACACCACCGCGCCGCCGATCAACAAGATGGCGATTTGCATCAATCCCGCGAGTACCGTCGCCAGGACTTTGCCGCCCAGGATGAGCGCGCGTGATGTGGGCAAGACCAGCATCCGCTTGAGCGTGCCGCGCAGGCGCTCGTCGACCAGCACTTCCGCTGCACCGAGCAAGGTGATTTGCACCCAGGTGACAATCTGCCCGGCGGAAGCGTGCTCGGTGCTGTTGGCCATATCGCGCACATCCGTTTCCAACGTCACACCGGCGGGCCAGACGACTTCCGCAACAGCCGTAGGGTTCTCCACAGCGGCGAGCGTCTCAAGCAACATATCGGAAAAAAGTGTGGCCTCCTCTTCCGGTGTGGTCACCAGTCCGGCATCGCGCGCCTGCGTCACGCCAGCCTGGGCGACGAGCGCCGCGCCCCCCACCCGCCCGATCGCAGCCTGGACGGCCTGCTCCACGGCCGGGGTGTTGCTGCTATCACTGCGGATGCGCAATGTCAGTTCGACTTCCTCACCGGCCAGCAAACGCTCGGAAAATTCCGCCGGGACGATCAGGCCGAAAACGTCGCCGGGGAAGGTCTCCACTACATCCAGATCGAAGTTCACGCCCTCCAACGCCGCAAAGAGCGCGTCCACCAACGGTCCCTCATCCTGCTGAATCACGGCCAGATGAATGCGAACTTCTTCCGGCGGCGCGTCGTTCATCATCCCGCCCAGACCCGCGCCCACAGCCGCGGTGAACAGGAACGGCAAGAGCAGGAAAAACACCCACGCTATCGGTCCATCGAACCGGCGCAAAAAGTCTGTGCGAATCAAACCCCATAGACGATGCATTGTAGCTCCCTGAGTAAAGTAATCAGTAATTGGTAACGAGTAACGAGTTAAGAGTAAGAAATTGGA
>DAOUAY010000550.1:0-2010 GCA_034432995.1 Anaerolineae bacterium | reverse complement strand
CAGGTGCGCGGGTTTCTGGCCTTCCAGCGCGGCGAGTACCGGCAGGCCGAACGTGAGTTGCGCGCCGGGATCGACATCTTTCGCGGCCAGGATCCCGGCGAGTTGTTGCTGTGCCTGGGATTGTTCGGGCTGACTTTGGCCGCTACCGGCAAACGCCGCGAGGCCCGCGTCTGTATGGCCGAGCAGGAAAGCCTCAGCGAAACGCTGGCGGCCGGTTCGCTGTCGGCGTTGTCGGCGTGCGGTTGCGTGGCGCTGACGGCGCTCCGCATGGGCGATGTGGAACGGGCAGCCGCTTATTATGCTGACTTGTTGGCCTGCCAGGGGCAACATCACTGGTTCCTGGTAGATCGCGTCTTGGGCGAGATTGCGACGCTGACGCAAGACTGGATGACCGCCGCGAAACACCTGGCGCAAGCCTTGCGCATTGCCGAACGCGAGGGTTTGCTGCCGGAAAAAGGACACATTCACATCGCCTGGGGCAAGTTGGAACTGATGCGCGATCAACCGGGGAACGTATACCGCGCGCGGCGCTGCCTGACCCAGGCCCGGGAGATTTTCCACAATTTGGGTAACAAAAACATGGTGCGGAACGTCCGCCAACGATTGCGCGAACTGCCCCGCGAGCCGCGGGTCTGGAAAGTCGCGCCCACACCGGCTGCGCTCAGCCCGCGCGAAGTGGAGGTGCTGCGCCTGGTCGCCGCCGGCAAGCGCAACCACGAGATCGCCGAAACTCTGCACATCAGTTACAGCACGGTCGCCAAGCACGTCAGCGCAATTTTCGACAAAACCGGCTGTGAAAACCGCGCGGCGGCGACCGCGTTTGCCTTCCAGCACGGCCTGGCTTGATAACTCCTTCGAAACTGAACCTGCTTCGAAACTGAACCTGCTTCAACGCTTAAGGCGGATCATAATCCGCCGTCCCCGCTGCGCCGGAGTGATCCGGCGCAAGCATTTTTCGTGATCGTTGGCGCGTAAAGCTCATGGGGACGCTTCGATAGTCGAGCGATAGCAATTTATTGCTATTCCTCAACCTCTTACAGGATTCCAACCTCAGCAAATCGGCAACTTTGGCCGATGTATTGGCGCGCGCCTCGTGTTACACTGAAGCAAACGTTCACTGGAGGGAGCTATGTATGTCGTCGTGTCTACCTATCGCGCCCGCGCCGGTCAAGAAGATGCCATCGTTGCCCTGCACGAAAGCTGGGAACGAGACCAACGCACTCGCATCACAGGCTATCTCTCAGGTGAGTTGTTGCGTGTCATTCAAGACCCGCAGGCGTTCATCGACATTGCGCGCTACGCAGACGGAGCGGCGGCGCAAGGTGCGGCTGTCGACCCGGAGCACATTGCCTGGCAACAGCGTCTGGCGAGTCTGACGGAGGAGGGGTTGCTTGGCAGCGCATATCGGTGCATCTGGAAATCTGAAAGTCGGAGGTGAAAAATGAAAGAACTTCGTACCGAAATCGAGATTCAGGCATCGCCTGAACACGTCTGGCAAGTCCTCAGTGATCTCGCCAGGTGGCCGGAATGGAATCCGTTTATTCACCGCGCCATTGGAAAAGCTCAAGTAGGCGAGGCCGTGGATATTACGGTCCGATCAAACTCCAAAGAGATGACCTTACACTGCACGGTCGTCAAAGTAGAGCCAAACCGGGAGTTGTGCTGGAAGTATCACGTCCTTTCCCCGGGTCTTTTTCGAGGCGAACATCGGTTCACGATTGAGCCGCTGGGAACGAACAAGGTCCGCTTCGTTGACCGGGAGATATTCAATGGCTTGCTCGTTCCTCTGCAAGCCAAAGACATAGACACCAACTCCAAGCGCGGCTTTGAGGCAATGGACAAGGCGCTCAAAGCTAGAGCGGAGCAAGAGCAGAGTTAAAAGCAGGCGCGGCGGTTGAGGATGCTCTGTGGAAATAACCAGGATAGCTCAAACTGTAATCAATTCTGAAAGTAAGGAGGTATTGCGATGATTTGCGTAGAACGACATATCCAGCAGATCCGTCCCGGCAA
>DAOUAY010000549.1:0-3534 GCA_034432995.1 Anaerolineae bacterium | reverse complement strand
GAACGGATTCTCCGGTGTGGTCACGCGCGTGACGAAGTGGTGAACGACAATTTCGCGGTCGCCGAGTTCGTAGGGGCGGCGGCCGTTGATGACGGGAATTGTGTTAGCTTTGAGGATCATCATTCAGTCTCTTCTGTAGCACACAATACTATCAATGACATCTGTAGTCAAAATAATAGTCCCCAATATAAGTAAAAAATACTATATAGTGGGGCGTTTCACTCAAAGCAGAGGGAGACAAATCCCAACTCCACTCAATAGCCATCACCTGTGCCTCCTGGCTATAGTGTCTCCAGTGATCATCCTCATAAACAGGAACAGCGTTACTAAAACTCTGATCTTCGACAAAAACAACGTAAATACTTCCTTCGTCTACAAGCGAAGGCACTTCTTGAGTAGAATAGAAATCTATGATTTCTTGTTTCTCACCTGAATATGCTCTCAACTCACCAACGAAGTATGCGCAATAGTTCGACGCATAATGTGGAGTACCTTGATATGAATCAATCAGAATTGTATCTGCGGGATGAAGGAATTGGTCAAACGCTTTAGAAAACTGTCGCAATCTACTATCCTGATGAATCCAAGGCCCAAAAAACCAAAAAACACAGGGAAAAATAGAAGCCCCCCAGATAACTAACAGACCTAGTATTTTCCAGTACTTGCGAGCTTTGTAAACAATGACGACGCCGATGACAGCAACAATTGCCGCAAAGAGAAAGGCCGCGAAAAATGGCAAAACTCTGTCCATATAACCCTCGCTTAGCTACGCCTCGATTATGGCAATAACATCTACCTCGGTACGTCTGGACAACGCCGGAAAGAAATCCGGCAAATCCACTTGCTGCACCGCCAACGGTTCGTCCAGCAGCTTCCGCGCCACGGATACATCCACCAGCACGTCATCGACAACGGGCGTCGATTCGCTCATTCGCTGATTCTCCATTCGCTCATTCGCTGATTCTCCATTCGCTCATTCTCAATGGAACGCCGGGAACTCGCGGTAGTCGCGCAGGACGATCAAGTCGCCGGGCCTGGCCCAGGGGACTGTGCCCAACTCGGAGGGCAAGACACCTTGGTCGTAGCACGCCTCGAACGTCTCCTGCAAGCCTTCGACCCAGGTCAGGCGGTCGTCCCGTTCGACGTCCAGGCGAGTGCGTAGCAGCGCTTTCGGGAACTCGGCAATCTCCCACATCGACTCCTGCGCGCCGTTGGTGCAAAGCACTTCGGGGATCGCAGCTTCGATGCTGCACGCCAGAGGCGCACCGGTGCGCACGGCCTCTACGGCCTGCCACAGCTTGTTTTCGATCTGCCCTTCATACGGGTTTCCGTAGTCCTTGACGCTGCCGTCGTGGAAGCGCCCGAAGATAGACTCGCTGTACGCCTCGTAGGTCACTTCCGCGTTCTCGAACTCGTAGCTGAAGATCGGGCCAACGACGTTGGGAACGGGATGCGCGGTGTAAAACAGGATCTCGACACCCTCCGAGGTATGGCAACGTATGGCGGCGGTGTCGTAATTATCGATAGGGTTGGCGCGGTACAGTTCGGCTTGCACATCCACAGGCCACGCGCTCGTCTCGCGCGTTTCGCCGAGGATGTAAAAGCAGTTGTGGAGATAGTGCGCCGTCGCGTTGTGGGCCGGGCTGTCGAGAATCCACGCGCCGTTGGGCGCTCTGAGCTTCGCCGCCCAGGTGTTGCGCCCGTAGTACGAATCGCCGCGCGGCCAGAACACCTTCGTCCGCAGCCGCAGCGGGCGGCCCAGAACGCCATCCATCACGTCGCGCTTGAGCGCCTGGATTGCCGGCGAGAACGACCACTGGTAGCCGATGCCGACGAGTTTGCCCGACGCGCGTTGCGCCTCGACCATCTTCCAGGCCTCCTGAACCGTCGCCGTGACGGGTTTCTCGCAGAGGATGTGCGAACCGTGCGCCAGCGCCTTCTGTACAAATGGCAGGTGCAGGTGAATCGGCGGTGAGAGGACCACCAAATCCGCCGAAGATGCAGCGTAGAAGCTGTCCAGGTCGGGATAGATCGGCACGCCGGTCTCCTTGAACGTGTCCAGAAACCGGCAGGCAACCGGGTTGGGATCGATGCCGGCGACAAACCGCGCGTTGTGCTCCGCCGAAGCGTTGAACAGCTCCGCCAGATACGAATTCCCATAGCCTCCCAGGGCCACCATCGCGACGGTCACTTCTTTTTTCCGCATCGAGCACCCCTTTCAGAATCAGCGAATAAAAGAATCGGCGAATGAAAGAATCAGCGAATAAAAGAATCAGCGAATAAAAGAATCAGCGAATCAAGTAACGAGTAACCAGTAACCAGTAACCGGTAACAAGTAACCAGTAACCAGTAACCAGTAACCAGTTACCAGTAACCGATTACCAGCTCCAATTTAGCTGCCAAAGGTCATCACGCGCCCCTCATCTGCCGATTGGCGGGCGAGGAGGCTGGCTTCGGTGACGGCGAAGACATCTTCTGCGGTGAGGATCGCCGTGGTCTTGCCTTCGATGTGCTCCACGAAGTCCTGGAAGATTTGCCGGTCGCAGGCGACGGGGAGCGCGGCCTCACCCTCCGTTTCGGCGTTGATGAGGTAGGCTTGCCCGCCGCGCACTTCGATCGCGCCAGCGGTCCCCATCACGCGCACGCGGTCGTCGCCGTGGGAAGGCGCAGTCGGCGGGCGCAGGAAATCAAGGCTGGCGGAGGCGTAAATCTCGTTACCAAGCGTAAATTGGCACAACGCCGACACCTCCATGTCACCATTGCCCTGATTGTAATGCGTCGAGTGCGTCGCGTAGACGGAGGTGAATTTTGCATCGCTGTACCAGTAAATCCAGTCGAAGGCATGGACGCCAATCCAGGGGATCGTGCCGCCGTAGGTCGCCCGGTCGTGATAGTAGGCGTCGCGGCGGCCCAACCGGTACGACTTTTGCGCGTTGATCAGGCGCACCGCGCCAATCGCGCCGCCGCGCACAGCGCGCCACGCGGTATAGAAAGCCGGATCGTAGCGCAGGTTCATGATCGTGGCGAGATGCAGGCCAGGAGATGCAGCATACGCCGTCTTGACCATCTCCAGTTGCGGCAACGTGAGCGCAACGGGCTTTTCGCAGAAGACGTGGCTGCCGCACCGCAGCGCCTCCGCCGACATTTCGGCGTGCAGTTCGAACGGCCCACAGACCGTCACGATGTCCGGCTGCAGCCGGTCCAACATCCTCCGGTAGTCGGTGAAGACTTCTGGGGTGAAATCCAGCGCATCGCAACGCTGGAGCCAGAGCGTGACATCGTCCTCCGGCGAACCAGACGCAATCCCCACCACCCGCACGTGCGGCAAATGGGGCAATGCATCCCACACATGTTTGTCGTGCCCACCACGATTGCCGATCATGCACAGTTTCATACGCATACTCCGGTGTTTGATACTGGATACTGGATGCTGGATACAGTGTCCTGCATCTTGCATCTTGCATCCTGCATCTTGCATCCTGCATCTTGCATCCTGCATCTTGCATCCTGCATCTTGCATCTTGCATCCTGCAT
>DAOUAY010000548.1:0-5862 GCA_034432995.1 Anaerolineae bacterium | reverse complement strand
GGACCCGGCCTGCTTTCCCACGCCATAGGCGACCTCGATGGCGACGGCGATCTCGATCTGGTGATCGGGCGGCAGAATGGCTTCAACCTGATCTATCTGAACGCCGGAAACGGAACCTTCCCCGTCTCTCGCACGTTCGGCATCGGCGACGAGTGGACAGGCAGCCTGGCGCTGGGCGACCTGGACAACGACGGCGACCTGGACATCGTCGCCGGCAACTACAACGAGCGGAACGCCGTCTACCTCAACGACGGCAACGGCAACTTCACCGCGCGCTTGCCCTTTGGCCCGGAAGACGACTGGACGACCAGCGTGGCGGTGGGCGACCTAAACGCCGACGGCGTTTTGGACGTCATCGTGGGGAACGAGGGTCAGCAAAACCTCGTGTACTTCAACAATGGCGCGGTCAGCTTCCCCACCAGCCGGCCCTTTGGTCCCGGCGCGGATTGGACGTTTGCCGTGGCGGTGGCCGATCTCGACGGCGACGGCGACTTGGACATCGTGGTGGGTAACGCCGGCGAGCAAAACGCGGTCTACCTCAACGATGGCCTGGGGCTGTTCAACTGGACGACGCCCGCCGCAACCTTCGGTGAGCCAACAGAACGCACCCTCAGCCTCGCCGTCGGTGATATGGACGACGACGGGCTGCCGGACATCGTCGCGGGCAACGCCGGTCAGCAGAACGCCATCTACTTCAACAACATCCGTTGGCCTAAGTGGTTGGTGAACAGCCCGCCGACCGTGCGCCTGGGCTATCCAGGGCAGACCGCCGAAGGCTACTTTTACGCTGCCGCCGAAATCCTCTCCGGCACAATCGACATCCCCTACTACCTCTATGATAACGAATCCGATCCGGTAGGGCGCATCGTCGCCTTCTACTCGCCCGACGGCGGCGGCAAGTGGTACACAGCAACGGCTGCCAGCGGCGTTATCACGCAAAACCTGGCTGCCTCTCCCTGGCCGACTGGCACATTCCAGACTTTCTCCTGGGACGTGAACGCCAGCAGTTTCTTCGGGCGCTCCGATAACGTCGTCTTCCGCATCGTCGCCTACCCCGATTTCAGCCCCCGCGCGCGCGACGTCCCCGGTCCGTATCACTGGCCCTACGCGGCCTCGGCGACCGCGCCCTTCCGCGTGCGCGGCAACCAGATTCGGGTGTTGCAAGGCGCGCAGCCGATGGCGAACGCGCAGGTGTTCCACTTCCGGGGCGGCGACCTCCGCGCCGATCCCTTCGCCAACAACGCCGGCCAGCCCTACTTCACCGACGCGCAGGGCTATCTCCAGGGCCGCGGCGAGTTGCGCCTGGGCGACCGGCTGGTAGCGATTGCGCCCATCAGCGCGACGGCGCCCTACACCCTCTACCACGCCAGCGCCGCGCCCACCTTGGCCGGCTTGGACGCTTATCGCGTGATGACGCCAGGTGTGCAGACATTGCAGGTCACATCCACCCATCCCCTACTGCTTTTCAACCTCGATTTAAGCCTGGAATGGGACGCCCGCAACGATGTCACCTTTATGGCCGATCTGGAAGAGGCCATCCGGCGTTCCTCCGAGGTGTTGTACGACGTGAGCGACGGGCAGATCGCCATCGGCGAGGTGCGCGTCCATCAGGCCAAAGCCAAATGGCTTGCCGCCGACGTAGTGATGTACGCGCAGAACGGTATCCGCCCGCGCGCCAGCATGGGCGGCGTGACCGCCGAACTGCGCGACGACGTGGGCGTGAGCGGCGTCATCACCAACGCCTACGGGCCGGGGCAGATCCGCATGGGACCGAACTGGGACCCCTTCGGGCAAAGCCTCGCGGAGTTGGGCGCCGACTGGCAGCGAGCGTTCGCCCACGAGTTGGCGCACTACCTGCTCTACCTGCCGGATAACTACATCGGCGTCAGCCCGACCGGGTTGCCCATCTCCACCGACTGCCGGGGCAGCTTCATGACCAGCACCTACGACGACGCCTACAGCGAGTTCCTCACACGCACCGGGTGGGTGGGAGACTGTCTGGATACCGTGGCGGCGAAACTGTTGAATCGCACAGACTGGGAGACGATACGTAAATTCTACGGGATGTTGTTGGAACCTGCCGCGACCAATACCGGCCCGCACCTGCTGCCGCTCAACGTGACGCAGATGCGTGTCTCCACGCCGGCGGTCCCTGCCGCGAGCTTTGCGCCGGCCTTCTTCGATCTGCGCAAGCCGACGGGCGAGTTGTTCGCCGCGCCGCGCGCGCAGGGGTATCTCTTCAAGACCGGCGGAACAAGCGCTCTCACCGATGATAGCGTGATCGCGTTGGGCGCGACGGTGGGCGGCGGCGACCGCATCAAGGTACGCGGCGCGGCGCCCAACGACCGGCTGTGCGTCTTCGGCCCGTACAACGAGACGACGCGCTCCGCTGCGATGGGCTGCCTCCCCGCGATGCAAGCCGGGCAACGCTCCGTGCCGCTGACGCTGGTGAACGATTGGCAGCCGGTGGTCATCGTCAACGCGGTCACTTCGGAGACGTGGACGATCACAGCGACGCTCAAAGCGCCGGTGAGCGGCCTCAACGTGCAACTCTACCCGGCCTACGGCGCTGTGACCGGCGCGCAGACCGTCCTGGCGCCCTGGAAGGCGATGACGGCGTCGCCTGGCAACCCGCTGCTCTACACCGCGCAGATGACGCTGGACGATCCCTCGTTCGAAGGCCTCGTGCGTGTGTGGGTTCCCGACCAGGAGGGTCAGCGCGAGGCGTTGACGCAGTTCTTTCTCAGCCCGCCGTGGGGGCCGAACGAAAGCGGACTTCGACAGGGGAGTGATGTGCGCGCCTGGGGTGCAAACAGCCGGCAGTTGGGGGCGCCGGTGGCCTCCGGCGACGGGCAGGTGACGATCTTCAATACGGGCAACTTCTTCGCCGGGGCCGGGACAACGTCGCTGCAGGCGCTCACCGAACTGCCCCATTTCCCGCTATGGCTCACGCCGGTGGGCAAGGGCTACCGCTTTGTCTCTAGCGTAGACACGCCCCGCGCGCTTATGTTCAACTATCACCAACGCGACGTGCCGGAGGGCTACGAGCACACTATCCACATCTACTTCCAGCCGGAGGGCAGCAGCGCGTGGCAACGGCTCTCCACGGCGCTGGATATGAGCCACAACCAGGCCACAACACTAATGCCCGGCAATGGCGAAGGCATCTATGCGCTGGCTGCGACACTGGACGTGCCGCTCACCGGCGCCGGCTGGAACCTCTTCGGCTACCTTAACCTGCCTACCCGCCCCGTGACCGAGGCGCTGGCTTCTATCGAAGGGCATTACACACAGATTGCTACTTACGATCCCATCACACAATGGCGCATCTACGATGTCGCTGTTACAACTGAACATCCTCAGTATGCCGGGCTGGTGAACAACCTCACGCACCTGGCATCGCCGCGCGGTTACTGGCTCTACGCCACGGAGAACATCACGCTCTTCTTGAAAGTCCCGGCGCCGGGCGAGATGACGCCGCAGGCATTGTTGACCCCTGGCCTGCCCCCCGCGACGTTCTACGGGCCGGTACGCGCTACGACAGCGTTTGCGCCGGCGGCGGGGATGCCGGTCACAGCGACGATTGACGGCGTAGTGTGTGGGCGCGGCGCGGTGGTGGAATGGGCCGGCGAGCTGGCCTACCGGATGATGGTCGCCTCCGACACCGGCGATGGCTGCGGCGTAAACGGACGCGCGGTGCAGTTTTCGGTAGGGGGATACGTTTATCCACAAACAGCCGAATGGCAAAACTCTCGCGCCTGGTATTTCCCCTTGGAGACGGGGACACTGCCATACGTGTTGGAGATTGCGCAGGCAGGGAATGGCAACGGCGTCGTCACGCCAACGGTGGGGCGGCACGAATATGACGCGGGAACTGGCGTGGCATTGACGGCGACGGCTGATCCCGATTCGACGTTTGGAGGCTGGAGTGGGGACGCCGATTGCGTCGATGGAGCGGTGACGATGAACGCGAGCAAGACGTGCACCGCCACGTTCACGCTCAAAACTTACATTATCACGCCGACGTGGGGCATAGGCGGGAGCATCACGCCGGGAACCGCGCAGACGGTGACGCACGGCGACGACATCACCTTTACCGTCGCGGCGGATGAGGGGTATTACATCGTCGATGTGTACGTGGACAGCATATCGCTGGATCCGCAGCAAACCTTCATTTACCAAACCAGCGTCTTCACCTATACTTTTCGCAACGTCGGCGCACATCACACCATCCGCGCCGAATTTGCCGTCGCGCCGACCGGACAACATTTCATCTACTTGCCGGCCGTACTGCGCGCCTATCCACCGGCGCAAACTCATTCGCGATTGCGTACCCGGTAGCCGATAAAGACCTGTTTCTGTCACCAGATTTAGCACCTTGTTTTTGCGCAAACAGAGCGCATTTCTATTCTTTAACGCAAACACAAGCATTTTCTAATCGCGTTTAGCGGCCTGTACAGTACTTTTCCAAGCATATAGCCAACTCCTGTGCGAACTGCTTTTGACTTAGCTCCACGCGCACCAGTTGCCCGTCCACAAAATGCAGGGTGCCCGGAAAAGCCAATAAATGGCGTACAATCCGTTTGATGCCGTAATCCGCAAAGATACTGTCGTGCAATGCGCACCAGTAGAAATCAGCCAGTAAGTTGTGCGCCAAATCACCGAGTAGAATGTACGCTTTTTGCCCGGCGAGACTATGCTTGCGGCGCGCTTCGAGGCTCAACCCGCTTTTATCGTTGCGGAATTGTTCCACTTCCGCGCCCCCACGGGCATCATAGGCCGCCATATAGCGAGCTTTGGACGGCAAACTGAGCGTGCTGACATAGTAGCTGTGCCGATACTGGCCTTTGTGGTAACGCCGTTTGACCCACACATGTACCGGACGGCCATAATCCACTGGGGCGGCCACTTCGCCCAACCACACCTGTTCGGCATACAGGTCCCAACGCGCTACTTGCCGGGCCAGCGCTTCCGCCCGGCGGTTACTGCAGCCTTTGGCCAAGAAATGATACCCACGTGCGCCGAGCCACCGCAAGTGTTCATCACTCCCTGAACCGCCATCCAAGCGCCAGACAGTGCGCGGCCGCTGGGCGGGGGCTAACTCTAAAGCAGTTTCCGTCGCCAGCACCGCTGGCTGTAAACAGGCACTGGTATGGCGATTACCCGGAAAGACATCGGACCACACCGTTTCACGGTAATTCAGGCAACTCACTCGTGCTAACTGGCGGCCAGTGACGTTTTTTTATCACTGAAGTAGCCTTTAGTGCTCTCCTCGGCCGCCGCACTGCAAGGCAACCCGGATAAATCGTACTCTAGCCATAAGTACCCGCGCCAGTCATGGTGACGAATCTGGCTCTGCGGCCACCAGATGGCCGTGGTGCTGGCCCGCAAAGCCACGATTTGCTTTAGAGTTAGCTGATCCAATGTCCGTGACAAGGTGGACTGGTCAGCAAAGCGCACCCAGCCCCAACTATGCGCGAGCGCGTTTTCATGCTTGAGGTACGGATTGACCTCGGAGACAGTCACGCAACCCGCTAACATACTCAGCATGATCTGTAACAGCTTGTCTTCCGGGCTAAAATCCCGCTGTTTGCCAGGCAACCCCAGGCTGAACAACGGTTGGAAGGTTTGTTGGTGCTGATAATGCGTTGCCAACACGGCGAGCGGTGCATATTCAGTATTGAAAGGTGCATCCGTCACAACGATTTCGACAGTCATGAGAAACCTCCTTTAGGACGACTAAGTCTAAAGCAATTCTCTGCTGACTGTCAACTTGTGTCAATTTAACATTAAACGGAGATTAGAAACGCTGCCTGTTTGCGTTATCGAATAGAAACCGGCTGTATTTGCGCAAAAATAAGG
>DAOUAY010000547.1:0-12568 GCA_034432995.1 Anaerolineae bacterium | reverse complement strand
TCCGGCGAAGATGACTGGCACACCGTCGCCATCCCGCGCCTGGGCATCCCCGCGCTGGTGATGACCGACGGGCCGCACGGCGTGCGCGCCAACCGCACCGGCGGCAAGCGCATCCATTCCGCCGCCACCTCGTTCCCCACCGGCGTCTCCATGGCCGCGAGTTGGGACCCGGCGCTCGTCGAGCGCGTCGCCGAGGCGCTGGCCGAAGAGACGCGCGCGCTCGGCTGCGACATCCTGCTCGGCCCGTGCGTCAACATCGCACGCACGCCGCTTGCCGGGCGCAACTTCGAGAGCTACGCCGAAGACCCCCACCTGGCGGGTCGCACCGGCGTGGCGTGGGTGAAGGGCTTGCAGCGCAAGGGCGTCGGCGCGTCGCTCAAACACTTCGCCTGCAACAACCAGGAATTCGAGCGCCATCGCGGCAGTTCCGTGGTGGACGAGCGCACGCTGCGCGAAATCTACCTCGCGCAGTTCGAAATGGTCGTCAAAGAGGCCAACCCCTGGACGGTGATGTGCTCGTACAACCGCATCAACGGCGTCTACGCCAGCGAGAACGACTACCTGCAAAACGAGATCCTCAAAGGCGAATGGGGCTATGAGGGCGTCGTCGTCTCCGACTGGGGCGCGAACCACACCACCGTGGAATCCATCGCCGGCGGGCTGGACCTCGAAATGCCCGGCCCGGCGCTCTACTACGGCAGATTGCTCGAAGCCGCCGTCCACACGTGGCAGGTGAACGAAGACGTCATCGACGAGGCGGCGCGGCGGATGCTGCGGATGATCGTCAAATCCGGCAAAATGGACGGCGCGCTGCCGGCCGGATCGCTGAACACGCCGGAACATCAGGCGCTCGCCCGCGAACTGGCGGAAGCCTCCATCACGCTGCTCAAGAACGACGGCGCCGTTCTGCCGCTCAAGGGCGCGCAGTCCATCGCCGTCATCGGCCCGAACGCGGCGGAATGTCGCATCGGCGGCGGCGGCAGCTCGTACCTGGAGCCGCCCTATCGCGTCAGCCCGCTGGAAGGGCTGAAGGCCGCGCTCGGCGACTCGGTTACTATCAACTACGAGCAGGGCTGCGACAATTTCGTGGAATTGCCCGCGATCAAACCGGATTACCTGGGCGAAGGGCTGCTGTGCGAATTCTTCGACAACGCCGACCTTTCCGGCGCGCCGGTCGCCTCGCGCATCGAACCCAACATCGAAGACTGGCGCATCCCCCTGCCGCCGGGCGTGGACGGGAAAACCTTCTCGGCGCGCTGGACCGGCGCGCTGACCGTACCCAGCAGCGGGCGCTACGCGCTGCAACTACGCAACGCCAGCCTCGCCCGCCTGTACCTCGACGGCGCGCTGATGTTGGAAGCCACCCCCGGAACGGAAGGCGGCTGGTTCAGCAGCGTCGCGCAGGCGTTTGTGACGTTGGAAGCTAACCGCGCCTACGCGCTCAAGGTCGAGTACGTCAAGCTGCCCGACGTGGACTCCACCGCCCTCTACCTGCAAGGCGCGTTTGCGCCCGATCCCGACGACCGGCTGGAACGCGCCGTCGCGCTGGCGAGGCAGTCCGACGTCGCCATCATCTTCGGCGGGATGCCCAAAGGCTTCGAGAGCGAAGGGCGCGATCGCCCCGACATGAAGCTGCCCGGCGAGCAGGACACGCTCATTGCGGCGGTCGCAGCGGCGAACCCCAACACCGTCGTCGTGTTGAACGCCGGCTCGCCCGTCGAAATGCCGTGGGCCGACGACGTCGCGGCGATTGTGCTGGCCTACTACATGGGACAGGAAGGCGGCCACGCGGTCGCCAACGTCCTCACCGGCGCGGTAAACCCCTCCGGCAAGCTGCCGGTCACGTTCCCCAAGCGCTACGAGGACAACCCCACCTTCATCAACTACCCCGGCACCATGGAAGTGCTGTACGGCGAGGGCATCTTCGTCGGCTATCGCTACTACGACAAGAAGGACGTCGCGCCGCTGTTCCCCTTCGGGCACGGCCTGTCGTACACCACGTTCGCCTACAGCGCCCCGCAGGTTCCGGAGACGGTCGAGGCCGGCGAACCAGTTCACGTCTCCGTCACGGTGACGAACACCGGCGCGGTGGTGGGGCAGGAGGTGGTGCAACTCTACGTCGGCGATCCGGTCTCATCGCTGGTGCGTCCGCCGAAAGAACTGAAGGGCTTCAAGAAAGTGCGCCTGGAACCCGGCCAAAGCGCCGTCGTCGAGTTCACGCTGGACGAGCGCGCGCTCTCGTTCTACGATCCCTATCGCGGGCAGTGGGTGGCCGAACCGGGCGCATTCACCGTGTCGTTCGGCAGCTCATCCAGAGACATCCGCGCGGTCGCGTCGTTCACGCTGGTGTAGGCGCGGCAGGCGCTAAAGCACCTGCCGACAATCAAACGTCCCTACGGGACGCAGAAACTTGTCCCGTAGGGACATCTGAACGTTGCCCGGCGCTTGAGCGCCGGGGGCAAGATGTGCCTCCCTTCCCGTCCCGTAGGGACGGTTGAACCTGTTCCGTTCATAAACCATCGCGTTGAAAGTTGAAAGCGCAAAGCCCCTTCCAGGGGCCAAAACTCAGCCCGCAGGGCTTTGCTCTTTCGGCCTGGCCTCTTTAGGGCCAGGCCATCAGCCCGTAGGGCTTCGCTCTTTTAGCGCGGAGTCTTTAACTCCGCGCTTTCGTTTGACAAACCGCCCCGAACAGCGATAATAACCCCACTATGGCACAGACAGAGCCGCAAGCGGCATCGACAATCGCCCCACCGGAAGTCATCGCCACGCCAGACGCGCTGCGCGACCTGGCGACACACCTGTTGGACGAACCGCGCATCGCCGTCGATACCGAAGCGAACAGCCTCTACGCCTACCACGAGCACGTCTGCCTCATCCAGATTTCGACGCCGGGGGCAAACTACCTGATCGATCCACTGCCGCTGGACGACCTCAGCCCGCTGGCCCCGGTGTTCGCCGCGCCGGAGGTCGAGAAGGTCTTCCACGCCGCCGATTACGATTTGATCATGCTGCGGCGCGATTTTGGGTTCACGTGCAACGCGCTCTTCGATACGATGTGGGGCGCGCGCATTCTGGGCTGGCCCCACGTGGGGTTAGGCGACATCCTCGCCAGCACCTTCAACGTCCATATGGACAAGCACTTCCAGCGTTACGACTGGGGCAAGCGTCCCATCGATGACAGGGCGCTGACCTACGCCTGGATGGACAGCTACTATCTGCTCGACCTGCGGGAAATCCAGAAAGAAGCATTGATGACATCCGGGCGGTGGGAAGAGGCGCAGGAAACGTTCGACTACCTCTGCCAGACCATCCACCCGTCCGCCGACCCCAATCCCGACGATTTCTTCTGGCGCATCAAGGGCGTGCATGATCTGCATCCCGGCGAACAGCAGGTGCTCTACCGGTTGCATCTCTGGCGGGACAAACAGGCGCAGCGCATGGACCGGCCCGCCGTCAAGGTCGTCTCCAACCAACGGCTGATCCAGTTGGCCCAGGTGCAGCCGCGCAGTTACGAAGAACTCACCCGGGCCGGGTTGACGGCATACCAGGCGCAGCGATTCGGCAACGGCATCCTGAAGGCGCTGCGCAGCCCCGCACTGCCCATGCCGCCCTCGCCGTGCAATCACGAGCGCCCTCCACAGGACGTGATCAACCGCTACAACGCGCTCAAGGCCTGGCGCAAGGACGTCGCCGCTCGCCGGGGCGTCGATTCCGACGTCATCCTGCCCAACGCCGTGCTTTGGGAACTGGCGCACCACCCGCCGCGCACGCTGGAAGCGCTGGGCAACATCCCCGGCATCGGCCCGTGGCGGCAGGCGACCTACGGCCCGGATTTGCTGCGGATTGTTAAAAGCTCGGTCTAGCGCCGTGCGGCCAACTATCTGTCAGATAGCACTGCTTGAAGGGGATCGCCAGATCCCCGACTCCTGCGGGTAGCCGGGGATCTGACGATCCCCTCGAAGCATTGAACTGGGAGGCACTTATGCTTGGTGGTGCTGAACCGTTCGTAGAGAAGTTTTCAATGTAAGCAAATTCCAGGAGTATCATTGATGAAAATAACGTTTCTCGGCGGCGTCGGGACTGTCACTGGCTCGATGTACCTCGTTCGCACCAACAAGCGCAATATTTTGCTGGAATGTGGCCTCTATCAAGGCAAGCGCGACGAATCCTACGCGCGCAATCACAAAATCCCCGTCGATATTCACCGCCTGAACGCCGTCGTCCTCTCCCACGCGCACATCGATCACTCCGGCAACCTGCCCAACCTGGTGAAGTCAGGCTACGACGGCCCGATCTACGCCACCCACGTTACCCACGATCTGTGCAGTGCGATGTTGCCCGACTCCGGGCGCATCCACGAGGGCGACGTGGAATACGTCAACAAAAAGCGACTGCGCCAGGGCTTGCCACCGATGCAGCCTCTCTACACCGAGGCCGACGCGCTGCGCGCGCTGCGCTACTTCGTCGGCGTCGGCTACGACCGGCCCGTGGAGATCGCCCGTGGCGTCCGCGTCACCTTCCTGGATTCGGGGCACATCCTGGGATCGGCGATGGTGCTGCTGGAATCTGAAGAGAATGAAGGCATAGCGCGCTTGCTCTTCACCGGCGACCTGGGCCAGCCCAAGCTCCCCATCGTGCGCGATCCCGCGCCGATGCCGCCCGCCGATTGCCTGATGATCGAAAGCACCTATGGCGACCGCGAGCATCCGCCCATTGCTGACATCCAAAGCCAACTGGCGGACATCGTCAACACGGTGGCGGCGCGCGGCGGGCGCATCATCATCCCCGCCTTCGCGGTGGGACGCACGCAGGATATCGTCTACGATTTGCACCAACTGACCGACGCCGGACGCATCCCCGAATTGCCCATCTACGTCGATAGCCCGTTGGCGCTGAACGTCACCGAGACGTACCGTATGCACCCGGACTGTTACGATCAGGAGACGCGGGACTTCCTCGCCGCGAGCGATAGCGACGACCCCTTCGGCTTTTACCGGCTGCGCTACGTCCGCAGCGTGCAGGAATCCAAGCAGCTCAACGAGACGGCGAACCCCATTATCATCATCAGCGCCTCCGGCATGGCCGAAGCCGGGCGCATCCAACATCACCTCAAACACGCGATCGGCGATCCGAAAAACGCGGTGCTCATCACCGGTTGGCAAGCGCCCAACACGTTGGGCCGCCGCATCGCCGACGCAGAACCCGTGGTGCGCATCTTCGGCGAAAGCTTCGAGCGCCGCGCCGAAGTCCACACGCTCTACGGCTACAGCGCCCACGCCGATCAAACCGACCTGCTCACCTGGGCCACGCCGCAGGCGCAGATCGTCAAAACTGCCTTCGTCGTCCACGGCGATCCCAAACCCGCACAGAATCTCGCCGAGGGATTGCAAAAGCTGGGATACAGCAACGTTATCGTTCCGCAACGCGGGGAGAAACATACGCTATGACAACCGACGAATACGATTTCCAACTGCCGACCAACGATCCCTACCGGCGCGGGTTGATCGCGCCTTTGTGGCTCACCGTGCTGGCGCTGCTCGGTACGCTGGTAGCCTTAGGCACGACTGTCATAGGGCTGACCGACGCCTTCCTTCTCGTGATCGCCGTGTTTTTCCTCGCGCTGTTCGGCGGGATCACGCTCATCGTGTGGATATGGGGTCGAGGCCATACGCGGCGCGCCGCCGCGTTCCTCGCCAGCGACCGTCCGCTCGTGCGCTGGAAGTACTCCACGCTGGAGTGGGAACGCCTCAAAGAGACGGTTTGGGAAGAAGAAGGCGGCGATTGGAAAGTTCAACTGGGCTGCCTGACCGTGCTGTTCGCCATTACCGGCGCGCTGACAGGACTCCTCATCGGCGCAGATGAAGGCGTGGGACAGGCCATCCTGGGCGGCGTGCTCGGTATTTTGGGCGGCGGTGCTATCGGCGGCGTCATCGGCGCGGTGGTGGCGGGCAGCCAGCATCTGGCGATGCGCAGAGCCTACTCGCGCTCCGAACCGGGCGAAGTGGCCCTGGGCCGCGACGAGGTCTACGCGCTCGGCAACTACTTCAAGGGCAACGGCACATCCAGCTACGTGCGCCGCGTCACCCTGCACCGCGATGCGCCTGCCCGCCTGCACGTCGAAATTCAACTGCCGCCCCGGCCACGTGGCGCGAGTGAGGAAGCCTGGATGCTCCCCGTTCCACCGCAGATGATCGAGGCAGTCGAAGAAGCTCTGCCTATGATTGCTCCTGAGTCAAACCCTTAAACGCCTAAAGATCGCAGTGCAGTACGAAGTACGCATCGAGACAGCCCGCCTGATCCTCAGAACGGTCGCGTTCGCTGATATCGACGATGTAGCTCGCAGTTGGAAACTGGATGAAGGGCCAATTTCTCGCGTAGAAGCCGCACGGCAAGTGCAGTGGATGCGCGCCAATCATGCACAAAATGCGCCGGGGAAACTGACGCACTTGTGCCTGGCGATCATCCTCAAGGATACTGGCGAGTTTATCGGCTGGTGCGGCCTGGATCACCTGGATACGACCAAACTCGATCCGGCGCTATTCTATTTGTTGAAAGCGAACTATTGGGGAAAAGGATTGGCGACTGAAGCCGCCAGAGCTTTACTGGCTTATGCTTTTGGTCCAATGAACTTGACCAGCCTTCACGGCGGCGCCGCTCCGGAGAACATCGCCTCAAAGCGTGTTATGGAAAAGATTGGGATGCAATATCTGGGTACAGATGATGAAGGCGGTTGTGCCTTCAGGATCACCAAGGAAACGTATTGGCATGACATAAAACCCAGTGATCAGACGAACTGCGATATTCAGAGCATTTGTGCTAAAATGATCATGCAAAACCTTTAGATTAGGGGGCAACAATGGACTCCGTATATATGAGAAGAGACCCTATAGAAAGAAAGATGCGATTGCCAATTACAGTCTATCAAGATGCAGACGGCTGGTATGTCGTCGAGTGCCCGGTTATACCAGGATGTATGAGCCAGGGGAAAACTCATGCAGAGGCTTTACAAAACATCCAGGAAGCCATACAACTGTGCCTGGAAGTACGCCAGGAACAGGGGCTGCCGCTAACGATTGAGAGCCTCGAAGTCGAGGTTCCGATATATGCCTAAGCACCCGTAAGGCCGACTTAACAGTTGAAGAATTCATTGATCTGCTATAACCCGCTTCACTTGTTGATTCAACGTCGGATTCTTGACATTCGACTTTCGACTTCGGACTAACGACTCATGACTATCGACTACCCCCCCGCCACCTGGCGGCTCATTCTCGAACCGCACCCGAAACCCGGCGCGCTGAACATGGCGACCGACGAAGCCCTGCTGCGCGAAGTCGCGGCGCGGCGCTCGCCGCCCACGCTGCGGCTCTACGCCTGGGCGTCGCCCGCGCTGACGTTGGGGCGCGGACAGCCGTTTGCCGATGCAGACACAGCAGCACTCGCGGCGGACAACGTCACGCTGCTGCGACGCGCGACCGGGGGCACCGCCGTCTTCCACGAGGATGAACTCGCCTACGCCGTCGTCGTGACGCACGACGAACCACGCCTGACCGGCGGGATTGCGGAGAGCTACAAAGGACTCAGCGCCGCGTTGCTCTACGCCCTGGCAAAGGTTGGCCTGCGCAACGCCGAAGCCAGCGCGCACGCCGAACATCGCGGCGGGCCGCGCTCGCCAGGCGAAACTCGTTCGCCCGTCTGCTTCGAGCTGCTCTCCGATTACGAGATCACCGTGGGTCAACGCAAACTGTTCGGCAGCGCGCAGATGCGCATCAAAGGCGGCATCCTCCAACACGGGACGCTGCCCCTGAGCGGCGACATCGCCCGCGTCGGCGACTACCTCACCGCCCGCCCGCCCGCCAACCGCATCCACGCCCACGCCCTCACCCTGCGCGACGCGCTCGGTCACACCGTCGCCTGGCGCGAGATCGCCGACGCGCTCGTCGCCGGCTTCACCGCAACGCTCAACCTCACCCTCATCCCCGCCCCCCTCCTGCCCGCCGAGCGCCGCCTGATCGACCAACTCGTGGCCGAGAAATACGCCAATCCCGCGTGGACGGAGAGGATTTGAGGATTAAAGATTGAGGGATTGGTAATTGGTAATCGGGGATTGGGATTTGGATTGACAACTAATAGCTGATCGCTGACGGCTGATAGCTGAAAGCTGAGGGCTTTATGATCATCGGAGCGTGTACCATTCACCTGTATCTGCCCGGCGTGTTCTCGCTAAAAGAGAAGCGCGGGGCGCTCAAGCCGTTGCTCACCCAACTGCGACGCCAATTCGAGATCGCTGCTGCGGAAGTAGGCAACCAGGATACCTGGCAATCGGCGGATATTGCCGTGGTCGCCGTGTCGAACGACGCGAGCCACATCTACGCCGTGCTGGAGAAAGCCGTGCACTGGATCGAGGAAGAGTATCGCGGGATCGAAGTGCTCGACTGGGCTGTCGAACTGCGCTGAAAATGTCCCATGTGCCATTCACCGATTCACCTGTCTAGCGCCCTACCCGCGCACCGCCTCATCGCGCTACTGACGCTATTCTTCGTTCTAGGCGTTGTCTATGCCCTGGCAACGCCGCTCTTCGAGAACCCCGACGAATCTTCGCACCTGCAAGTCATTCGCTACTTCGCCGCCGAGCGCCGCCTGTACGCTCCGGCGACGGTTCAGCCGCCCCTGACCGGCGCGGATATGGCCGCCATGCTGCGGCCCCACACACCGCCGCTGTACTACACTCCGCCCCTCTATCACGCTCTCGCAGCGATTCTCGTTGGCGGGATCGATATGGCCGATCTCGACAGCCGCCTTATCCCCAATCCTGCCTGGGACGCCGGGTGGGCGCCGCAGCGCAATGCCGATCCCTGGAATAAAAACATGTTCGTCCATCTGCCCGGCGAGAACTGGGCTGCCAGCGCCACGTTCCGCGCGACGCTGCTCCTGCGGCTACTGTCGTTGAGCTTCAGTCTCGTCACCATCGTATGTACCTATCACATTGCCCGGCTGATCGACCCGGCAAGACCCGCTTTCGCGCTTGGCGCAGCGGCGTGCGTGGCCTTGAACCCGCAGTTCATCGCGCTCTCCGCCGGGGTGACGAACGATCCGCTGCTGATCGCTATCGTCAGCCTGGCGACGTTGGGGATGCTGCGCTTGATGGGAACGGCAGCCCGTTGGCCCCACTGGGTTACGCTCGGCGCGCTCGTGGGTCTGGGATTGCTCACCAAGCAGACCGCGCTCCTGCTGTTGCCGCTAGGGGCCTGGCAATCATCGGGCAGATACCATGCGCGTCCCGGCCCCGGAAGAAAGTTTTCGCCGACGCGCTCGCGTTTGGCGGGACGGCGGCGCTCATCGGCGGTGGATGGTACATCTACAATGCCCTGCGCTACGGCGACCTCTGGGGAACCCGAACGCATTTCGAGAGTCAAATACCCCTGCGCAGCTTCGGTTGGCAGCAGATCGTCGCCATCTTCGAAACCTACTGGGGCGGTCTGGGCTGGGCGCTGTTGTCGCTGCCACGCTGGGCCTATGTCCTGATTGCCGGGATGATGGCGCTCGCCGCGGTCGGCATTGCGCGCGCGTTGTGGCGTGGAGACGCGCGCCGCCTTGCGCCGTTGGCGCGACGCAGGTTGGGCCTGTTGGCTGTCCTGCTGTCGATGAACGGCGCTGCCCTTGTCCAATGGGCCATAGCCACGGGCGCTCCCTATGGACGGTTGCTCCTTCCGAGCACCGTCGCCATCGGCGTGCTGTTGGCGTGGGGATTGAGTCAATGGCACAGCCCCGGCATCCGTCTCAGCATCGCGCTTCTCGCCGGGATTGCTGCGTTGACGCCATGGCTGCTGCTCGCACCGGCTTTTGCCTCACCGCTTTACACAAGCAGCATCCCCACAACTGCGACGCCGCTGCAGATTACATTCGACGGCGCGCTCACCACACTGGCTCAGGAAACGCCTGACCACGATCTGCGCCCCGGCGACACACTACCGGTCACACTTTATTGGCGGGCCGCACACGCTCTATCACAACAGTACAGTGCGTGGGTGCAGTTCAGCCCGCTTGATCCCACTCAGCGCGTCGCAGAAGATAGCCGCTGGCTCGGCGGGACATTGTACCCCAGCGATCATTGGCGCGCCGGAGACGTCATCCAGGAAACCTACACCCTGCAACTTCCGGCGGATATGCCCGCGCCGGTGCTGTATTGGGTGCGGTTCGGCGTGGTAGACACCAGCGGCGCGCGCGTCTGCAACGACGCCAACGACGATATGGTCAGCCTGGGACCCTGGCGCGTCCGCAGCAAGCACACACCTTCCGCACCAACGCATCCAGTCAATGTCAGCCTGGGAGAATATATCACATTGCGCGGCTATGACGTGGCGTTGAGCGAGTCTTTGGTCGTTACCCTCACCTGGGCGGCTACCGGGGTTCCACCACAGGATTACAATGTCTTCGTCCACCTGATCGGAGCAGACGGCACGCTGCTCGCGCAACACGATGGCCCGCCAGACCAGGGACGCTATCCTACGCAGTGGTGGCTGCGCGACGACGTGATTGTGGACGTGCATCTCCTGCCGCTCTCCGCTCCGCTGCCCGAAACGGCGCACCTCCGCGTGGGGATGTACGATCCAGTCACCCTCACCCGCCTTCCCGCCTACGATTCCCACAGCGTGCGCCTGCCCGATGATGTAGTCCTGCTAGACATTGGTCGATAGTCAAGTCGAATATCCAAAGTCAACGCCCTGCACTTACCTAATCCCCGATTACCAATCCCCAATTACCATTTTCCGCTTCCCTTGCCTTTCCCCACCACCTGAGTACAATATTGGCCTATGAGCGTTGTGGATGAAGTCAAGGAAAGATTGGATATTGTCGAGGTCATCGGGCGGCACGTTCACCTGCAGAAGTCCGGACGCTACTTCAAGGGACTCTGCCCCTTTCACACCGAAAAGACCCCTTCGTTCTATGTCTTCCCGGATAATCAGGGATGGCACTGTTTCGGCTGCAACAAAGGGGGCGACCTCTTCAACTTCGTGATGGATTTCGAAAGGCTGGATTTCCGCTCGGCTCTGGAGGAACTCGCGCGCCGGGCCGGGGTGGAGTTACAACCGCGCACGCCCGAACAGGTGGAGGCCGAGAGCGAATCCGAGCGATTGCGGCTCCTGCTGGAAGCCGCCGCCGCTTACTACCACACGCTGCTGCTCACCGCGCCGCAGGCCGCCTACGCCCGCGACTACGTGGAAAAGCGCGGCTTTACCCGCGAAACCCTCGCAACCTTCCAACTTGGCTATAGCCTCAACGATTGGGACGCAACGCGCGCTTACTTGTTCGGCAAAGGCTTCAGCGTCGAAGAACAGCTCAAGGCGGGAATGCTCATCGAGCGCGACAGCGGCGGCACGTATGACCGCTTCCGTAACCGGCTGATGATCCCCATCTGCGACCGGCGCGGGCGGGTGATCGCCTTCGGCGGGCGTGTGCTCAATCCCGACGATCAGCCCAAGTACATGAACTCACCGCAGACCACACTCTTCGACAAGAGCAACGTTCTCTTCGGCTATCACCTCGCCAACCAGGCCATCCGCGAGGCCGATGCCGCCATCATCGTCGAAGGCTATATGGACGTGATGATCCCGCACCAGGCCGGCTACAAGAACGTCGTCGCGCCGATGGGCACGGCGCTCACCGAAGCGCACCTGCAACAATTGCAACGTCTCACCAAACGCTTCATCCTGGCGTTGGATCCCGACGCGGCGGGTATCCACGGCACGTTGCAGGGACTGGAAACCGCGCGACAAACGCTGGATCGCGAGTGGGACGCCGTCTTCGATCCGCGCGGGCTGGTGGGCGTCGAAGGACGGCTCAAAGCCGATATTCGCGTCGTGACCCTGCCGGAAGGCCGCGATCCCGATGAACTGATCCTGGAAGACCCCGCGCGCTGGGAAGAGTTGCTCGCTGGTTCGCAACCCATCGTGCGCTTCTTCTTCCAGCAGTTGCTGAAACAGGAAGACCCGCGCGAACCGAAGGGCAAAGCGCGCATCGTCGATGCCATGCTGCCCCTGCTCAACGACATCGGCGACAGCGTGGAACGCGAAGCCTACGTCCAGGACATCGCCTTGCGGCTTGGGCTGGACGCCCGTGGGTTGCTCGACCGGCTGCGCGTGCGCGAGCGCGCCCAGGCGGTACGCCGCCAGTCGGCGGTCAAGGCGCCGGGCATGGCGGCGTCGGAGCGGACCGCGCCGGCCGGCGATCTGGAAGCCTATGCGCTGACCTTGCTCATGCGCTATCCGGAAATCCTGCCACTCGCCGACGTCCAACTCAGTGCGGCGCAACTCGAGCAAATCAACGACAACGATTTTACCGGCACGAACCGGTTGATATGGCTGGCATGGTTGGAGATGAGCGCGCATCCCGAACTGGAGATCGGCGATGTGCTGCCCGCGGATTTGTTGGAACAGATTCATACGTGGATCACGTCACCGCTGCCCGATATGCCGTTGGACCAATGGGCGCGTGACGCTATCCGCACCGTGTTACGCTTGCGCGAAAAGCGACTGCGCGACATTTCTAGACACACCCAAAGTCTGGTCGC
>DAOUAY010000546.1:0-7290 GCA_034432995.1 Anaerolineae bacterium | reverse complement strand
AGAATATGGAACGATTACCCAACGATTTGGCGTCAATCCACAAATTTACAACAAATTTGGCCTGCCCGGTCACGAAGGCATCGACTTTATGGCCCCGCACGGCAGCGAAATCTACGCCGTCGCCGACGGGTTCGTGAGCGACGTGCGGCTGGACGGCAGCATCGACCCTGTTGGCAAGCCTTACGGCAACCAAATCCGCATTCAACACGACGCCGGCTATGAATCGATTTACGCGCATCTGGCGCAGGCCGTCGTCACCCGCGGGCAGTTCGTGAAAGCCAAGCAACTGATCGGCCTGGCAGACAACACCGGCAATTCCGATGGCTCGCACCTTCACCTGAGCCTCAAAAAGCAGGGCGCCACTGCCGCCAAACAAACCAACTATCCTCACGACCTCATCGATCCCATGCCGTTTCTGGAGCCTTTCTCCGGCGGGGGTGGGACGACGCCACAACCGCCCGCCAACACAACCATTGACGTTCAGGTGAACAGCCCTGACTCCGGCTTTCTCAACGTGCGGCAAGCGCCCTATATCGGCGCTCCCGTGGTCGATCAAGCGCCACACAACGCCATCCTCGGCGCGCTGGAAGACGCGGACGTGGCCCGCAACAAGGTAGGGAAGAGCGGGCAATGGCTCTGGGTGCGCCTATCCAATGGCAAAGTCGGCTATGTAGCCGCCTGGTACCTCAAGTTCCCGCCGCCCGTACCCATCGATATACCGGCGACGGTGGTGTTTGTCGTCGTCGATAGCCCCGACGATCCGCTCAAGCTACGCCAGGGGCCGGGTGTGGGATTCGCGCAGATTGCGCTGCTGCCGCACGGGACGGTGCTCAAGGCGCTCGAAAAGGAAGCTGTGGTCAAGCAAAAGATCGGCCAGATGAACCAGTGGCTCAATGTGCAGACGCCAGCCGGGTTGACCGGGCATTGCGCGGCGTGGTATGTCAAGCTGCAAGCCGGCGGCACGCAGCCCGTCATTCCCCAACCCCCGGTGGGCACGCCGACCCGCTATGTCGTCGTCGAAAGCCAGGAATTCGGCCTGAAGGTGCGCGCCGGCGCAAGCACGACCACGCAACAGGTATGGTGGGTGCCGCACAAGACGGTCCTGGAATCCCTGGAAGACCCCGCTATCACCGGCGGCAAGGTCGGCAAAATGGATCAATGGATCAAGGTGCGCACACCGGCCCTTTACGAAGGTTACGTTGCCGCGTGGTATGTTCGCTATCCCACCCAGGAAGACAAACGCAAGGCGGCCACGGAGATTAATTGTCCCAAGGGCGTTTCGCCACACATCTTCGGCATCCATGCGGTTGATATCTCGGATGATCCACACACCAAAGGAGCGATTCGCGGGTTGTACCAGGGCACGGGCAAGAAGGGGTGGATCTTCTTCACGCAGGTCTGCGGCAGGACAGCGAGCGCCCTCCAGCCCAACAACGACATCCGCGCCTTCTTCTGGGAATGGGTGACTCAGGGGTACGGTGTCATCGTGCGGCTCAATCACGGCTACGAACCCGGCGGCACGCTGCCCGAAAAGAAGTATTACGACGGCTTCGCCCAGGCGGCGGCGCGGTGGGTGGAACTGTTCCTCAAGCGCACCGACCTCCCTGCTGAGGATTACGCCTGGACGATCCAGATCGCCAACGAGCAAAACAACCCGCGCGAGCATCCCGGCGGCTTCGAGCATCCCACCGAGCACATCTCCCCGGAAATGTACGCGGAGGCGTTCAACAAAACCTACGCCAAGATCAAGGCGGTGCTGCCCAACGCCATCGTCTGCCCAGGCGCCATCGATCCTTACAACTACATGCCGTGGAAAGCGCAGAATAACGCGCAGTGGCGGCCGCTGGACTACTACGAGAAGATGATGGCAAATATCCAGGCGCTCGACGGTATCATCTTGCACGCCTACACCCACGGGCCAAACCTCGCCACCGTCACCCACCTGCAACGGTTCGGGAATGGGACTGGACCGTTATGGGATCATTATTACGACTTCCAGATTTACCGCCTGTTCATGGAACGCATCCCGGCGCAATGGCGCGACCTGCCGGTCTACATCACCGAGATGAACCATATCCACCGGCCGGCCGGCGAGCACGATCAAGGCTGGATCAGCCAGAACGTGGGTTGGGTGCGCGAGATCTACAAGGAAATCGACCGCTGGAACAAGACACCTTACGTGCAGCAGATCCGCTGTGGCTTGCTCTACCGCTGGTTTGGCGACCAGTGGGCGCTCAACGACAAGCCTGGCATTCTGGAAGACTTCAAGATGGCGCTCAGCAGCGATTATCGCTGGCGCACCGCACAAATCGGCGCTTTCGATTTCGCGCCGAGCGCAGGCAAGACGGTGAGCGCCCAAGAGGCAGAACGCGTCGAAGAACGCGTGTTGATTCACCCGGACGATTTCACGCGCATCATCGGCATCGGCGAGAAGACCCAGAAGGTACTGAACGCCGCCGGTATCGTGATCTACGAACAGTTGGCGCGACTGACAACGGAGCAGCTCAAAACCATCGTAAGCGAGAGCGGCTTGCGGACGCGCGCGCTTGCTACGTGGCCCGAACAGGCGGCGCTCCTGGCGAAAGGGAACAAGAAACCCGTCACCAAGGTGCAACCGAACCAGGGATTGCACGTCCCCATTTAGAAGGAACTGTGGCGCGGGCAAAGACCGGTCACAGCGTAGTGAGATTTGTGTGACAGTCGGCGCGGCGTTGAGCCGCGCCGACTGTTTTATGGTTGGTGCAGCCGCAAGGCAAGGTAAGCCGGGCGATAGTTCCCGTCAATGCGCAGCAGGCTAAACAGGGCTTCGGGGCGTTCTGCACCCCAGACTACGCTCATGTTCAGATTCCAGACAAAAAACGGCCCTACCCACGGACGTTCGCGCATCAAGCGCGCCGCCGCTATCAGGTACTCTGACTGATCCTGCTCCGTCACCCACGCGGCGTAGGGATAATCAAATTCAGGAGGCAGGTTGGTGGAACGAATGCCGTCGGCGGCAGGCCAGCCAAATTCCGTCGGCCAGAGCTGCGCATCGACCCCGGCTTCGACCAAAATGGCGTGATAGTCCTCCAGCGTGTCCAGGAAGAAGAAGCTCGGATGCTCGTTCCAGGCGGTGCGGATGTGTGCCGGGTCAGCAGCGCGCTCCCACGGTGGATTGGCGTAACCGTAAGGGTGGACACCAATCCCATCGACCCACTGCGCCAGCCCTGCCTGGAGCGCTTCACGCAGGAAGCGACGATCGTCGATAGCGGTGATGCCATCGTCGATGCCGGTGACGCCCGGCCCGGCGCTGATGATCAACGCCTGCGGGTCGGCCTGGCGCACAGCCAGGCTGCCCGCTGCCGTCAACGCCACAAACGCCGCCGGATCGAGCGTTTCGCCGTACCACTCGCGCTGCAAGTTCGGCTCGTTCCACAACTCGTAGGCCGTTACCCGCCCGGTGTAGCGCGCCGCGAGCGCACCCATAAAGCGCCCGAACTCCGCCGGATCGCGCGGTGGGCCGTTGTAGCCCGGCTCAGACCTCAGCCAACCGGGCGCGTCCACCACACCCAACAGCAATTGAAATCCGAAGTCGTTGCTCAACTGCACCAGCCGGTCCAATTCTACCCAGCGATAACGCTCCGGCTCCTGTTCGAGGATCGCCCACTGCACCTGAACTTTGATCCAGCCAAAGCCCAGTCCCTGCACCCAGCGCAACACGAGGGGCAAATCGTCGGTGTTGGGATCGATCTGGATGCCAAAAGATGGCTTGGGAACCGGCGGCGGCAGCGGGGTTGGCGTCGCGGGAGGGACGGGCGTAGGCGCCGGCGTCGGCGTTGCTTCCGGCCCGACAATCAACGGAAGGTAGAGGACGTTCTCTCTGCTCACAACCGCCGTCACAGCGACAGTTGGCGTCAGAAGCGGTAAAACGACCGCGGGCGTCGCTACCGGCGAGATCGCCGAAGGCGTCGTCACGGGAGACAGGCTGACCGGCGTCGTCGTTGGCGCGTTGTCCTCGACCGGCGCGCCGAGCGCGCATCCCAACGTGACGACAAAGAGAAGCAGCCACAGCCACTTCGCAGGTTTCATCGCATTTCCTTTCACAAAAAACGCCGGATGACCCGGCGCAAGCGGTGACTATCCGACAAAGCGCCACGCTCACAAGCGCGCGTCCTGATAGGTCTCCATATCGATGCGCAGATTGCCGAGTCGCAGTGTCGTGATCTGCCCACGTCCAGACCAGGGCGTGCGCAGCCAGACGGCGCCATCGCGGACGATGGCATCGTTGGCGCTTTCGACGAGCGCCAACGCCAGCACAAAACCGTCGCGCCCTTCCAGGGCGGCCAAGCGGCCCGGCGTGAATTCCCAATCCGGGAAGACGGCCAGTTGGCGATAGAGCAACGGGAGGCGCTGCGCCGACGCGAAATAGGCGCGGTAGCACGCGGCGCGGTAGGCCCGGCGCGCTTCTGTCGGGCGTGGGCAGACGGCGTCGCACACGGGCAATTGCACCAGGTTCACATCCGGCAGATGACGCAGCGGCGACAGCAGCGGCTCGAGTTCCTGCTCGCGCGCCAACGCCACCACAGTACACGGGCGAAACAGCTCCACCTTCGCCCACTTGAGATCGGGGCCGCCATGCAGCGGATCAACCAGGCCGGACGTATCCATCACCAGCGCGTCCAGTTTTACCTGTCGCGCACAACGGCGCAGGCGCTCAAGGCCTGTCACAACCGCGAGCATAGAGCCAACCGGCGTGTTGCTACCGACGAAACTGATCCGGCGCAGTCCGGCGGGCGGAAAACTTCGGTCGCCCTGCTCACGGCTCACACCGAGCGTCAACGTGGCTGGCAGGCCGAAGCTGTTCTGTCCAACGTCGGCGTCAAGGAAGCCCACGCGCTCACACTGCGCCGCCAACTGCACGTAGAGATAGCGTGCGAAGGTGCTCTTGCCGCTGTCGCTCGCGCCGAAAATCAAAATCGGCCCGCGCCAGCCGGTCACATCCAGCGCGCGCCATGTATCGGGAACCATGATGTTATCCTGATATATCGTCATCTGCCCCTCTGAACGTCAAGGCGTTTGAACGTTCCAACGTTCCAACGCCCCCCAGTATACCCATTTTGCGAAAGTTGCGCCAATACCGCTGTATAGTACAATAGCGAAGACTTTGAACTTTCGACTTTCGACTTTGGACGATCTCAAGGAGGGCATATCCAGGAAGGACTGGTCATCAAAGCGCAGAGCGGGTTCTATACCCTGCTGACCGATAGCGGCGAGCAGGTCGTCGCGCGGATACGGGGACGGCTGAAGAAGGAACGCAGCGAGAGCAGTATTGTGGCGGTCGGCGACCGGGTGGACTGGCAAACGCTCGACAACGGCAGTGTTACCGTCGAGGCAGTCCACGAGCGCAAACGCGCGTTGACGCGGCTCAAACCGCTGGCTTCCGGGCGGGGGACGCGACGGTGGGATCGGCAGGGCTATCTACGCGAAAGGGAACAAGTCATCATCGCCAACCCGGATCAAGCCGTTTTCGTGATCGCCTGTGCCAACCCTGCTCCGCACCTCAAGATGTTGGATCGGCTGCTCGTGGGCGCCGAGCGGCAAGACATTCCGGCGCTGATCTGCGCGAATAAAACCGACCTGGTCGGCCCGGATGAACCAGCCGCGCTGTTTGGGGTTTACGAGCGCATTGGCTATGAGGTCGTCTACACCAGCGCTGTGACGAAAGAGGGCATAGATGCGCTGCGGGCGCATTTATGTAACAAAACTTCGGCGCTCATCGGGCCGTCCGGCGTTGGCAAGACCAGCTTGCTCAATGCGCTGGAACCGGGGCTAGGCAAGCGGGTGATGAGCGTGAGCGCCGTCACCGGCAAGGGGCGTCACACCACCACCGTCGCCGAGATGACGCCGCTGGCGGCCGGCGGGTGGGTGGCGGATACGCCCGGCCTGCGCGCGCTGGCGCTCTTCGACCTGGACCCGGAGGAAATTGACGCCTACTTTCCCGACATTGCGCCGCTGGTGCCGCACTGCGCCTTCTCAGATTGCACTCACACCGTCGAACCAGGTTGCGCTGTGCTGCGAGCTGTTGCCACCGGTGAAGTGAACGCGCACCGCCACGAGAGCTACGTCCGTCTGCACCAGGAACACCGCAAGCTGGCGGATATGTACTGGTGGGGCATCGAGGAAGACTGAGTCTCTATTCGAAAATTGTGTTTGCGAGCGTTTTTGCCGCGTCAGCTTTGAATTCTCGAATAGGTTCTGAGTCGGATCATTTGATGATGAAGGAGTACACTATGGAACAACCCGACTTCATATTCACTGGCGTCATCTTCCAAGAGGAGGGCGGATATACGGCCCTGTGCCCCGATCTGGACGTAGCCTCACAGAGCGATTCGCTCTCGGAAGCCAAAGCCGCGCTGTTAGAAGCTGTGACGCTATACCTGGAGACGGCGCTGGAAAACAACTTGCCCTGGCTACGCCCCGTTCCACGAGATGAAGACCCACGCTTCGTGACACCTGAACTCATCGTGACCACTTTCCCGCTGAAAGTTCACGCTGAGGTCTATGCCTATGCCTAAGCTGCCGGCGCTCAGAGCACGGGAAGTCATTCGAGTGCTGGTCAGAAATTCCAAGATAAAAGGAGATAAAGATGAAACACCGAAAGATTGTTGTAATGTTAGTATTAAGTCTGTTGTTGTTGAGCGCGGCGATGCCGGTGCAGGCCGCGTCGAGCGCGACGGCGCTGCCGCCGCTGCCTGAGTGGCCGATCATCGGGCCGATCCTGCAATGGTTGGGCGTCGTGGAGCCTGAACCCGTCGAGGTTGTGGAACCGTCGGAAGACCTGGATCTTCCGCAGTACTCCATCGAAACGCTGGACGACCTCCGCGCGCTGCAAGACCTGGAAACCGGCAAGAGCGTGCGCGTCACGGCGACGGATACGGCGCTGACTGCCATCGCGCAGGAGGCTCTCGGCAATGTCAAGGGCGTCCAAAACCTTAGCCTAACCTTCACGCCAGGCAAGGCCGCCGTCTACGTGGAAGTCGCTCCCTCGGTGCTGGAAGAGGCCAATCTCGACCTGCCGATCAATCTCAAGAACACCCTCAAACTCGAAGGTACAGTCAGTCTTGGGACTTCAGGATGCCGCGCCACCGTCGTCATCGAAAAGGTCAGCATCAACAAATGGTCGCTTGGCCTGAAGGGCCTCGCGCAACGCTGGGTCAACGATGAACTACCCGGCGTGTGGCCGAGCGAAGTTTGCGTGGAGCGCATCACGCTAAAATCTGGCGAGATCGCCGTCGTCGGCTACCGCCGTTA
>DAOUAY010000545.1:0-1724 GCA_034432995.1 Anaerolineae bacterium | reverse complement strand
GGCGGGATGCGGCGGGGGATGGCAAACAACAATAGAGGGACCGGACGGGATAGAGACGGTCGTCAGCCGTGCAATGTGGCGCGATTGGCAGGAGTTTGTGGGAGAGGACAGCGATGTTGAGGGAGATGACAGCCTACTGCTTGAGCGAGTGCTGTACCAACATGGCTATCACTTGATCGAAATACTACTGCTTGCCGATGCCAATGGCGTCACCCAGGCGTTCGACTGGGCGGACGTCGCCACCGGCGCGAGGTGGCAAAAGGACGGCACGCTCAATATCGCCGGGGAAACGTTGCAGGCTAGAAAAATAGTGGGTGTCCCACCGGCGCTTGCCTCCGCCGTGACCGCCAGCCTGACCGACATCGCGCCGACGACAGCGGCGGCCCTGGGTTTGCCCGCGCCGGCCCAGGCGACGGGGCGCCCGCTCACCGACACGCGCGCCAGCCACGTGCTGCTGCTCTTCCTCGATGGATTCGGCTATCTGCGTTACACAGAAGCGCGCGATGCCGGCCTCATTTCCACGCTCAATGCGCTAGGTGAACCTATGATTGGCCTGAGTGAGTATCCGCCCAGCACAGCCATTGCCTCGGCGGCGCTGGTCACCGGCGCGCCGCCGGCCGTCAACGGCACAACGATTCACGGCGCGCGCACCACCGACGCGGAGACGCTCTTCGATGTGGCGGCGCGGGCAGGACTGCGCGTCGTCGCGGTGGAAGGAGACGCGCTCGCGTTCAACCTGCGCAATGCGGAGGTCATCCTCTCCGGCGACCGCGACGGCAACAATAGCACCGATGACAACGTGCTCGCCAACGCGCTGGCCGTGCTCGACGCCGGTATGCCCGACATCCTGTGGGTACACTTCCACGGCATCGACGACGCCGGGCACACCTACGGCCCGAACACGCCCGAAGACAGCGCCGCCATTGCCGGTGTGGATGCCGCCGTAGGCGAAATCCTCGCTGCGCTGCCGCCGAACACGCTCGCGCTCATCTTCGCCGACCACGGGATGCACGCCGTGCAGGAAGAAGGCCGCCTGGGCAACCACGGCAATCTCACCGCGCGGGATATGCTTATTCCAGTCTGGGTGGTCAAATAGTCAGGTAGTCGGCAGTCGAATCGTCCAACAAACGAAAGGTTCGCTCATTCGCCAATTCGCTCATTCGCCAATTCGCTCATTCGCCGATTCGCTGATTCGCTCATTCGCCGATTCACCCATTCGCTCATTCGTAATTCGCAATTCGTAATTCTAAACAGGAGGAGGTTATGCGCAAAAGACAAAACTGGTATTGGATGTTGGTATTAGGCCTGGGGCTGCTTTTCACCCTGACGGCCTGCGGCGGCGCGCCGAAAGTGGACTGGACGCTGGAGATCAGCGGGGCAGTGGATACCCCGTTGACGCTGGATTACGGAACGCTCGTCTCGTTACCCCAGATTGATCTGAAAGATGTGTTGATGCAGAAGTCTCTGGGCGAAAATGAGGTCGCCTCGTGGAGCGGCCCGGCGCTCGACGAGATCTTCAAGAAAGCAGGGGTGAGCGATTATAGCTCGGTAACGGCCACGGCTGCTGATGGTTACGCAGTCGAGATCACCCACGACGAGCTGCAAGGCGCGATTATCGCTCTCAAGAAAGACGACACGTGGATCACCAAGGCCGAACCGGACAAAGGGCCAATCCGCCTCGTCTGCCCGGAAACCCCGGCCAACCGGTGGGTGTTTCAGATTCA
>DAOUAY010000544.1:0-27240 GCA_034432995.1 Anaerolineae bacterium | reverse complement strand
CCCTTCGTCGCCTCGCCGGTGAAGAAGGTCTGGTCCACCCCGGCCTGGGCCTGCCGGCGCGCAAACTCGTCGAGGCCCTGGATGATTTGGTCGGCGAGGATGCCCCAGAATTCCTCCTCGGCGGCGGCGCGCTCGAATTCGCCCGGCACTCCGGCAAACAGCGGCGTCTTTTCGTAACGGGCGCGCTCTTCCTCAATCAAGGCCGCCAGTTCCTGTTCCAGCCGCAGCAGCGAGCCAAGCTGGCTCACGTCCTGGAGTTTGTCCCACAGCTTGAGCATCAGCCGCTCGTAGATGGGGCGCTCGAAGCGCATCGCGCGCACGAACTCGCCCAACGCCGCGCCGCTGAAGTGGGCGATGTCCGCGCAAGCCAGATTTACGATTTTAGATTTTCGATTTTGGATTTTGGATGGCCGTTCGCCGATTCTGGATTCGCTGATTCTCTGATTCTCTGATTCTTGCCTCTTGCCTCCTGCCTCCTGCCAGCTTCTGGCCTTGAGGTAGAGGGCGAGGGCGGAGAGTTGGACGGCGCGGAGGTCGATGTCGATGCCGAAGAGGTTGTGTTCGAGGATGGCGGCGGGGATGGCGGAGACGTCATTCACCGAGGGCGTCTCCGGCCAACCGGGTTCTCCGGCGCGTGCCAGCTCCTCCTCGTACATCGCCGCAAACACGTCAAACGCCACCAGGCCGAAGTGCATCCCACCGCAAGCAGGATCGAGCAATGTGATGGATTTCACGAGCTTGGGCTGACGATTTTTGATTTTAGATTTACGATTGACGACTTCCGGATCGTCAATCGTCATTCGTAAATCGTCAATCTCTTCGATTTTAGATTTACGATTGACGATTGACGATTTGTCCGCTTCCGGTCGTAAATCGTCAATCAAAAATCGTAAATCAATCCGCGTATCGGGGTGCAGGTCTGTCCACAGCCGTCCGAGGGTGTTGTGGACGAGGAAGCGGACGATCCAGTTGGGGGTGAAGAGTTGGGTGGCGGAGGGGATGTCGCGGGCCTCGAATTTGGCGCTGCTGACGCGCACTTTTTCAAAGGCGGCCTGCAACTCCGGTTCGTTGAAGTATTGGTAGACCCAGCCCACGGTCTCGTCGGCCAGCCAGACTTCGGCGAGGGCGGGGGCGTTGAGCAGCGCCAGCAGGTTATGCAGCGCGCGCGGGCGGGGGAAGAGCAGGCCCGGCAGCGCGTCGGGATCGAAGAGCACGCGCACTTCCCGCGCCACCTGCCCGGATTGCCACAGCAGGAAGTGGCGGTACGCGGCGTCGGCCTCGCCGCGCTCGTACAAGGCCAGGTCGGCGGCGTGTTCCGCGTCCGCCAGGTAGAACTTGAAGGCGTTGGCGTCCAGCCCCTTGTCGAGCGTCCCCCGGATCAACTTGCGGGCTTCGAGCATCTTGAAAGCGACCAGCCGGTTGAGGTGCGTGAAGGCCACTTCCTTGACCAGCTTCGCCACGGCTTCGGCGCGCGGCAGCCCGGCCTGCGCCTCGTCGTCCAGGAAACGCGCGACCCGCGTGTAGATCGCGCGCGTCTCCGCGTCGGCCTGTACCTGGGGCAACTTCTCCGGCGCATCCACACGCCCGTCCGCGTAGACGCCATAGATGCCTTCCAATAGCTCCTGCGCCTCGCGCGTCAACAGTTCGCGGGCGTCGAGGGCCAGGTCGTGAATAAGTTTACGTTGTGTATCGGTTAGCATATTTACGATTTTTGATTTACGATTTACGAATTAGATTGGCGACTGACGATTTTTGATTGACGATTGACGAACGATTGCCTTCCGAAAATCGTCAATCGTAAATCTGAAATCGTCAATCCATCAAGGTTTACGATTTTGAGAACTGCGGAGGGTCAGGATGGAGGAGACCGTCATGGCGACGATTTCATCGGTTTCTTTGATTAGACTCTCCAGGCGGTTTTGCGGGACGATCTCAGCTTCGACCAACAGCTCGAGCCAGTACAGCGTCTCATCGGCTTCTTCCTCGACGATTTTTAGCTTGGCGATCATGTCGGCATTGGAGCGCGCCCGGCATGCCGCCCGGTAATTGGCCCCCACCGAAGTTCCAGAACGCAGGATTTGCTTCCCGATCACTGCTGCCGCCGGTGAATCAGGCAACGCCCCGACCATTTTGACGATGCGCACTCCCAGCGCCTTCGTCCGCGCCATAAACTGCTCTTTATCCATCAACCCTCCTTATTGACGATTGACGATTGATGATTGACGATTGATGATTGACGAT
The DNA here is from genome assembly GCA_034432995.1 of Anaerolineae bacterium. Classification (GTDB taxonomy): domain Bacteria; phylum Chloroflexota; class Anaerolineae; order B4-G1; family SLSP01; genus DSWT01. The sequence continues at coordinate 24,999 of DAOUAY010000544.1, read as the reverse complement.
TGATGATTTACGATTGCAGGCCTTCCGAAAATCGTCAATCGTAAATCTAAAATCATCAATCTGTATAGACTTTTGTATGATAACTGCCCCGGCCTTCGTTTTCTGCGATGCCCATGAATCGGATGCCGCCGGCGTCGGCGAGGGCTGGCATGAAGAGCACGCAGGGGACGCGGATGTGGCCCTTCATCTCATCGAGCAGCTTGGAGACGCGGTAGAGGTTGGGAGCCAGCGCGCCAGCCCGCGTGATGAAGACGAGCGTGCGATCCGGGTCGAGTGGTTTGAGCCGTTCGAGCAGCAACTCCGGCAGCGGTAGCCAATCGGGATCGGAAAGGTACGTGTTGATCTGCGCCTGCGCTGCCTCGAAGCCGTCGCGCTGCTCCTTGCGCGCGACCGTCGCCACACCCTCGCTGTTCTCGACGGACGTCCACAGCAACTCGGCCAGGGAGATCGTCACCACGGCGCGGTCGGTCTGCTGTTCCAGGCGCGTGGTGAGCAAGCGCAGCTCGTTGCGCATGGCCCATTCCTCTTCGGGCGGATAGCAAAACACGGCAAACGGCAGGTCGTGATAGATCGCGTGCCGCATCGGCCGCGCCATCAGGTCGGCTTCCAGGCCTTCAATCCGTGACTTCAACGTGCTCATATCATCATTGCCCCTTCGGAAATAAACCGCTAATCTCGCCAACTACGCGAATTTTCTGGTGAAGAATTAGCGAAGATTCGCGGCTAAAATCTTCATTGCGTAGTCCGCCAGCGTCTCCGCCGGGAACTCCAGCCGGATAACCGATCCTGCCGCGTCATAGTGCAGCAGATGGTCCTGGTGCGCCTCGATGAACAGGCGCTCCACGCCGGAGACCGGCAGGAAGAACAAGCGCCAGGCGTCGCTGCGCAGCACCAGGTCGCCGGAGCGTTCACGCTGCTGCAACCACAGCGCAATCATTGCAAAAGCCGGCGTCGCCAGATAGATCGGGGCCAACTGCTTGTGCGCGGCCCCTTCCAGCACGCCGAAGTCGCGGAGGGTGGCCATAGCATTGCGCGCCACACGACTCAGCGTTTCTTCGCCCCACGCTGCCGTTGTCTTCCCCTCCGCCACCCAGGTGCGCAGCGCGCGCTGTATGACCTCGACGGGCACGTCCGTATAGCCGCCGCTGCTGCGGGGATAGAGCACTTCGGTCACCAGATCGTGCAGCGTGCGGTCGTTCTGCGCCGAGAAGAAGTAGAGCAGCGGATCCACCCACTGCGCCGGCGCGCCGCCCTGCACCCACGTCGCCAGCGTCGCGCCCACGTCAGGATCATCGAAGTAACGCTGGCGGAAAATCGTCAAAATGTCGTTCACCCGTTTGCGCGACGCCTTGCCAAAGACGTTCTGCTCGCGCAGCCGCGCCAGATTGTCCGCTACGGGCTGCGTTATGTCCCACTCGGTGAGCAACACCCGCGTATCCGCCAGCAGCGCGCTCGCCTTGATCAGGCGGCTGGTGTAGATCGGTTCAGTATGTTCGGTCAAATTCCCCCCCCTAAATTTACGATTTTAGATTGACGATTGACGAGGGTGCCTGCACGCAAACGTAAATCGTCAATCTAAAATCAAAAATCGCAAATCGTAAATGGTAATGCGCTTTCCAGATAGGCCCAGGCCAGCGTCCGCGCGCGGTGCTCAAGCGGATGCATCCCTTTGGGTGGCGACGGAATCTTGATCAACAGGCCGTTGAGCGGCAGTTCTCGGACAACCGTGTAGGGGCAAGGCTGCCCCGTGAGGCGCAACAGCCGCTCGCGCAGCGCATCGAGCGTGGGAATGGGTGCGTCCAACTCCGGGTCGATGGGCAGGCGGCGAAAGCGCAATTCCAGGCCGTCCTCGTTATCCGCATCCAGCCGGTACAGATGCACTGCCGACTGCGGGCGCGCGATCTGATGGCGGCGCGTCGCCGCATACAGCGCCAGCGAGCGCGCCGCACCGGGTGGCGAGGCGGGAAACAGCCGGTCGAACACAAAGCTGGCCGGGACCGTCAGCGCATCATCGTCCCACCAGGCGAGACTGTCACGGTTGGCCGCACGGGCGATGAGCAGGCGCAAGCGGAAAATCAACTGCGCGGTCTCATCGAACCGACGTGCTGTAGTTTCAGTGCGGATCGTGTGGCCCATCAACGTTGTCATCCCGGAAAGGTTTGATCGTTTATAGTTTATCCTGATATGGGGAAATGGGCAACTTTTTTTTGAGAAGTTGTCAGAGAGCTGACATTGTCTATAATTGGATGGACTACAATTTGTGGAACGAGAGAGGGGGATATGGATTACAAGCTTGGATTTCGATCTCTCGAGGCGTACCTTGCTGAAGCTGGCTCTGAAGTTCTCTCAGAACTCGCTACTTTGGAAGAAAGGTTTAGCAAAAACGAGCGCGCTGAACGGCTTTTCGGCAGTAGCGAGAACATACGCAATGAACGTTCGCAGATCATTTTTGCCTTGAATGAACTGGCGTTGGAATATTGTGGCGTCAGCTTCAATGACCTCTGTGCAGGTAAACAACCCTCTGCAAAATCTATGCCCATTGGTAGCGGTAGCAAAGGCCAGGGCACTTCCGGTTCAGGCAAAACTTACCACGGCATTGCTAAAGCCTGGGCTGTGCTCGTGGGTATAAATCACTACGATGATCCCTTCATCGCCAGCCTCAAAGTCTGCGTGGACGACGTGACCGCGATCCAGCAGGCGCTCGCCGGACGTTATCAGGCCGCGCGCCTGCTCACCGATGCTACGCCAGATCGTTTGCCCACCCGTGCCAATATTCTGGGCGAGTTGTCAGTCGTAGCGCAAGCCGCGAGCGAAGATGACCTGCTGTTGTTCTACTTCAGCGGACATGGTACAGCCGAAGGTGGTGAGAGCTACTTGCTGGCGCAGGATACACGGCTCTCTGCGCTCGATACAACAGCGGTGGCAATGCGGGATGTACGGAGATATATTGAAAAATCACCCGCGCACGCTAAGGTCATTGTGTTGGATGCGTGTCACTCCGGCGCGTCGATCGGCAAGGCCGAGCCAACGATGACGCCGGAATTCATCCAGCGTGTATTCGAGGAAGCGGAGGGGATAGCTGTGCTGGCCTCGTGCAAGCAGGGACAGCAATCATGGGAGTGGCCTGAAGAAGGTCGCAGCGTCTTCACTTACTTCCTACTCGATGCACTGACCGGCAAGGCCGACCTTGACGGCAAAGGGTTCGTCACTGTCTCCGATGCCAGCCGCTATGTCACGGACGGCGTCAAGGCGTGGGCTGTTGAGCGTGGCGTGCCACAGACGCCGACGTTGCAGTATGCGGTGGCGGGAGATATTATTCTGCTGACTTTATCCGGTGGTACGCCATAACGCCCAAAACCTGTGTGCTATTTTCCGTCGTTGCCCTGGGATCCATCGCCAGATATGCAGCATCATCAATCCCAACAACGCATCCCGACGCATCAAATAGCGTTCCCAAGTGTTGGGCCATACTGCTGTTGGCATCATACGGTAAAGCATATGCAGACTAAAGAGGTTAGCCCAGGCTTCATTCTCCTCAAGTACGTTTGCCTGCGATAGCCAATGCCCGTATTCGTGTGCAATGGCGAAGTAGACGGCGAATAACCACCGGTCAATCGCCGGGCCGAAGACAAAACACAGGATGATCCGCCTTGACTCTGGTTGAAACCAGAACGCGGGCCGCCAACTGGGACGAATCTCGACCTCGGCTGGCTCATCTGCAGCTAGCGCAAAAGCCGTGTACGCTGTTTGCTGACAAAGTTCAAGTAAGGCGACAACGAAAACCGCATTGTGCGACCATGGGCGTGGCATCCATACAATGAAATGAGCTGTGCGAATAGTTTGGTAGGGATAGTTGGCACGCAACAGTATTAGAGTCAAGATGATGCTGCATCCTAATACCACCCATAGCACAATAGTCAAGCTCCACAGCGCTGGAAATCACACACGACTAGAATACAAATGCAAGTACGATTATAGATAGGAAGAGTAAAACGAAGAGCGCACTTGCAGGTTGTAAAACAAGATCTGGGGGTGCCCATACAGGTCCATTTCTTGAATCATTATTGCCTTGCAAACGAGCCAGAATTCTTGGACGATATGTTTGTTTATCTACCCCGACAAGGTCGCATAAACCATCAACAGCCTTCTCAAGTGGTACTCCGAACTCGGCAACCACTTTAGGAGCTGACTTCGCCACCCAGTCTAGAGCTTCTCCCATATTGTGCCAAGGATCAGGAGTGACATTATTTGCCTGAAAGGGGAAAAAGGCTAGCCAGGAGAACGGTTTTTTCCTCCTTTGAAGTGGTTTTCCAACCTCTTTTTCCAGGCAACTATCACAGAAATATTTCCCAGCTCCGATTTTCTGATTACACACAACACACCTTGCCATTTGATCCTCCTCGTCTAGTTGATTTTTGTCGAAGTCGTTTCTTCAGCTCAAGTTTTGCGAGACCATATATTTCTTCCATCTCCCTATTATAAATGCCTAGCCAATTAGCCTTGTCGATAAGTTGACATACCGCATCGTATTTCTCGGCCAATAAAAGCAAAGAAACATAGTCGGTTATGACGCCATGTAATTTCTGCATATCTCCCAAGGTTGTGTATAGCTCAGCCGCATGAACGTAATACTCCAATGTGTGTTTACTTGGATGTTCACCATCTATATCTGAGTTCACTATGCCTAACCATTCCTCGGCCAATGCCCATTCGTTAAGAGCTCCGAGAGCCTGGGCTAGGTGCAATGCCTGCTCAAAGTAAATCCTACTTTGCGTGGGGTTTGACTTTCGAGTTAACACTCCAGCTTGAATGCTAATACGCGACATGAGTAGGTCTTTGGCAGCGCCTTCTGGTAAAGCATCAGTATTAGCAAAAGCTAATCTCATCTGGTTATGAGCTGCTTCTGTATCGCCTAGACGGCGTAACACTTCAGCATAGCTTGCGTGAGCCTGTGCTAGATCTGGTACAAACTGCAATGCAGGCAGCTTTAGCAATCGCTCATAGTGATTCACGGCCAATTCGAGCTGTTTTTGTTCTGCATACCACGCAGCTTGTTTACGCAGCAAGTATGCACGAGTCTCTGACAACTCCAGGCAGACCTCATTTGCCAAAATGTGTTCTGCACATCGATAGTGATCGAATGCTCTTTCTGCCGCACCCATTTTTTGGCTAATCCAGCCCGTTGTGATGTAAGCTTCAGCTGCCAGTTCAAAAAGTGCGACCGCTTCAGCAGCAGGCTCAACAGTAGAATCTGTTGTCGACTTTTCATTCTTATTTAGCATGGTCAAAGCCTTATCTTCGCAAACCAATGCTATTTCTCTAGCTTCTTCGTAGGCTTTATCCCAGGAACCACGTTCATCAAGAGCCTGCACCAACTCATAACGCACGCGAAGAATTGTTAGTTCTGGTACTTGGCCTTGACTATCTTGTGCTGCGTCAAGAGCGCGACGAAGAAAAATGGCAGTCTCATCTAAGTGTTGATGGTTCAGGCGATTAAATGCTAAGCCGTGGAAAATGTTGAAGGCTTCAAGCATATTGCTGGGCACTCTACTCCACAACAAGTGATGAGCGCGTCTAGCTTTGACAGCAAGTTGGTTATCAGTCTGATAAGATAGCATTTCCGCAATCAAGATATGCAGCTTTGATGTCCAACTCCAGTCGTTTTGGATCTCGAGAAATAATTTGTGTCGTAGGGTGGGTGGTGTAATCCGATACATACCTGGCTTCTCGGCATCCTGCAATGGAACGATGAATTCTTTGTTGATTAATTCAGCACATACATCCCGGCTTTCGATTTCAGTGCATCCCAAAAACCGAAACATAACTTGTTCCCAAAGCGTATACTCAAATTCAGAACCAATCGCTGCGGCCACACGTAATCCCTTAGCCAGTAATTGCTCCTTAGACTGCGACGATGTCCAAAGCCTCTGATACTCGGATGTCAACATTCCTAATCCACCGGATTCACTAAGAGACCGACGTTGCCTAACACCGGGATCCTTGTAAAAATCATTCTCCAAATTCCAGTAACCTTTTTTAAGTACAATGTACCCATTGTTTTGGAGGTATTCTAGCCCTTGACGTATTAGCAAAGGACGCCGCCCCAGAAAATCGATCAAGGATTCCCACAAATCCGGCGCACAGCGCAAATTCGGATACCAATTCTTAGCAAACGCTATCACATTCTCAGTACTCAGATTTTCAAGCCCCATTTCTTGGCCCGAAAAACAACTTTTGAGGAATGGACTGCAAAGTTCTGGACTGCAAAGTTCTGGATCATACGAGGCGCACACCAGTAATGTTGCAGAACAACCTCTGTACAATCGTTCGTGACAAATTTGAAGTAAACGTAAGGCTGAAGGACGTGCATTATGCAAGTCATCCAGTACTAGAAGTAACGGGTATGTACGTGCACGGTTAATTAGTCCTTCTGCCACAGCCCGTAAATGACTCTCACTTTCAGTTCCCTCATACATATATTGGACAACCAGAGCTATGCTATGAACACTCTGTTGAGGTGCTGATGACTCGTCAAGCCAATGAACTAAACGCAGAAGTGCTTCTTCGTCATCCATTGCTCCAAATCTATCTAATAGTACCTCACGAATTGGGTCGACACGCTCATTGACCATATCTTTCGGATAAGTTGCTTGTTCCAAGACCTCAAAAGGAAAAGCCGCTTGTTCGCGCACAATATGCAGACATTCAGTCAGAATGCGACTGCGTCCCGTTCCCCAAGTATCAACTATGGCTAGCCACGCTCCTGTTTGACCCGAGTTTAGCGCCTTGACAAGGCTTTTGAATTCGTCAATTACATTCTCACGGTCAATCAAGGGAATAACCAAACTAGCTTCATCAGAAGGTAAAGCGATGTGACTAACATCATTCTGCACATCAGGTTCATCACCCACTCGATAGGCAATCTGAGGGAACAGCCTCACAGCTGCTAAATGTTTCGTCAGTGTTACATATCTTATTGCTGCTACGGTGCCGGAAGGTGGAACTTGGCCTAGTTTACAGAGTTTGTTTCCAATAAACTCAATCCCATCAGGTAGTTGTATGTTCGACACATGGATAGGACTTAATAAATTGTTGACTAAAAATCCTTGGACTTCGATTTCTCCATCAGATAGATACGAGACAAACTTATGAGGACGTATTCGTTGGTAATACGATAAAGGACATTTCATGGCATTGTAGTTGGAAGGCAGAATGCCTTGAGCAAGCATTTCTCGTGCTCGCTGTACACGTTCGATGTAATAAGGCAATGAGGGATTAGCAGATGTGACGACAATAGTCTGGTATTTGTTTCCCAAAACCTTATCTTGACCGACGAAATCGCCACCAGTGATGGTTGCGTCCCTACCTACATAAGCCCCGCCGTTCGTCTGTACCGATATATTCCCCATAGTTACCCCTCGTAATGCGCCGTACTATTCAGTAACTCTACGCGCGGTTCGTCATCAATCCAGCGCACACAATTCAGAGCGCAGGCTGTTTGCCCAATACGCTGTCTGTAGTGACGTGGCGGCACACCCAGGAAATCACATAGCAGCAGCCGGTTGACGGCTTTGTGCGCAACGACTAGAAACATCTCGCATGCGTGTCGCGTCACGAGTGTTTTGATCTGCGGCGCAACTCGTGCTAACACGGCATAGCCTGTTTCTCCCTCCGGCGCTGCCTGGCCTGCCGGATCCTGCACCCAGGCATTCCATTCTGAGGAATAGCGAGCGATAATATCAGGACGCGCCATCCCGTCCCACGCGCCATAATCGAGTTCTTTGAATTCTGGTACGATGATTGGCTCCAGACCATGTGGCGCGCCGGCCAGTTGTGCTGTTTCTACACAACGGCTCAAGGGACTGCAATAGATGGCTGCCAATGGTTTATCCTTTAGCCAATTCCCCAATCCCCGTGCCTGAGCGCGTCCGTTCTCCGTGAGTGGAATGTCCGACCATCCATTGAATTTATCGTCTACTGTCCAAATCGTCTGCCCATGCCGGGCCAGCCACAATGTTGTGGGTTTCATTTTCCCTCCTGTGATGTTGATGCTTGTTCCTGATCCCGTCCCACAAAATCCCGACCGGCATGAACATCGCCAACAACGACACTACCGCCTTCGGTGTAGATAACAATGTTTGGCACTATGGGTGGTTTGTTTGCAAACTCATCCAGTGTATGGATGCCTTCCGCATCCAGATACCCCCATTTGTCTAGCGCTACAGCCAGTTCGGGAACAGTCCGCGCAGCTTCGTAGGCGGGCATTTTTACTTGCGCTGCTTCGACAGCTGCCCGCATGGCCTGACCCCCGGCATCTGGCCCTCCTGGATGTCCTAATACACCACTCCCGGCTTGTACAATGATGTCTGATCCCAAACGTTCCATGTTCCACGCTACGCTACCTGGATGTATTCCTCCACTGATGATGGGCATAGTTGTTTTAACGTCCCGCAGACGCGCCCGCAACCACGAAACCCGCGAGCGCAATTCACTGTCGTCGCCGACAATCGCGTGGGGCAACTGGCCGCCCACCGATCCCATGTGCATAGCATCTGCGCCGCATAACCGCGCCAATTTGAGGAAGACAAAAAAAGCCATTCCATGTTTGCCTCTGGTTAGCATCCCATAGCTTGAACGACAACAAAAGATGGGACGCTCAAGCTGTGGGTCTGTTGCCAGCAACTCCAGGGCTGAAAGCCCCATAGCGACTGGATTCAGGTAGAGAAAGTCTGCTCCCAAGTCTTGAACGCGTAAGGCGATGTCACGCGCATGACGAATCGAGGATGTAATGTTGACCGCGTAGCGTTTGGGAAGTCCTGTTTCTTGCTCCGCACGCTCCGCTGCCGCCTTAACCTCCATCACCCGCTCAAAGAGTGGACTGGAGGCCGGCGCCACCAGCAGTTCGTCGTCAAAGATGATGTCAACGCCGCCACGCAACGCCTGGTATGCTTCTTGCGCATAATCTGCTGTAAGCAGTCCAGAACGCGGCTTGAGCATCGAGGCGATGATTGGACGCGGAGCAGGCACACCAGCAGCTTTGCGAATACCTTCAATGCCAAAATGCGGCCCTGGTAGATGCTTTGTAAAACTGCGTGGCAGATCGAGATTCGTCAAATGAATGCGGGCAATCTGTTTGAGCGTGTACGGTGCGCCTAACACCGCCAAAAGCTGCGGGATGCCACCGGCTATGGGGTCGATATTGTGTGCCGGAATAGCGATGCGCACCTGACCTCTTTGCGCGCTTTCCGAGGGCAACGGTAACAAGACCTTGCCGCTGTACATCTCGATCAGGTCGTCTGTTTCTCCGGCAACTCTGGACCATGTGCCGATGGTAGGGTCAAAGGCAATCGTCTCGGCAACTCTGTCCAACGTTGTGCCAGGCGTAACTTCTACATCATAGGTGGCAATGATGTGCTCGTCCCGGTCTATTGCACTCTCATCGACACAGATCAAATAACTTAGGTCAGTCATAGGCATTCCTGTGTTTTTTAGAAGTATCTCATTTGTTGAACAAATCAAGTCCAAACTTGAAGCCCTCGTTTTTCAGAGGACTAAGTCGCGTCTCAAAGCGTCTCCTCAAGCAACACCCTGAAACCCAATGTCTGACGCACCTCAGATGGAAAAGCGCCACAGCGTGTAATACGACCGGTGAAACGGCAATCATCCTGCCAGCTTCCACCAACTATTACGTGACGCTCAGTCGCGTCTAGCAATAGCGAATCATTCCATCCCCACACGTTTCCAACCGTATCCCATATTCCTGTTCGAGTTGCGCCTTCCGGATACATGCATACAGCAGTTGTGCCTTCCAGCATACTTTCCCACGTATTGGCCCGGTTTGGATCGAAGTACGGTTCGCTGTTATCATCAGACACAATCCGTGTCCATTCTAAGTCGGTTGGAAGCCGTACATGCACCGTACGCAGTTGTACGTCGGCTATTGCGCCTTGTTCGGCTTGCCATGTTTTTGCTGTGAGATTCGTTCTGTGGAGTTGCTCTTCTAACCAGCGACAATATGCCTCAGCTTCATAGTAGGTTACGCCGACCACCGGAGAAAGAGGGTTATTCCAGGGAGATTCATCCCACCACGCAGGGGCTAGGTGCTCAGTCTGAGTGTACAGTGGTAATTCGTAGTTCCCAGTGTGCCAAGCCCACCCGCGTTCGCTCCACAATGCTTGCCGTGTGTACCCTCCAGCTTCGATAAAACGCGCGTACTGAGCATTGGTTACTGGGTATTTGCCTACCCAGTGACGTGCCGAAGTAGCAGACAGTTTATCCTTTTCGGGTGGGAAAATCTGCACAAAAGCATCTATATCTTCCGGTAGCCATTCCATACGTCCCAACAGCAATCCGGCCTGGCGACGCGCTTGCAAAGGAAAATCCGGGCTTTGCAACATTGCTACTAATGCTTGAGTTACACGTGCGGCTGCCCGGCGTCCTACAGCCACAGGGCCTACGTCCAGAATGGCCTCACCTGCAATTAAGATGTTTTGACCACGAGCTTCACCGTCGAGGTGCGACTCGCACAGGTGACACAGTAACTCCCCGGCAAGCAACGGTTGTTGCGCTACCACACCCAATGTGCCCACTGTCAATAAGATGGTTTCACGCCAATGGGCATCGCCTACATGACGCAAAAGAATCTCGAGCGCACGTTCTGAATTAAGCGCGACAATGCCTTTGGCGGCCAACATTTCCTCAAAAGTCAGGTGTAAAAAGCCGTATTGTTTCTCCCCGCGCTCAACCAGGATGTTGGAGTGTGCATGTACAGTGTCCAGAAAGATCCGCGCTTGGCGTTGAGCCGGTCCGGTGGGCAACGCCCACTCCCTTTGATAATAGCCTGTTAGCCATGCCATCAAGTCGGTGTGATGCACCAGGCTGGCAACAGGATAGGTCTCCCGCAGCCACAAGGCCAACGCCGCGAGGATTTGCATGGTTTCCAAATCATCTTCCATTTCTGGTCCTACCTGGCGGCGATCCAGCGATCGGGCTTTGTTCCAAGCCGAAACCAATGTCTTTAGATACAGTTCATACAGGTCTACCCGCCGGCGGGGTAAAGTGACGCCTTGACGCTTGATCAAAGCGAGGATGGTCAATAACAATGGGTTACTGGCCAGGCGTTCCACACCTGGATGGGCGAAAATCGCCTCCAGAAGCTCCGTGCGTTCCTGGGCTGCCGTCTGCTGCGCCAATTCCGTTTTCCCATGAACGGTTTTCTCGAAGGCGAAGGTCCATCGCTCCGCAAAGCGGGTGATTTCTTCGCGGCCAAAGTCTTCCAAAGTGAAGGTCTGCCAGCGCGAGCCGACCAGAGGCGCTTCTCGGTATCCCACGATACGGCTGGTGACGATTAACCGGTTGCCAGGTACGGAGCGTTTGTTGTCATCCAGGTCGGGCACGTATTCGGCAGCGAAGTCCTGAATCAACTGTACCAGGAAAGCGCGTTGGGTTTGTACTTCGTCTAGCCCATCCAGCAAGACCAAAGCCTGACCGGCCTGCAGAGCGACATCGAACAGCGTAGCAACGCCCCGCAAACGATTTTGGCGAGTGGCAAAGTATTGCCCCAGGAAATCGCGCAAATTAAGGGGCTGTCGTTCCAGGGCCGCAGCATACGCATTGAGCGGGAGCAGGATAGGAAGCGGCCCCTGATTCTGGCGCGCCAGGGCCAGGGTCAAGACTTTGAGCAGAGTGCTTTTACCGGCGCCGGGATCGCCCAAGATGACCAGGGCGGGAGAATGGTTCAACGCTTCATCGGTGAATATCGGAGCGGCAGAAGTCAATATAGGATCTGCTGTGAACACTGCTGCCATCTCCTGCCCGACGGATTGCTCTTCTGTCCAGGCCTCCAATGTCCATGAGCGACCGCCAACGCGCAACCATGTCTCGCCTTTGGGAAGCGTCGGGCGCGCGCGTAATGGTACGTAGACTGCATCTAGCGGTAATTGCTGCGCGACGCGCTCTACCTGTGGCAGGCCGCGAAAATCCAGGTGACGGTAAGCTTCTTGTAGATAGCACAAATAGTTCTGGTGCAAATGTTCCAGATCGGGTTGCTGGGGCAGCATGAACGGTGTAGGCTGCCATCCCAGGTTGATGACGATTTGGTCGCGGCCCACGAAATCACGGCCGGGTTGTACTTGACCACCCACCCCCGTACCCCCGCTCGTGTAAATGGTGTTTGCTGCCAGGCCACTCATTCCGCTGACTCCAAATCGTTCGCCGACATGGCGAGTTCGCGACGATAGCGGAGTACCGCTTGCGCTGCTGCCAAACGCGCGACCGGCACGCGGAACGGTGAGCAACTCACGTAATCCAGACCCAGGCGATAGCAAAACTCGATAGAATCAGGTTCTCCCGCATGATTACCACAGATACCGATCTCCAAGTCCGGGTTGGTTGTGCGCGCATCCTTGATACATAACTCCATCAAACGGCCTACTCCCTTTTGATCTAGAACCTGGAATGGATTGTTGGACAAGATTTCTTGTTCGACGTATTGAAGCATGAATTGCCGTTCAGCATCATCGCGACTCAAGCTAAACGTTGCTTGGGTAAGGTCATTGGTTCCAAAGGAGAAAAATTGTGCATGTTTGGCTATTTCGTCGGCTGTCAGGGCTGCGCGGGGTGTCTCGATCATTACGCCAAAGCGATAGCTCACTGTGATGCCCTCCTCTTCCAACACTTGTTGAGCAACGGCCTCCAGTTTCTCCTTCTCCAACTTCAGTTCATTAACATGGCTGACCATCGGAATCAATAGCCTCGGCTGCACAGGGATGCCCCGTTTGGCGCAACGACAGGCGGCCTGGAGGATAGCACGGGTCTGCATCTCGGTTATACCTGAATACATAATACCAACCCGGCAACCTCTTAGGCCTGACATAGGGTTCTGCTCCACCATTTTACTCACTGTTGCCAGTAGAGCTTCCACGCGCTCGAGTTCATCGGAATCAGGTTGAGTCACGCGCAATGTGGCTGCTTGCTCGATCAGGTCCTGATGAGAGGGCAAATATTCATATAGGGGGGGATCGAGCAGACGAATGATGACCGGCATACCTTGTGCAGCCTCAAAAATGTCCTCGAACTCCTGTTCCTGAAACAACATCAGGTCATTCAACGCGCGATCACGTTCAGCCTGTGTTTGAGTCACAATCATCCGTTGCGTAGCCTCTAAAATTGACACCTCAAAAAACATATGTTCGGTTCGACAAAGTCCTACACCTCGTGATCCAAACTCCCGCGCCTGTTGAATGTCACGTTGATAGTCAGCATTAGCCCATACCGCGAGTCCGCGTTCAGGCTTACCTTGTACACTAGGCGCGAACACGAACTGATCGGCCCATGCCAACAATGTCCATAGTTCCGTAATGGATGCGGTGGATATCATCGGAATGTTACCTAAAAAGATCTCGCCGGTTCCACCATCTATGGCGATGATATCGCCTTCGTGTATGAGTTGAGCACCAATATGTGCTGTACGAGTTGCCAGGTCAACAGCGATATCATCAATACCTACAATCGCTGGAATGTTCAAACTCAGACAAATGACAACTAAATTACCTCTTAAGCTGTCTTTTCGGCTAAGAACTCCCTTCGATTTAAGTACCCCAGCTACGTCATATGCCGATGTAGCTTCTCGCACCAGGATGCAGTTATTGCCTTCCTTGGCCCAAGCCTCAGCAACCTCAGCATCCAATACCATACGTCCTACCGCTACACCTGGCGATGCTGCTAATCCTTGCGTTAGTTGCTTTCCTTGTTTTTGTGCTTGGGCAACCGCAAAAGGATCAAATATTGGGTGCAGTGCTAACCCCACCGCTTCGGGATGCACACGCATCACGGCTTCTTCCTGAGAAATCAGTCCTTCATCAGCCATGTCTACGGCTATCTTGACTGCCGCTCGGGCGCTACGCTTGCCGTTACGACTCTGCAATAGCCATAATCGACCACGCTCAACCGTGAATTCCAGGTCTTGCATATCCCGGAAGTGGTTTTCCAATCGCCGGACGCATGTGATTAACTCCGAATAGATATCAGGCATAGTCTGGCTTAACTGCCGAATATCCACCGCATTACTTGTCCCCCAGAACATAGCCTCACCTGGCACATTAGGTAGATATTCGCCATAGAGATGCCGGTCTCCGGTAGCAGGATCTCGGCTGAACACAATACCCGTCGATGAGTCATTTCCTAAGTTACTAAAGACCATCATATGTACATTGACGCCGATGCCCCAACTGGGCGGTATTCCTTCATGTTCCCGATACGCGACGGCGCGCACACTGTTCCACGAGTTAAAACCAGCCTGAATCGCCAACTCAAGTTGTTGGTAAGGATCGATGGGAAAATCTTTGCTAAATTGTGTTTGGTACATCGCTTTGTATTCTTCTACCAGCCTGATCAACCCCTTAAGATTGACCTCCGTGTCTTCCTTAACTCCTTCATATTCCTTGAGTACATCCAGTTTCTGTTCGAAATACTCGCGCCTATAGCCCATCACAAGATCGGAGAACATTGCAATGAAACGCCGATACGTGTCGTAAGCGAACCACTGGTCTCCGGTCAGGTTCGCCAATGCCATGCAGGTTTTATCGTTGAGGCCAATATTCAAAATTGCATCCATCATTCCCGGCATAGATACCCGCGCACCAGTACGTACTGATACTAATAACGGATTAACCGGATCCCCGAAGTGTTTGCCAGTCTGTTGTTCGATGTAGTTAATGCCGTCCAAGACCTGCATCCAAAGTCCATCTGGGAAAGCGCCATATCCCAGATATGCCATACATGCTTCGGTGGTCAGGGTAAAGCCTAGTGGAACCGATAATCCCAGACTGGATATCTCCGCCAAGCCTGCGCCCTTTCCACCCAATAGCATCCTCATTTCTTTCAAGGTAGGAGGGCGGCCCATATTTCTGCCGATATCTGCCTGAGCAGTTTTAGAATAATAGACCCATTGTGTGTGCATGGTGTCGTCTCTGCTATTTCTCACTGCGCTAACAGCGTTGCTAACCGCGCTGCTTCTGCTGGACGGGTGCGGACGTAAGCCAGTAGTTGGTTGATTTTCTCGTCCCGGCGCTGGCCCCGGCCAAACTGGTCGTAGACCGCCGGGAAGTGATCCATACACAGTGTGTCGAGAGCCACATCGTCGACCCTCTGTAAGCGGATGCGCAGTGTGGCTGTGTCCACCGGTTGGTCTCCTGTTCGCATCGGCATAGATTGGCGTGTTGGTGATTCTGATCGTATGCTGTCGCGACCGACAAAGTCACCGTGAGCAATGTTGACATCACCCAATACGACAGCCCCACCGCCAGAGTTGATGTGATACGCAGGTTTGTCGCCGACTGTAGGGGGCGCATCGTTTGAGGATGCTGGGGTGGGGCATAAATCGGTAAACGCCAGACTAAACGCTGTGTGGGTTAAGGTGTTCAACCGGTCGAGAATCTCGGCGCGCTCGGATCGGAGTGTCTCTGTGTCGCCATAGCGTGTGGCGCGGTCAAGATTTTCGCTGAGGCGTTGTTGATACACATACACCGCGCTGAGTTGCGAGCGGTCAGACCCCAGCTTCTCGATGAGCCGTGCTAGACCTTGACGATAACTGTCAAACAAGGATAGGGTCATTCATCGAACCTCCTGATCCAATTGGTCTGTGATGATCAATCTACCTGGCTAGACCATGGAACACTGCTGCGGATGTGCATAAAAGGGTGTATCGTTCTTAGCCTGTTGCACATAGTCTAATACGGAATTCACCAAAGCACAAGTCACGTGCGCTGCAGGGCGCATTTCAGAATGGAGGTGGCTTTTCCTTGCCCACATCGTAGAGCTGGGTAGTTTATCGAAAGTTACCACCCATTTTTATCGATCTCCTCCTCAGCTTCTGTTTGTTGCATCTTGCCCCTTGCGTCTTGTCCCTTATCCCCAGGCTTATGTCGCAAATACCGTTCCGGTTTGGCCGCCTCCTCCGGCCACTCCGGGTTCACCCGCTGCAACTTCCGGTCGAAGAACTCCGTCGCAATGAAACGCGGCGTCGGCAGCCAGGCATCGCGTAGCGCTTCCAGCGTGAACAACGCGAGGAACCCCGGCGTGCCTACCGTATCGGGCCGTTCTTTTAGATCATCGCGCAGGCGTGTTATTGCCCCGCCGATGATACGCGCTGTATCTTCGTTGTTGGCGATGTAGTAGCAGCCGCTGAATCCTGCCGTAGCGTAGTCCTGCAGGTTCTTGACGAGCTTCTGCTTGAACCGGGTGCTGCTATACTTGCCCCGCTCGCACTCCACCGCCAATCGCACGGATTTGCCGCCGGAGCGCGAGGTGACCACCACGATCAGGTCCGGTTCGCTGTTCCCATAGCGCGGGGCGAGATCGGCAGCGTTCAGCGCCTTCTGGTCGGCAATGGGATCATACACGGTGTAGGTGAAGCGTTGGTTGGCCGGATGTGCATTGCCCGCCAGGATCAACGCCTTCGTCGCGCGGATCATCCACCACGCTTCGGGGGACTTGTAAGGCGCGTAAGCCGATTCATAGGTGATCGGCTCGCTGCTGAAGCGGCGACGATACTCGGCTTGGCCGGCGTCGGAGAGCAGGTAGCACGTGTCGCTGGCGTGGCGAGTGAGATAGCGCGGGACCGGAATCTGTTGCACGCACAGCAACCCTTTGTCCAGCAACTCCGGAATGACCGTGTTTTGCGCCGTCCCCACGGCTTTGCCCGTCCGCTGCGCCCAGTGTTCTCGCACTTCACTGCTCAACACGTGGCTGCCTAAGACATCCAGCAGTCGCACGGCATCGCTGGACAATTCCACCCCCTGCGCGACCGGCTCCGGTTTTGGTGCGGACCGCGCGCGCTCCACTTCGGCTACTTGCCGGGCTTCGTTGGGGCCGAACAATTCCGCCGGATCGCTGCCGTAGAGGTAGTGCTGGTAGAAGTACTCCGCTGCTTCGACGGTGCTCATTCGCGCGCCCAATGCCTGGGCATAGAGGTGCGGATACAGCGCGGTGAGATAATCTTGCAGGATGATTTCCGCGCGCTTCAGAGCGCGCACCTGCGTCGCCAACCGCATCTGGCTGCTCTGTAGCTGTGTGCGTAGCAAAGTCATCTCCATTGCGTGGGTGGCCTTCAGTCTCTCGATATCTTTATCCGTCATCGTTGTGTTCATCATCTTCTCCTCCTGGTTTGATATAGTTTTGTTGTCTCATTCATACTGTCCCCTGAAAACTGCCTCAAAACATCGGTGGTGACCGTATGACAGTTTGACAGTAATACTGTCCCTACTGTCAACTGTCCCTTTACCTGGATAACGCCATTTCTGGTAGACAGTATTGCTGTAACTCATTGATGCTCCTCTGTTGCCAGACGATACTGCCACGTCGCCGGGCCGCGCGCGTTCTTGAGTTCCTGCTGTTCGATTTCGCCGCCGGCCAACAGATCGGCCAACGGACGCTCCACCTCGGACCACTTCACCTTGAGCGCGCGCAGCAAGTCCCGGCGTGTGACCCAGGCGGGGCCGGCCTTGACTAACACGGTCTTGATCCCGTCGCTGTAATCGCGGCCGTTGTGCGACTCGCGCATCTTGACGAAGAGTTCGTGCAGATTCCTGCGCCACGCTTCGACAATCTGCTGGGCGCGATAGATGTGGCGCGCTTCCAGGACCACCGGCAGCTGGGGCGCGTCGAAGGCGGCCAGGATGATGGCGATCTTGATGAGTATCGTCCCCAGGCGGCCATAGCTGGCCTTGAAATCGTTGCCCACCGCATTTCCTTGGAGTATGTCGAATCTGGTTGCTTTGGCATAGCGTTCCCAGGCCACCCAGGCTTCTCCATTACGCTCAAACTGGACCTTGGAAGCGGCCAAGGGCATACTCAAGGCCACTTCTTTGACCTTGCGCGGGGCATCGCCATTGTCATCGGCGGCCGTTTCGGTTACGTTGAGGTACGCCTCCGGTACCGGTAGAAGCTGCGTGGCAACCCGCCGCAAGCCCTTGACCAGGTCGGGCGGATAGACGAGGGGTTCCGGCCAGAAGCGCCAGACGCCGACGTCATCACTGCCTACCAGGGCAAAACGCGCAAAGAAGCCGTTGGCCCACAGCCGCCGTTTTTCCAGATGCTCGGCCATATCGCCATACGTGGTCACGCCGAAGATATTCAGGTAAGGTTTCTGGACCAACTCGTGCCCGCGGGAAAGCGTGTTGCGCGTCATCGCTTCGTCAGGACAATCGTACAGGTCCAAAACCAACGGCAGCAACCCGGAGGTGAAGTCACGGTTGAAACTATCCAGCAACTTCGCGGCCTCTTCGAGCAACCACCCGCGCTGCGCGGCCAGGGCACGGCTCTTCAGCCAGCGTTCCTGAACGATGGTTTGCCAGGTGTCATAGGTGAACGGGATGCGCGTCGTCAAATCCAGCGCCAGGGCCTCGGGCGTCTGTTGGTCGGCCAGCAGGAAGTGTTGGAGACCGGCGGCCTCTAGCAGCCCTCTGACGACGGCCAGGGCCGTGCTCTTGCATTGCACGGTGCTGGGACCCAGATAGAGCATATACAGGTTGGGATAGATTGCGTGTTTGGCGATACTCACATCCAGAAACAGCCGCCGCGCAATCGCCAAGCCGCCCAGGAAGCCCCCGGCGGCGGTGTGAAAGGCCGTCGGCGTCATCGGGCTGGCCGTGCCGGCAAAGGTCACAAATGCATCGAGCCAGTGTCCGGTTTGACCTGCTGTTGCGATTTGTGCATCCGTCAGACGCGCGTACTCCGGCAAGTCCGGGGCCAGAGATAGATCGAGTGGAGCAGCCTGAAGAACGGTGTCTACACTGTCAGTAGGCTTATCCGACTGCTCAGGCGGTGCGCTTGCCTGTGCTTT
The DNA here is from genome assembly GCA_034432995.1 of Anaerolineae bacterium. GTDB lineage: Bacteria > Chloroflexota > Anaerolineae > B4-G1 > SLSP01 > DSWT01. Next base: position 6,158 of record DAOUAY010000544.1, on the reverse strand, counting down.
GACTGGAAGCGCCGGGACAGGTGTTGCCACAGCATTGCCTCCATTGTTCGACTGTCCGTAGCCTTGCCGGGCCAGTTCCCGCGCGGCTGTGGTGAAGTTACCGTGATGCTCCAGGAGCGCATACACAGAAAAAGCATCGTAGCAGTGCTCTGCCTCAAAGGGCGCGCCGTTGGTGGTGAAGACGAAGAGCTTGCGCGGGTAGTAGTTCCAGGTGGCGCTGATGCCAGCGCTTTTCCCCGGTCTACGCAGATCAAGCACGGTGTCGCGTTGCTTCACCACCTGCCAGCCGGCTGAGGTCAACAAGGGTAACACATCCCCGCGCGCGTTGTAATCATCACCGGGGCGCATCCCGGCAGCGTCTAGTGGCATCGGCGGGCGATATTCGCGGGGTGGCGCTTCGCCCTTGCGTTGCCAGCTTTCCAGCCAACCCAACAACGCCAGCGCATTGGGCAAGGGGACGATTGGCGCCCCGGCTTTACCCAGAAAGCGATAGCGTCCGCCCTCAGGATGCAGCGAGGGAGGCGCGAGGGTCTGGTGACCGTTGGCGCGCACCTCGATGGCCGTCTTTTCTCCCAGGTCGGGCCGGGTGAACGTGCGGCGCGTCAGGGGCTGGCCGTCATCGCCGGTCAGGTCCTCACAACGCAGCCAGATGTGCTGTCGCCCGCTGCCCGTTTCGACGCAGCGACTGTGGCGTAAGTCGGGAAAAGCACGCAACAGTTCGTCCCGCGCTTGCTCCCAGCCGTCGCCGTCGAAATCCAGGATGACCAGGTTGTTGGAGACCGCGCCGGTGACAATGCCGAGTGCGCCGTCTTCCTGCCTTGCAAACCACGCGCGCAGTTCATCTTCGCGTGGACGGCGAGTCTGATACACCTGCCAATCGCCCAGGGCAGGCCGTTTGTCGCCGGCGATGATGGGCAGTACAGCACATCCTTCGTTCAGATAATACTGCGCCCAGCGTAACAACACCCCGCTGCGCATCGGTTCTGTTCCTGACACCAGGTCAGATTGAGTTATTGTCATAAATTACCTCCTTGTTGAGAAAAGTCGTGGCGAAATTCGCCATTTGACTTGATTTTGGCATGTCCGTTGTGGTATAATGATTTCTGTTAGTCCGCTGCGAAGATACCTTAGTGCAGGGTGAACCTGTACGGCGTTGCGATAACGCCCTGGAATTCGGAGCGTCCGGTAATGGCCTTCTGTGAGCGCCACTTTGCTGGCGCTCTTTTTGTTTCTGTGGCAAGACAACGACTATCAGGCTGCAACAGAGTTGCTCCAACCTTGATTGACCAAGGATTTGAACAGGGCCGTATGACGCACAGACTGTCATTTCCTGCCTTATCATGTCTTCGTGGGTCATATACCCGACGAAACAAAGCTGTTGTTGTGAATCCATTTGTTCCTCCTGCGTGTTTAGATTTGAATCAAAGCCGTCCATTGCGCCTGTGCCTGGGCTTGGAGTGCGGCCAAAGGTAACTGCCTCGTAGGCTGCGGGTGAATGACCAGCAACGTCGCTCCCCAACCCTGTAGCACGGCGACCACCAGCGGGAGCGCCACAGTATTGAACGTGGTGATGCGCCCCTGGCTATCGTAGAGTGGTACATAGGCGAACGCCTTGAACTCTGAGCTGCCACCAGGCCGTAGATCGAATGCAGCCAGTCGCATCCGCCGCCGGTGCGTTTTCAAGTATCTCGAGGCGTCGCGGGGAGCGCTGAAGTGCGTCGTCGTCTGTGGATGTGGCGGCACGACCAAACGACGCAATAAGACTAAAACGCTCCATATTCCGGTTGGCGCGATGTAGTCCAGCAATGTGTGTACCAACGGACTGAAGGCTACGGCAAGCAGGGCCTCAGTGTCGTGATAGCCGGCAGCCAAGGCTTCGAAAGCTGGCAGCGCACATTGATAGGCCAGTTTGAAGTAGGCATCATCCTCGACTCTGTTTGATAGAGGCTGTGGGATCAACAAATCCGTAGGTAGAAAGTCTTCCATCTTATGTCTCCGGCGCGACTTGCACCGTATGCACAGCAATGCCGCGCGGCGCACATTCCCCCTGGATGACGACCCGGCGCTGCACCAGGGCGCGCAGTGCCTTCTCGATCCTGGGAGAGGCCGGAACGAGCGGCACCGCGCCTACGCCGTCCAGGGCCAGCCACAACGTCTTGGTTCGGGGCGGCGCGATGACGCCGCCGCGTAACAACAGCAGGTTATTCTCGGCGCACAGGTGGGCGACGTCCTGGGCGTCCACTTCGGGCAACGTCCCCTGCCGGGGGCCACCGTGACCAGCCGCACGTCGCCGATGCGCTGGCTATGCACGCGCAACTTGTATTTCCCTTCGGGCAGCCGCACTTTGCGCGGGTCTGCCCCGGCGAGGGCCATCAAGTGACGCACGACGGTGTTGAGTTCGCTAGACATCGGTTCACCTCCGGGAAGAGCAGGGTTGAACAGGGTGAAAAAACCGCTCCGGTATGCCCGGAAAACGGACAGTTTGGCGTCTCTGCCATACCGTAACGGTGTAAACAGCGATTTTGCGGCGATGGTAGCTCCCGGAGCACCCCAAAGTGCTGTACCAGGGCCAAAACAGGGCAGATGCGGGGTAAAAACCCCCGCAAAATCCCGTCTGACACCGCCAAAACCAGGGTTGAGCAGCGATTTCGGCCTTGACGGTATGAGGGGAAAACAGCCCTTTTTGTCTTACCATGTCTTTTCCCCTCATACCGGAAACGGTGTGTTGCTTGGGACTGTCGTTGCATCGCCTCCTCTTGTGCGTCTATGATTGAGCCAGGAAGGTCCATTGGGCTTTCGCCTGATTTCTCAATGCGCGTTCCGCCAGCAGCGGTGTGGGCTGCGCGTGAATGATCACCGTCTCCATCTCCCAATCATCAGTAGACATTGGATGGCTGCTTCCTTAACATTCGGGATTAGGCAACACTGGTAGAGCGCCAGCAAACCAAATGCTAATAGCCAAACGAGTGGTGGGTAGAGAGGGTTACGCAGTTTCATCAGTCTGCACGTCGTTTTCTACTGAGTTCTGCTCAGTTATATCCTGCACTACTGCTGTTGAAGCCTGCTCGGTCAACTGAGCGGCGCGTGCCAGCCGTACACGTCGCCTATTCATTAGATAGGCATAAGCCTTAGCGTAAATCTCATCTATTTCCAGCGTCAGTTCGTCAGTCATACTCACACTCCTCAATGGTTTAGGTTGCGGTTTCACCTACAGCGTGAAAACCACCTATATCTTAAGTGCTTTGATCGGAAATGACGCCTTGTCGAGTTAGGAATCTTCCCTCACTTAAACGGGAATTTTTCCTAACTCAATGAGAGGTGTTCAAGGGGTTTCCAATAAACAGGGAGAAGTCATTGAAGGACTGAAATACAACAGAAAACGCCCCGTGGCTTAGTCGAGTTAAGCCGCAGGGCGTTTAGTTAGCGATTATCTGGGTTACCGCATCGTTACATCTGGCTCAGTAGTGTGTGACCACCTTCGTGCCCATCGGTGCCCAGTAATAGAACCATTCTGCATCTGGTAGCGAAAGATTGACACAGCCGTGACTCATCGGTGTGCCAAAGTTGTTATGCCAATAGGCTCCGTGAATCGCATAACCCTTATGAAAGTACATGGTGTGTGGAACATTGGGCAGATAGTAACCTGGCCCGGACATCGGCGCGGAGACGTATTTGGCGTAAACGTAGTATGTACCGACAACCGTGGGCGTACCCCATAAGCCCGTCGAAACCAGTGCCGAGCGCACTGCTGTATAGCCTTGATAAGCAGTGATCGTCTGCGTCGAGAGGTTCACATCGATCCACTTCTCGCCGGACGTACCATGTCCTGGCGCAGGTGCGGCGACAGGCTGTGCGACCGGCGCACTGCCGGGAGCAGGGATTTTCAATTTTTGACCCACGTAAACGATATCGGAGTACAGCCCGTTGGCTGCTTTAAGAGCGGGCACACTGACGTTGTGCCGCAGTCCAATGCGGAAGAGGTTGTCTCCCGCCTGCACCACGTAGACGCCGCCAGGCGCTGTGGGGGGCGTCTCTGCCGGAGGGGTTTCGGCAGCCGGGGCGGGTGACGCTGCCGCTCCAGGAATGGTCAACCGCTGCCCGGCGTAGACCCAAGCGTTCCAGGCTAACCCATTGGCCGATGCTAGTTGGCTTACCCGCAGGCCATGCCGCGCGGCGATGGTCAGCAGCGTGTCACCCGCCTTCACGGTGTAGACGTTGCCCGTGGCGGGTGCGGCGGCTGGAGCCTGAGCCGGCGACTGAGCGGGCGCGGCAGCCACGCCGGGAATCACCAAATGCTGCCCTGTGTACAGCCACGAATTCATCGTCAGTCCATTAGCCGACGCCAGCGCGCTCACGCTGACGTTGTACCGCCGCGAGATGCTGTACAGTGTATCGCCTGGCTGGACGGTGTAGCGTGTCTCGGCGGCCAACGCCGGAGTTGCGCCTGCGAAGAGGCTGATCACGAGGATCATACAGAGTAAGAGATAAAGCCGTTTCATCGTCGTTCTCCTCATGGTACGTAACAAAGAATATTAAGACCTTTATATGATATATATTATAGCAACTTTTTCTGTTGAAGGCAATAGGACGATCAAGGCTCGCGCATCTGGCGTTCTAAAGACTACAAAAGTCTCAGCAGACACGTGTATATGGCGCGTTTTTCGTTTGACGAAGCGCCTGGTCAACACGATCCCGCGTGAGACTTTTGTAGTCTGGCTCCTGCGCAGGTTAATCTGGCGGCAAAGATGGCGCTTAACGCGGCTCCCACTTCACCGCGTCCCAGGCGACGAGCCGGGAGCGGGTGGTCTCGAAGGTCACATCGGCCAGGGAGACGTAATCGTCGCGCGTCCCGCGGAAGCGATAGGCGCCCAAAGACACCCACTGGTTGCTGTAAGCCGATTGATCCACGATGCGCAGCGTGTAGCCATCGGCGTGGTTGATCCAGTAGCGCGCTTGCCCGCTGGTGCTGAAGCGGTGCGGGATGTAGACGAAGACTTCGTACTTCCGGGCCGCCAACTTTGGATACCAGCGCCCCCAGTTGTAGTTCGAGTTGGCGTTGTAGTTGTTCGTCGTCCAGGTGAGGGTGTTGTTGTAGCCCTCCTTTTCGTAGCGCCATCCAGCCGCCGGTCCACCCTTGGTGAAGCCGGCATCCCGATCATCCACGATGACGGTCCCGGCGGGCGGAGGTGTCGGCGTGGGGGGCGTCGTCCCACCGCCGCTCCACGCGAGCTTGGCGATCGCGTGACCTGCATTTTCGAAGTATTGCAGTTCGATAGTCGCCGGGCCGTTGGGCAGGTAGATGTCGCCGGTGTACGTGCGCGCGGCTTGATCAATCCAGGCGTCCACGAGCAGGTGACCGTTCACCCACAGCCGCGCTCCGTCATCCACCGTGAGCGTGAAGCGGTACGTCGCGGCGGTGAAGTTCACCGTTTGCGTCCAGCGCACCGAGAAACGATCCGCATTCACGCCGGGCGCGGGCGCGCCGGTCCCCCAGTCGAAGTTGATCGCAGCGTCGTTGCGCACCACCGCGGGCGTCCCGCCGAGTGTGATGTCGTTGAAGTATTCGCCGCGCCATTGGGTGATCGCCGGCGGCTGGCTCTTGAGCTGCCATTGCAGCCTGGCGACGGCGAGACCGGTCTTTTCGAAGTATTCGACTCTGATGAGATGATGGCCTGCACCGAGGTATTTCTCGACGGTGTACGTCGTCGTGGGGCGTTCGTACCATTGGTCGATGATGATGCCATCATCCACCCAGACGCGGATGCCGTCGTCCGCCGTGGCCGTGAACACGTAGGCGCCGGGCGTCACGTCGATGTAGCGCGTCCACCGTGCAGAGAAATTGTCGGTGTTGACGATGCCCGTCGCAGGCGAACCGTTGCCCCAGTTGTAGTCGATGTTGGCCTCGGCGCGCTGCAAGACCGCCGTCCCTGACAGGTTCGCGGTGTTCCAATACGTCGCCTGCCACGTCGGATCGGAGTGCTGCGGACCTGGCCCCTGCGCTGTCACTGGTGCAGCCACCAGCAGCAACGCCAATAACAAAGTGAGCAAACCCATTCTCTTGGTCAACATTTTAGTTCCCTCCTTACTTGAATCTGAAAACACTGTGCGCTTTTATGCGCTTACGTCTTTATGACGTGTGATCTGCCGCCAGTGTTCCC